>JBDTLS010000042.1:0-15227 GCA_039934655.1 Sphingobium sp.
GGCGGCCAATCCTGTTTTACCGCGTTTTCCAGTCAGGTGGAATCACCTGACGACTCGGAAAATGCGGCAAAACCATAGATAGAGCGGTCGAGCCGATGCAATTGGATCGCAAGCCGCTCTGGCGATACGAAAAATCAGCGTTTTTCGACCGGTACATAATCCCGCTCAGTGGGTCCTGTATAAAGCTGGCGCGGGCGACCGATGCGCTGGGCTGGGTCGGAAATCATTTCGTTCCATTGCGCTACCCAGCCGACGGTCCGGGCAAGTGCGAACAACACGGTGAACATTTCGGTTGGGAAGCCAATCGCCGAAAGGATGACACCGCTGTAGAAATCGACGTTCGGGTAGAGCTTCTTTTCAACAAAGTAAGGATCGTTGAGTGCGATATGCTCCAGCTCCTTGGCGACATCGAACACCGGATCGCTGAGCCCAAGTTTGTCGAGGACGTCCTTTGCGGTTTTCTGCATCACGGTCGCGCGCGGATCATAATTTTTGTACACGCGGTGGCCGAAGCCCATCAGGCGGAATGGATCATCCTTGTTCTTCGCGCGGGCGATATATTCGGGGATGCGATCGACGGTGCCGATCTCGCGCAGCATGTTGAGCGCGGCTTCATTGGCGCCGCCATGCGCCGGACCCCACAGGCACGCGATACCGGCGGCAATACACGCAAACGGATTTGCGCCCGAAGAACCGGCGAGACGCACAGTCGATGTCGACGCGTTTTGTTCATGATCGGCGTGCAGGATGAATATCTTGTCCATCGCATCCTCGATCACCGGATCGACCACATATTCTTCGGCCGGAACCGAGAAGATCATACGCAGGAAGTTGCCCGTGTAGCTCAGGTCATTGCGGGGATACACGAACGGCTGGCCGGATGAATATTTATACGCCATCGCCGCAATCGTCGGCATCTTGGCAATCAGGCGGTGGCTGGCGATGCGCCGCTGCGCCGGGTCATTGATGTCGGTCGAGTCATGATAGAATGCCGAAAGCGCCCCCACAACGCCCACCATGATTGCCATCGGGTGCGCATCGCGACGGAATCCGCGGAAGAACGTCGTCAGTTGTTCATGGACCATTGTGTGGCGCGTAATGGTGCGGGTGAACTCGCCCAATTCCTCGACGTTGGGCAATTCGCCGCGCAGCAGCAGGTACGACACCTCCATGAAGCTCGACTTTTCCGCCAGCTGATCGATCGGATATCCGCGATGCAACAAAATGCCAGCGTCACCATCGATGTAGGTCAGGCCGGATTCGCAGCTCGCGGTGGAGGTAAAGCCCGGATCAAAGGTGAACATATCTGTGTCGGAATAAAGCTTGCGAATGTCGATAACCTGCGGTCCGACCGTGCCGCTCATCAACCCATATTCTGCGACCTTGTCACCGATGCTGAGCGTGGCTTTGGTATCTGCCATTTTATTCTCCCTGTTATTACCAAGCCAGGCTAATGGCCGGTATGTCCGACAATCTGTTTAACGTTTCTTCCCGCCCCAGCAGAAAAAGCACGTCGAATATTCCCGGAGACGTTGTGCGCCCCGTTAGCGCTGCCCTTAGCGGCTGGGCGATTTTACCCAGACCCATATCCGCAGCTTCCGCCACGGCGCGGATCTTCGCTTCCAGCGTTTCGACAGTCCACTCGTCCCCACCCAGCTCGCCAAGCGCCATCAAGGCGTGCTGCACGACTGTTTGCGCTGCAGCATCTAGCAGAGTTTTCGCCTTGTCGTCAAAAGCCAATGGACGCCGGGCAAACAGAAATTGCGCGCCATCAGCGATTTCGTCGATCGTTTTGGCACGCGGTTTGAGCGACTGCATTGCCTGCGTCAGCAGCGACAGTTGCGAGTCCGTGCATGTCACGCCCGTCTGCGCCTCGATTCGCGGAGCCACCAGAGACGCAAGGCGGGCATCATCGGCTTCGCGCAAATAATGACCGTTGATGTTTTCGAGCTTCTTGATGTCAAAGCGCGACGGCGAGCGGCCCACTCCGGCAAGGTCAAACAACTCCACCGCCCGGTCCCGCGTGATGATTTCTTCGTCGCCATGACCCCAGCCGAGGCGGAGCAAATAATTGCCCACCGCTTCGGGTAACATGCCCAATTCGTCGCGATAGGCATCCACCCCCAAGGCGCCATGCCGCTTGGAAAGTTTGGCCCCGTCCGCCCCGTGGATAAGCGGGATGTGCGCGTACACAGGTTCTGCCCAGCCCATCGCCTTGACAATGCCCAATTGCCGAAACGCATTATTCAGGTGATCATCCCCGCGAATGACGTGGGTCACGCCCATGTCATTATCGTCGACGACGACCGCGAGCATATAGGTCGGCGTGCCGTCGGAACGGAGCAGAACCATGTCGTCCAGTTCGGCATTCTGAACCACAACGCGGCCCTGCACCGCATCCTCGATCACCGTTTCGCCGGTTTGGGAGGCTTTCAATCGGACCACAAAGGGCGCATCGGCGGGCGCATCCCCTGCCGCGCGATCGCGCCACCGCCCGTCATAGCGCATCGGCTGCTTGGCGGCACGTTGTTGCTCGCGCAGTTCCGTCAGCTCCGCAGAGGTCGCGTAACAGCGGTAGGCGTGACCGCTTTCGAGCATCTGATACGCGACTTCGCTGTGCCGGGTAGCGCGGGAAAACTGGAACACCGGAGGTTCGTCGCTGCCCAGGCCCAGCCAATCCAGTCCGTCGAGAATGGCGTCGATTGCGGCGTCGGTGGAGCGGGCGCGATCAGTGTCCTCGATCCGCAGCAGATATTTGCCGCCATGATGCCTCGCAAACAGCCAGTTGAATAAAGCGGTGCGGGCGCCGCCGATATGCAGGAAGCCGGTAGGGGACGGCGCGAACCGGGTAACAACGGAAGCGGTTTCACCGGTTGCACTCACGCAGAAATTCTCCGACATACGACGATGGGGTGTGCCGGAAACGCTGGCAAAAGCCCAATGGCCTGAAACAAAGTGGTACGCCCCTAGCATGGCTTTTTCTTTGCGACAAACGCATGTTGCAGCGCAAATTACCGCGCGGATGCGAATGTGGCTTTCGGCTGCGGAAATTGCGCTGGAAAGCGAGCGGGAGCAGCTTGGCAGTTGGGTTCCTGTTGCCCTGTCCCTGGGCATAGCGGCGTGGTTTGCATTGCCGGGTCCCTGGAGTTGGGCGGTATGGATGGCGGGGTGCTGCGGCTTTGCGATCGCGTCCCTGATGCTTGCCGCGGGCAGCCGTATGCAGCGCGCGTTCCTGTTGATCGCCATTGCAGCAGCGCTCGGTTGCGCGCTGATGTGGGGCAAGGCGCTGTTGATGGGGGAACGGCCGATCACCCGTGCGGCGTTCGTCGAAGTGCGCGGGCGTGTGCTCGCGGTGAACACGATACAGGCGCAGGATATGGTCCGGTTGATCGTCGCGCCCGAACCGCGTCGCACTGATCTGCCCGAGCGTATTCGCGTAAATGTCAAAAACATAGACATGGTTTCCGGGCTTGGCCCCGGCGCGCTGCTTTCCTTTCGAAGCCGGTTGATGCCTCCCGCGCCCCCTGCTGTTCCGGGGGCCTATGACTTTGCGCAAAGGGCGTATTTCATGGGGATCGGCGCGAGCGGCCGGGCATTGGCGCCTATTCATATCATCGAACCGGCGGTGCCAGCATCGGTCGCCATCCGTCAGCGTCTGTCCGATCATATCCTCGCCCGTCTGGGTGGCGGCGAAGGGGCAATTGCGGCCACTTTGGCGACCGGCGATACCGGCGCGATAAGTCAGGCGGATGCGGATGCGATGCGGCGCAGCGGCCTCGCGCATCTGCTTTCGATCAGCGGCCTGCATGTGTCGGCAATGATCGGCGGGGTGATATTTTTATTGTTGCGGATATTTGCGCTCAGCCGCCGTCTGGCGCTGCGGTTGCCGTTGCTCGCTGTGGCTGCGGGTGGCGGCGCACTGGCCGGGGTTGGCTATACGCTGTTGACCGGCGCCGAAGTGCCGACCGTGCGGTCGTGCGTTGCCGCGTTGCTAGTGTTGGCGGGGCTGGCGTTGGGGCGCGATTCGATCGGGATTCGGTTGATTGCAGCGGGAGCGATTGTGGTGCTGGTGCTCTGGCCCGAATCACTGGTCGGCCCCAGTTTTCAGATGAGCTTCATGGCGGTGATCGTGCTCGTCAGCCTCAGCGAGGCGCAGTGGTTCCGTCGTTTGACGATGGCGCGCGATGAAGCGCGCTGGCGGAAATGGCTGCGCGCTCTGACGGCGCTGTTTATTACGGGACTGGCGGTGGAGGCAGCGTTGATGCCGATAGCGCTGTATCATTTTCATCAGTCGGGGATGCTGGGCGCATTCGCCAATCTGATCGCGATACCGCTGACCACGTTTGTCGTCATGCCTGCCGAAGCCGCTGCGCTGTTCCTCGATATCGTCGGATTGGGTGCGCCGCTGTGGTGGATCGTCGGCAAGGCGCTCGGGTTGCTGCTCGTTGTAGCGCATTTCGCAGCGGCGCAGTCCGCAGGCGTAGTCGCGGTGCCGGGATTTTCCGATGGGCCTTTTGTTGCGGCGCTGATGGGCTTGCTGTGGGTCATGCTATGGCGGACGCGTGTGCGGTTGCTGGGTCTGGTGCCGCTTGGGCTAGGGTCAGTTTTGATCCTGCTTGCGCCCGCGCCCGATATATTGGTGACGGGGGACGGACGGCATATGGCGGTGCGGGGCAGCGACGGGCGGATGATGTTGCTGCGCGGGCGGGCAGGGGATTATGTGCGTGACACGCTGGGCAGCGTGGCGGGGGAGGGCTTGCCGATGAGCGGCGCCGATGCTGACGCTATGCCCGCGCTCGCCGAAAGCCCGCAAGCGCGCTGCAACCCGGAGCTATGCGCGGTTGACGTGCAGGACGGCGGGCGGAGCTGGCGTATTCTCGCTACGCGCAGCGCCCAGAGAGTGCCGTGGAAAGCGTTTGTGAAAGATTGCGCAAATGCCGATATCGTCGTCAGCGATCGGCGATTGCCGCGCGGCTGCATTCCGCGCTGGCTAAAGCTGGATCGCGCGGCGTTGAGCCGCAGTGGCGGAGCGGCGATCTATCTGGGCAGCAGGACGATAACGACAGTGCGCCCGTCCGGCGACACGCACCCCTGGATCGTGCCGCCCGCAGTTTATGTGCCGCACACGAAAAGCGCTTCTAGTGACGATGCGTTTCGTGATGATACGGCGCGCCCCAAAGCTTCGCCGCAAACCCCACCTCAGTTATAACGGCGCAACAACCCCGCGAGCTTGCCTTGTATTCGCACCTGCCGAGAATCATAGATTTGCGGCTCATAGGCGGAATTGGCGGGGTCCAGACGTATCTGGCTCCCCTGACGCCGGAAATATTTGAGCGTTGCTTCGTTTTCCTCGATCAGGGCGACGATGATCTGCCCCTCGCGCGCCACGTCAGTACGTTGGATAAGGGCATAGTCGCCATCCAATATGCCCGCCTCCATCATCGAATCGCCGGATACTTCCAGCGCATAATGGTCGCCCGCACCGAGCAGCGCCGCCGGAACGGAGAGCATTGCCTGCCCCTCCATCGCTTCGATTGGCACACCGGCGGCGATGCGGCCATGCAACGGAATTTCGATCACGTCATTGGCCGCCATCGGTATAGCCTGAGGCGGTTGCACCTGGGGCAGGGCGGCAAGCGCGGATGGGATGGCAGGCTTCGCCCACTCCACACCGTCCGGCAATTTCAACACTTCGAGCGCGCGGGCACGGTTGGCGAGGCGGCGGATGAAGCCCCGCTCCTCCAGCGCGCTGATCAGTCGATGAATGCCCGACTTGGATTTGAGATCAAGTGCGTCCTTCATTTCATCAAAAGAAGGGGACACACCGCCTTTCTCCAGCCGGTTCTGGATGAAAATCAGCAATTCCTGTTGTTTTGCGGTGAGCATGGCCTGACCCCATTATGGAACGGATGGGGAACGTATAGGAAACATGTTGGATCGAGTCAACAAAAGCCTGTTGGAAAAATGCGGCCTACACAAATGGCAATATGGTGATGCGCTCGCCACACGCCGCCGCGTCCGATTCAGCCGCGCGAAAGATCAGGCAATTGGCTTGCGCAAGGGCTAACGTGCCTGCACTATCCTGACGCCTCAACGGCGTCACCATGCCCTGCTGCACATGGCCCCGCATATAATCGTCGCGGCTTGCTGTGGCGGGAAGATCTGCGCCAAGCGCTGCGCATATATATTCCGGCAGCGGCGCTTTGCACCCCGCAAGGTGGCGAACGAGCGGCAATAGGAACAGCATGGCCGTTACAAATGCCGAAACCGGATTGCCGGGCAGGCCAAGAAATATCGCCTCCCCCAATGTTCCGCAGATCAGCGGCTTGCCGGGCCGCATACGGATTTTCCAGAAGTCCACCTGTCCCCCGGCCGCGGCGAGCGCATGCTTGACCAGATCATGATCGCCAACCGACGCGCCGCCGCTGGTCATAACGATGTCGAACGTGCGTGCCTGTGCAAGTTTTGCCGTCATGGCTTCGAGATCATCCGGTACGATACCCATGTCGGTGACATCACATGGCAAGGCTGCGAGCATCGCGCGCAGCATTATCCCGTTGGAGGCGGGCAATTTGCCGGGCGGCACTTGGTCCCCCGGCCGTACCAGCTCTGATCCCGTGGAAAGCAGGGCAATGCGTGGGCCGCGACAGACGGGCAGGGTGGCGTGCCCCGCCAGAGCGGCCAGCGCTATATGCTGGGCACTAAGCCGCGTACCCGCCTTCAATACTATCTGCCCCTGCGTAAAATCATCGCCCTTGCGCCTTACATGGCGGCCCGTTGCCACAGGCGGCGTATCGGTAAGAGTAAGCGTGTCGCCATCGACGGCCACATCCTCCTGCATAATGACCGTATCGGCACCGGGCGGAAGCGGCGCGCCTGTGAAAATACGCACAGCCTCTCGCGGATTAACCGCCCCAGGCATCGGCCCCCCGGCGGCGCTGGTATCAACGATGTGCCACGGACCGGGCAGATCGACCAAACGGATCGCATAGCCATCCATCGCGGACAGGTCGGCTGATGGTTGATCGCGCGTTGCCGTCACATCATGGGCAAGCCAGCGTCCGGTCGCATCGGATAGCGGCACCTGCTCGACTGGCAATGCAGACCCCAGCGCCAGCAAACGGCCTTGCGCCTCCGCGACGGCAAGCAAGGTCATGCGCCGCGCTTCATGCGGGTTCAGCGCGCCAGTCGCCGGATTTGCCACCCGTTTTTTCGACCAGACGGATGTCGCGGATGACCATCGCCTTGTCGAGCGCTTTGCCCATGTCATAGATGGTGAGCAGCGCGACGGAAACGGCCGTCAAAGCCTCCATCTCCACCCCCGTTTGCCCGCGCGTGCGCACGGTGGCGGTCGCCGTGACGCCATTGTCATCGGGCGTCAGGTCAATGACCACTTTGGTGATGGGTAGCGGATGGCACAGCGGGATCAGGTCGGATGTCTTTTTGGCGGCCATGATCCCCGCCACACGGGCAACCGCCAGCACGTCGCCCTTTTTGGCCGTTCCATCCATGATCGCCCGCGCCGCCGCGGCACTCATATCGATCCGCCCGGATGCAATCGCCTGCCGGTCTGTGTCGGCCTTGCCCGAAACATCGACCATATGCGCTGCGCCGCTGGCATCGATATGGGTGAGGCCGCTCATGCCCCGGTCAGCAGCTTCCGCGTCGCGGATTCGACATCCTTCTCGCGCATTAACGCTTCACCGACGAGGAAACAGCGCACGCCCTGTTCGGCCATCGCACGCAAGTCGTCGTGGCTGCTCAGGCCACTTTCCGCGACAAAGGTGCAACCCTCCGGCGCGTGGGCGATCAACTCATAGGTCCGTGCAAAATCGACGCTGAAGTCGCGCAGGTCGCGGTTGTTGACCCCGATAAGGCGTGAACGTAATTTGCTGGCGCGCTCCATTTCCTGAACATCGTGCACCTCGATCAACACATCCATGCCGAGATCGAGCGCGGTCGTTTCAATCTCCGCCATCTGCCCGTCGTCAAGTGCCGCAACAATAATCAATATCGCGTCCGCACCAATTGAGCGCGATTCCAGCACCTGCCACGGGTCGACCATGAAATCCTTGCGCAGCACCGGGATCGCGCAGGCAGAACGCGCTTCCATCAGATAATCTTCATGCCCCTGAAAATAGGGCGCATCCGTAAGTACCGACAGGCAAGCCGCGCCCGCCGCCTGATAGGCGACCGCATGTGCGGGAGGGTTAAAATCCGCGCGAATAAGCCCCTTGGATGGCGATGCTTTCTTGATCTCCGCAATCAAACCGAATTCCGAACGGGCGGCGGCATCCAAAGCGGCGCGAAATCCACGCGGGGGCGATTGTTCGGCGGCGCGGGCGTGCAGGGTTGCGACAGTCATGTCCCGCTTGCGCTGGGCGACTTCTACCCGCTTGGTATCGCAAATTTCGGTGAGCTTGTTGGTCATGTCCACTTAATCCAGCAGTTGAGCAGCGCGTTGGCAAGCCCCTTGTCGATGACTTCGGCGGCCTCCTCAACCCCGTCGCGCAGGGATTCGATCTCACCCGCGACCAGCAGTGCCGCGGCGGCGTTCAAAAGCACCGCATCGCGATAAGGGCCCTGTTCGCCCATCAACAGCCGCCGCAAAGCCGTGGCGTTGTAAGTGGCATCACCGCCCCGGATCGCCTCCGTCGGGTGATGGGGCAGGCCAAGGTCCGCTGCATCGATCCGGTGCATCGCGACGATGCCTTCCATCGTGACCTCGGCTGCGTCATTGCCGCCCGCGGTCGAGAGTTCGTCCAGCCCTTCGTCGCCGGACACGATCAACGAGTGATCGACGCCCAGTTCATGGAGCGCCTCGGCATAAATCGGCACATAGGCAGGGCGCGCGATGCCGATGAGCTGACGCCGGACATTGGCGGGGTTGGCGAGCGGGCCGAGCAGGTTGAAGATGGTGCGGCGGCCGATGCTCTTGCGGATTGGCCCGATGCGTTTGAGTACGGGATGATGCGCCTGTGCGAACAGGAAACATATGCCCAGATCGGCAAGCTGGCGTTCCGCTACATCGGGCGAAATATTGAGGCGGACGCCCAGTGCTTCCAGCGTATCCGCGCCGCCCGCCTTGGAGGAGGCAGCGCGATTACCATGTTTGGCGACCGGTACGCCGCACGCCGCCACGACCAGCGAGACAGCGGTCGACACGTTGAGCGTATGATGACCGTCGCCTCCCGTGCCGCTTACGTCGATCGCGCCTTCGGGTGCGCGTACGGTAATCATCCGCGCGCGCATTGCACGGGCGGCGGCGGCGATCTCGCTTGCCGTTTCGCCCCGGTCGGCAAGCGCGATGAGGAACGCGGCGATCTCTTCATCTGTGCCCGCGCCATCGAACATGGCGGAAAAAACAGCCTCGGCTTCCTGCGAGGAGAGCGGATGGGAAGGATCGGGGAAGGCGGACATAAGGTGTGTGGAATCGGTCATGGCCGATCAGGCCCGCTCGCGGACCGGCAGCCCGGCTATCCGCATGAAATTCGCCAGCATATCATGCCCATATTCGGTGGCGATGCTTTCCGGGTGGAACTGGACGCTATGGATCGGCAGGTCGCGATGATGGAACGCCATCACCGATCCCCTTTTTCCATCCTTGGCGTCACTGGTGGCATTGACGATCAGGCTGCCCGGAATATCCTCGACAATCAACGAGTGATAGCGGGTGGCGGTGAAGGGCGAGGGCAAGCCCGCGAACAGCCCGGTGCCGTCATGCGTGACGGGCGACGTCTTGCCATGCATCAATCCGCCGCGCACCACGCTGCCGCCAAAATATTGCCCAATCGATTGATGGCCCAGGCACACACCGAGCAGCGGCTTGCCTGCATCGGCGCAGGCACCGACCAGATCGAGGCTGATGCCCGCTTCATTGGGGGTGCACGGGCCGGGCGAGAGCAGAAATGCATCGGCGCCGGTTGCAATGGCTTGCGCTGCACTCATCGCGTCATTGCGGACGACTTCGACTGTAGCGCCCAGTTCCATCAGATAATGGACGAGGTTCCAGGTGAAGCTGTCATAATTGTCGATAACGAGGATTTGAGTTTTTGGGATCATGACACACTTACTGCCCGAAACCGGCGGATTGTGCCAGCGCCACTGCTTCGCGCGCGGCGGCGATCAGCGCGCCGGACTTGGCTTCGCACTCGCGTTGCTCATATTCGGGCGTGCTGTCGGCGACGATGCCCGCGCCCGCCTGCACGTGCAATGTGCCATCCTTAAGGACGCCGGTGCGCAGTACGATGCAGCTATCCATGTTGCCGTCAGGCGAGAAATACCCCACGCATCCGGCATAAGCGCCGCGCGTTTCGGGTTCCAGCTCAGCAATGATCTCGCACGCGCGCACCTTGGGCGCGCCCGATACGGTTCCGGCAGGGAAACCGGCAAACAAGGCGTCGAGCGCGTCCTTGCCCGCCGCGATTCTGCCGACTACGTTCGACACGATGTGCATGACATGGCTGTAGAACTCGACCGTGTAACTGTCGGTCACGCGCACGCTGCCGGCCTGCGCCACGCGGCCCACATCGTTGCGCCCCAGATCGAGCAGCATCAGATGCTCGGCCCGTTCCTTGGGATCGGCCAGCAGGCTGTCCCGATGGGCGGCGTCTTCGGCGGCAGTTTTGCCGCGTGGCCGGGTTCCGGCGATCGGGCGGATCGTCACTTCGCCATCGCGCAGTCGCACGAGGATTTCCGGGCTTGATCCGATCAGCGCAAAGCCGGGCAGGTCGAGGCAATAGAGGAACGGCGAGGGGTTGATCCGGCGCAGCGCTCGGTAAAGCGCCAGCGGCGGTAACGTAAAGGGACAAGTGAAACGCTGCGCCAGCACGACCTGAAAAATATCGCCCGCGAAGATATATTCCTTCACACGGTTGACCATTGCGGCATAGCGGCTCGCGGGCATGGCGGGCGTCATGACAACATCGGGCAGCTCGCCCGCCACAGGCGCGGCAGGCAGCGCCCCGGCAAGCCGCGCGGAGGCCGCATTGATACGATCCATCGCCGCACCAATTGCGCTGTCGGCATCGGTGAAGCACCCCTTCCACACCGGCGCCACAAGATAGAGCGCGTCGGCCAGTCGGTCGAAGATCAGGATCAGTGTGGGCCGCCCGAACAGCATATCGGGCAGGGCGATGTCATTTTCCGCGGGCCGGGGCAGCTTCTCGATCAGGCCATAGGTTTCATACCCGAAATATCCGACGAGACATGCCAGTGCGGGTGGAAGCGCAGGATCAATATCCGCCCGACATTCGGCGACAAGCGCGCGCAAAGCCTCCAGCGCGCCGACCGGCTCATCGGTGAACGCGGTGCGATCGGTCTGCCATTGCCGGTTGATCTGCGCATGGTCGCCCTGCGCGCGGAACATCAGATCAGGCGCAAGACCGATCAGGCTGTAACGGCCCCGCACCGCGCCGCCCTCCACCGATTCCAGCAGGAAGTCGCCGCGCTCCGGCGCCATCAGCTTCAGCGCAGCGGAAATCGGCGTGTCGGTATCGGCAATCTGCTTGACCCACACCAACGCTGACTTGCCAGCCGATAGGGTGGCTTTGGTCTGTTCGGGATTATGCTGATCGCGCGGCGGCATTTACGTTACAACTATTGCGCAGGAGGCGTCGCGCCGTTGATACGGCGCAGCTCATGCGTCACAGTGGCGACGGCGTTAGCATTGCGCTTCACGCCCAGATCGCGCTCGATGGCATGTTCAAACTGTTCGCTGTACTCGCTCGCGACCACATTGCTGAGGTCGGCGCGAATACGCTCGGTCAGGCCGGGCACCTTGGCGGCATCGCCTTGTGCTACCGCGTCGAGCTGGATCAGGAAAGTGCCGCGATCATCACCGATCGGCATCAGCTTGACGCTACCGGGCTTCATCGCGAACAGGATCGCGACTTCCGCAGGGGCGCGCTTGTCTTGCCGCATCAGGTCGGCGCGACGACCGCCCGCTTTCTGAACGGGGGGCAGGGGAACGCCCGCACTCGCCAGCGCCTGCTCAAGCGGCATACCCTTGGCGATCTTCGCTTGCAGCGCGGCGGCCATCTCGCGCGCCTTCTCGGCCCCGGCGTGGAGTTTGTACATCTGCGTGATGGCCGGGCGAATTGTGTCCAGTGGCGGCGGCGCTGCGGCGATGACGTCGGTCACGTCGAGCAAGGCGTAACGCTTTTGCGCGACGATCTGCGCGAGCTGGGCGTCATCGTCGGCATCCATCCCGAAACCGGGTTTGAGCAGCGGAGCCATATCGGTTGATGGCTTATAGGCCGGATCGAGCACATTCTGCCCGGTCGCGATCAGGGCAGGCGTGGTTTCCACGGCAAGGCCATTGTCCTTCACCACTTCGTCAAAGGTGGCGCCATTGGCGATCTGGTCCTCCAGCTTGCCGGTAAAGTCGCTCAATAAGCGCGCCTGCTTCTGGTCCTTGAGCAACCCGATGATAACGGGCCGCGCTTGATCGAGCGTCGTTTCGGGCGTGCGCTGAATGCCGGTAACGCGAATAACTGCCCAACCGAACGCGGAGCGGAGCGGGCCGACGGACGCGCCCTGTGTCGCCGCGAACGCCGCCTTGGCGACATCATCGGATGACTGGCGGGCAAGATCGGCCTGGGCCTGCGCATTGAATGTCGCGACCGACAGGCCGGCTGCACTGGCGGCGGCGCCCAGGGATTTGCCAGCCTTGACGTCATTGGCAACCGAAGTCGCAGCTGATTGGGTAGGCAGGATCAATTGCTCGATACTGCGGGTTTCCTTGGCGGCAAAACGCGCCTTGTTCAAAGCATAGAACGCGCTGATTTCCTGATCATTCGGCGTCGCGGCGGCCAGAAAGCGGTCGGCATCGATAACAGCATAGCGGAATTTGCGCTGTTCCGGGATCGTGAACCTGTTGGCATTGGCGGCGTAGAAACTTTTTACCTGAGCATCATTGGGGTCCGTCTTGGGGAGAAACGCCATGGCGGGAATGGCGGCAATTCTGCCCTGCCGCGTTTCGAGCATCAGGGAGGCATAAGGCAGCACCAGACTATCCGGCAAGCGCGCACCGAGCGCGGACGATCCCACCAATATACGTCCCGTGACATCGCGCGCAATATCATCGCGCAGGGCCTTTTCATTAACACCCTGACTGGACAGCAACTGGCGGAACGCGGTCTGGCTGAATTTGCCGGAGGCGTCCTGAAATGCAGGGATTGCGGCGATCTGCGCATCGATCATCGGCTTGCTGATATGGATGCCCTGCGCTTTCGCGAACTCCATGATGGCAAGGCCCGCGACGAGTTGGTTGTAGATGATGTTGACGCCATCCTGCGCCAGAAACGCATCAATCTGCATGCCCGGACTGTCACGCCGCTGCTGTTCGAACACGCGCTGAACACGGCTTTGCACTTCGGAATCGCTTAAGGTCGATCCGCCCACTTTCGCGGCATATCCGCCGCCCAGAAACGACGGGAGTGAAACCCCGCGCTTGCCGCTCAGATCTCCGGCAACGAACGCAAAACCGATCATCCCGAGAAAAACCACCGCAAAGATGGCGCCCAGTTTCGATCCGATAAAGCGGCGAAAGATACTTATCATTGTGTGTCCCGGTTATGGGGTTTGCGGCGATGTCGGGTGCCGCTTTAGGGCGAGAGCGCCGCGCCATCAAGCAGGGACTGGACATTAAGCCGTCAGCCGCTATCGCGGGCTGCGATTTCAAGGTCTTCAAATGATGCGGGAGTAATTATTCAGATGAGCAGGAAAATGCTGGTCGTGGGCAATTGGAAAATGAACGGAATGCGTTCCGACCTGCCCGAAATTTCCGCAATCGGCGCGCTCGCAAGTGAATATCCGGCGGTTGAGGTGGGATTGTGCCTGCCCTCGACACTCATATCCGCTGCGACCGATGTAGCAGGCGGAGCCTTTGTCGGCGCGCAGGATTGTCACGCCAGGGCAAATGGCGCGCACACTGGCTGCCTGTCGGCAGCGATGATTAAGGAAACTGGCGCGGCGCAGGTTATCGTCGGCCATAGCGAGCGTCGCACCGATCAGCACGAAAGCAGCGCCGATGTCGCGGCCAAGGCGCTTGCCGCGCGGGCGGAAGGGCTGGGCGTAATCCTGTGTCTGGGCGAAAGCCTCGAAACGCGCGATAGCGGGCAAGCGGTGGCCTACGTGCTCGATCAACTTGGCTCGTCGCTGCCCGATGGCGCCAGCGCCGATTGGCTGTCGATCGCCTATGAACCGATCTGGGCGATTGGCACTGGGCGGATTCCGAACATGGATCAAATCGCGCAAATGCACGGCGCATTACGCTCCGCGCTGCGCGAACATATCGGTGTGGCGCAGGCGGACGCGATGCGCCTGCTGTACGGCGGGTCCGTGAACGCCGCCAATGCCAGGGAAATATTCGCGCTGGAGGATGTCGACGGAGGCCTCGTCGGCGGGGCGAGCCTGAAGGCGGATAGCTTTGGGCCGATCATAGCTGCCGCAGCCGGGTGAGTATCTCTGCCGCCTTTGGCATTGAACCTTGTCGCCTTCCCCGTTAAGGGGACCTCATCACCCCAGTTTTTAGACGGATAAGTGCCGCGCATGTTTACATTCCTTCTTGTCGTTCAGGCGATTATCGCAGCGGCGCTTGTTGCGGTCATATTGATGCAGCGGTCGGAAGGCGGCGGTCTGGGTGTCGGCGGTAGCCCGGCAGGGTTGATGTCCGCGCGCGGCGCGGCGGATTTTCTGACGCGGACGACCACTGTGCTGGCGATATTGTTCGTGGGATTGAGCATCACGCTTGCGGTGCTGGCCTCTATTCATCAGGCGCCGAGCAAGATTGATACATCGCTCGTCAAGGATGTCGTTCCGGCTGCGGGCGGCGCGCCAGCCAATACGCCCGTTAATGGCGATGCGCTTGCGGGGGCGGCGCAGAGCGTCGGCAATAGCGCTGCCGCGAACCAGAGTGTTCCACTCGTAAAATAAGCATTTCCGTCGATTTTCAAATCGTTCGCAAATATTTTTGCAGGCGTCCAGATTCGCGCGCTTGCCCAACCCTGTGTTATAAGGTTAAGCCTCCACTCCCATGGCGCGGTTCATTTTCATTACCGGCGGCGTGGTCTCCTCGCTTGGCAAAGGCCTGATGGCTGCCAGCCTTGCAGCCTTGCTGCAAGCAAGGGGTTTCCAGGTCCGCATTCGCAAGTTCGATCCCTATCTCAATGTCGATCCCGGCACGATGTCGCCCTATCAGCATGGCGAAGTCTATGTGACCGACG
>JBDTLS010000043.1:0-15004 GCA_039934655.1 Sphingobium sp.
GACCGGAGCGGTAACGGAGACGTCACCGTTATGGTGCAGTCTCCGTTTGGCCAGATTTCGCCGACGATTATTCATGGTGGGTCCTCGCGCACGAAGGGGCATCTTTCGCGCTCCAAGTAAAGGGGAGAACGGAATTATCATTCCATCCAGCGAGGATTTGGCGGGGCGAATATGAGGCGCCATCGCACCAACGCCCGAAAGTTTTTGAAGGATGGTGGGCTTGTTGTTGAGCAGTCCGGCTTCGCCGCGCTGCTCGTATGCGGCTTTCCAGCGATAGAAGCTTGATCGACCAGAGGGGCAGCCGTGACGATATTTGGTTCAAGGCGACCTGTCCCGACCGCTGCCTGTGGGGCACTGACTGGCCGCACCCCAATATGCAGGATGCGATCCCCGACGAAGGCCATCTGGTCGACATGATCCCTCGCATCGCGCCGACCGTCGAATTGCAGTACAAAGCTCGTGGCCAACCCGATGGCCCTCTATTGGGCCGACCCGGCGCGCTAAACCGTTAACGAAGCTCGACCACCCGCAGCGCCACTTTCTCAAGCATATCGGCCATTAAGCTGGTCGTCGGGGGATCCAAATCCTGCATGATCGCCTGGAAATATCGCTGGCGCACTTTTCGGGCGTCGTCGAAAATCGCGCGACCTTCCTTCGTCGGGTGGAGGATCATCTTCTTGCGGTTCGATGGAAGCGTCGCCCGATCGACATAGCCGCCATCGATCAGCCGCCCGACCGCCCGACTGACTTCGGCGCGATCGACTTCGAATGCCGACCCGACATCCGCAGCCGTCGCCGGACCGGCCGAACAGACGAAGGCCAGAACCCGCCACTCGGCCAGCGAAAGGCCGAAGTCGTCGAGCAATTGCCTTGCCGCCTCGCGATCAATCATCTTTGCGAGCAACAAGATTCGGTGCGGCAGGTGATCGTCGCCGAACAGATTCCATGTGGGCGGAAGCGTCATGTCGGTCTGTTGCCAAATAGGAGCGACAAAAGCAATTGCTCATAAGTTGACGAATCAACATTATCTGGTTTATCGAACTGGCTATGAACAATGCCCATAGCTTCGCGCCGCAACTCGAATATGCGTTCACCATCTCGATCACGCTGACCAAGCCCTATTGGATCAGGCCGACGGCGAGAGGCGAGGAGCGGGCGGCCATCCACGCCGCCGACGGCGTTGTCGAAGGGCCGCTGTTGAGCGGCCGTGTGGTCCCGATGTCGGGCGGAGACTTTCCGCTTTCGCGTCCAAACGGCGTGATCGATTTCGACGCACGCTATTTGTTGGAAGCCGATGATGGAGCGATCATCTACCTGGAAAACAGAGGCTTTCGCTGGGCGCGCGATGCGGTCGTCGCCGAAAAGATGCGCCGCAACGAACCCGTCTCCTTCGACGAATATTATATGCGCGTGACGCCGCGTTTCGATGCGCCCGAAGGGCCGCACGCTTGGATGTCGCGTCACGTCTTTGTCGGGGTCGCCGAAAAGATTCCGGGGGCCAACCGCATCCATTATTTCGTCGTGCGATGACGGCGCGACCGCCGTCCACGCCGCTGTTTCGCCCCGGCGTTGACCCGCATAGCGCAACGCACAAGCCGCCGCTGCCGCCAACCGACTATGATTGCCGGACCGAACGGGGACTTGTCATCGAACGCAATTGCCGCATCGCGTTGCGCGACGGGGTCGAAATTTTCTGCGACCTCTATCGTCCCGAGGGTGCGACCGCGGGCGTGCCGATCCTGCTGGCATGGGGGCCCTATGGCAAGCATGCTCTGTCCAACAATGTATTCTGGCCGCGATCGGGGGTCGATCCCGATTGGCTGTCGGACCTGACCGCATTCGAGGCGCCCGACCCGGTCTGGTGGGGCGGCCACGGCTATGCGGTCGCCGTGGTCGATCCGCGCGGCGCCTGGCTGTCCGGTGGCGATTTCCACCACAATGGCATCCAGGAAGCCGAAGATTGTGCCGATGCTATCGAATGGCTTGCGGGTCGTTCATGGTGCAACGGGCGCATCGGCATGACCGGCGTCTCCTATCTCGCCGCGATCCAGTATCTGGTGGCGCCGCTGCGCCCACCGGCGCTTGCCGCGCTCAATCCGTGGGAGGGTTTTTCCGACTGGTATCGCGAATTCGCCTATCATGGCGGCATTTTGGAAACGGGGTTTTTGCCGCGCGCATCCGATAATATCCGCTTTTCGCTGGGTCGAACCGAGGACACATGGGAGAATGTCAAAGCGCATCCTTTGGTGGATGACTTTTGGCGCGCGAAGGATCTCGACCTCGAAGCCATTATCCAGCCCGCCTATGTCGTGGCAAGCTGGTCCGACCAGGGTCTGCATCTGCGTGGCACGATCGAAGCGTGGCGGCGGATGGCGGGGCCGGAGAAATGGCTGGAAGTCCATGGCCAGAAGAAATGGGCGCATTATTACCGTCCCGAAAGCCGCGCCCGCCAACTGGCCTTTTTTGATCATTATCTGCGCTCGCGGGTGACGTCGCTGGCGGGCTGGCCGAAAGTTCGCATCGATGTTCGCGAACGTCATGGCGAGCAGCAGGAACGGGCTGAAACAGCATGGCCGCTGGCGCGGACCGACTATCGCAGATTATTTCTCGACGCGTCGACGCAATGCCTGACCGCTGTGCTTCCGGCGCAAAGCGAACTGCGCCAGGACGCGGTGAGCGGTTCCGCACGGTTCGATTATCGCTTTGCCGACGATGTGGAGATCACAGGCCATGCCAGCTTGCGGCTATGGGTCGAGGCCGACGGCAGCGACGACATCGACTTGTTCGTCGCCCTGCAAAAGCTGGACGCCGACGGGGATCTGATCGGTTTCACCTTCTATGCCTTTTACGAGGATGGGCCGGTGGCGCTGGGCTGGCAGCGTGTCAGTCATCGCGCGATCGATCCTGACCGATCGACCCCCGCACAGCCCTTCCATCCGCATGACCGCGAAGAGCGACTCTCGCCCGGACAATGTGTCGAGGTGGATATCGAGATATGGCCTTTCTCGGCACAATTCCGCGCTGGGGAGAGTTTGCGTCTTGTCGTCGCCGGGGCGGATATTTATCGCAAGCCCGAAGGGGTGATGTTGCCTTTTCCCCTGCACGAACAGACCCGCAATGCTGGCACGCACGTCATTCGCACCGGCGGAAAGTTCGACTCAAGTCTGTTTTTACCCTTTATTGCGCCAGAGGATGACCATGACGACACCCGCTGATTGCCGACTGGAACATGTGTTTGATGTCGAGGTGCTGTTCGGTGCCGACCGGGTGATTTTTGGCCCGTTGCCGGGCGGCGGCAGCCAGGGATATACGCCGACCATCGGCGGGACGATCAGCGGTCCGCGACTGACCGGCATCGTCGTTCCGGGCAGCGGTGCCGACTATGCAGTGGTACGCACCGACGGCACGATCGAACTCAACGCGCATTATTTGCTTAAGGCGGACGACGGCACGCTGATCTATATCCAGAACAAAGGCTATCTGGTGCGGCCGCGGCCAGGCGAGGACCAGCCGTCCTATTTCCGCCTGACACCCTATTTCCGCGTCGCCGAAGGACCGCATGACTGGCTGAGCCGGACGGTTATCGTTGGCGGCGCGGAACGCCGCACCAATCCCGACCGCAGCTTGTTTCGATATTACGCCTTGGTCTGAGCGGCGGCCTTGAGGCCTGACGCAGCGCGGAGGAAGCATAGCGACGCGGCGACGAAGATCATGACGGCCATCGACAGCGCCGATTGCAATCCAGCGCTGGAGGCAGCGCGACACGCGGCGGCAACTGTTTCGCTGGCACCCGGCGCGGGCAGGCCGCTCGGACAGTCGCGCGCAAAATTGCCGAAATAGGCGGCCTTGGCCTGCCAGTCGCTCATGCCGCCAACGAATACGGGGCCAAGTCCCGGCCCGATCAACGTATAGAGCAGCATATAAAGTGCCAGCCCGCTCGCGCGCATCCGCGTCGGCAGCAAATTCTGCAGCATTCCCGTCGTTGGTCCATAAAACATCAGCAGGAAGCTGCCGGCAATCATCAGCATGGCGAAGGACACAGTGATCGAGGCTGCGTGGAAAGCGACCCAATAGAGAGGCGGGGCACAGAGCAGCCCGATCGCCGCGCCCCATGCTGGCCAGCGCGGGTCGCGGCGCGCGAGGAAATCGGTCCCGAAGCTGCCGGCAAGCAACCCGACCGTTATCGAAACGCCCGAGATCACGCCGAATGACGTCGCCGCGTCGCGGACATTGAGTTCGTGAACACGCGCCAGGAATACGGCCAGAAATTGCGAGATCGACGTCAGTCCGAAGCCAGCCAGACTGCCGCCGGCGATCACCCACAACAACGGGCGGTTGCCCGCCACCGTTGTCAGGAACTCCCGGAACGGAGGCGCTTTGTCTTTTTGAGCCGCCAAATCATCCTGCATCCCGCGCGCGGGTTCATCGACAAACAGCAGCAGCAGGGCGGCGGTCAGAAATCCCGGGATCGCGAAGAACAAAAAGGCGGTGCGCCAGTCCCAAATGCCGGCAATATGACCCGCCAGCGTGGCGCCGGCTAGCGTCCCCACGGGCGTCCCGAGCATGACCAATGAAAAGGCCGACGCGCGTCGCTGGCGGGGAAAGACATCCGCCACCATCGACGCTGCAGGCGGGACGAAACCCGCTTCTCCCATGCCGACAACCAAGCGCGCTGCAGCAAGCTGGAAAAAGCTTCCCGCCATGCCGGTGGTTGCGGTGGCCACCGACCAGACCATGGTCGCAACAGCAATAATCCGCTTTCGCGAAATTCGCTCGGCTGCAAGTCCGATCGGCAAGGCCGATGCTGCATAAAGCAGGGCAAAGACCATACCTTGCAGAAGGCCAAGCTGCAGGTCGCTAAGCCGCAAATCGACTTTGATCGTCTGCGCCAGCACTGAAAATACGGCGCGGTCTGCGAAATTCAGCGTGCTCGTCAGAAACAGGACGAAGATGAGAAAATTGCGCTTCCGATTGCCGCCCCGTGCACTTTCCGTACCGATTTCTCCGGTCATGCCGCGTGTCCCGCACGGCGAATATTGCGGGACATGGTTGTCGCGTGGATTGCAGAAAATTTGCCGTCGATCAATTCGTACAAGGCAATGCTTTCGATATCCACCTGATCCCCCTTGTGCAGATTCTGGTCTGCGAATTCCATTTGTTCGGCCAATATGTTAAAGCGCGAGGCCAGCGAGGCGGCGAGGCAATGATGCCCCATCACAAAGCCTTTAACCTCCATCACGCGATGAACGAGCGTGCGAAAGCGTTCGTAAAATTCGACGATCGCGGTCCTGCCATGAAGTTCGGTTCCCGCGCCATTGCACAGGACGACATCGGGGGAATAGAAGGCCGCATAGCTCTCATGATCGCCCCGATTGAAGGCGGCGACATATTGGGCAAAGCCATCCGATGCTGATAGAATCATTCCACTGGTGCTTGTCATGTCGACGGGCATCCGATGTATGAGTTGACAAATCAACAAAAAATGCGACGGAGGTGCAATGGCTGACCCACCAAGAGGCGCCGCCGACAGGCTGGCATATTTGCTCAAATTTATTGCAAATGGGCCGGCGCGCTTTTCGTTGGGTGAACTTGCTGAGCGCAGCAATCTTCCGGCCAGTTCGTTGCATCGGCTGTTGCAGGCGCTGCTGCGCGCAGGATTGGTCGAACGCGGGGCGGGGCAGGAATATCGGCCGGGTCGTGAACTGCACCGGCTTGCCTCGCAACTGATCGCCAGTTTCGACCTGACACGCAGCGCCAGGCCTTTGCTGGAACGGCTCGTCGAGGATTGGCACGAAACCGCTGTCCTTTGCGCCTATAGCCCAACTTTGCGCAAAGCGCATATCGTCGAGGTCGTCATGACGCCGCACCCGTTGCGCTATTCGGTCGACAAGGGGGGTGAGATAGCCTTGGCTTGGGGATCGCTGGGCCGCGCTATCCTGGCCTTTTTGCCGCCAAGTGAAATTGAAGCGGTGATTCGCGGACCAACGGTCGGGCCTTTGACAGGTAGCCCTCGTTTGCCACGTCCGGAACTATTCGCCGAACTCGCGAAAGTCCGCACCAATGGCCACTCCCGTTACTATAGCCCGAAAATTGAAATTGCGGGGATTGCGGCACCGGTTTTGGGACATGGCGCTGAAATCCTCGGCTGCATTGGCGTGACGATGCCGTCAAATCGCTACCAGCTCCACCGCGCGGACAACCTCGCTGTGGCAATACAAGATTCCGCGAGCGAACTCAGCGGCTTGGCCGCGATTGCTTACAGTTAAGCAGTCTTTGTTCATTTTCCGTATTTCGGAATTATCATTTCAAAATCCCACGCATCTTGACAATTGTATGTCTTGCATACTTTATGTCGATCTAAGTCTGCGTGATCGAAGCAGGCAGGGGAGGTAATATGGCTCACTATCACAATTGGATTCGTGCATCTGTTTCGTCGCTGGCGCTTTTGGGGCTGGCGGCCCCTGCTTTTGCTCTAGATGCGACCGACGATCAGCCCGCCGCTGACAGCGGTGAGATCATCGTTACTGCTCAGTTCCGTGACCAGAGACTGCAGGATGTGCCGATCGCCATTACGGCGGTGACGGGCGAGATGCTGGAACAGCGCGGGCAGTCGAATCTGGCCGACCTCGGCGGCAGTGCGCCTAATGTGACGCTCCGTCAGGCCCCGGCGACCTACGGTCCCTCGGTTGTTGCCTATATCCGCGGCGTCGGCCAGCGCGACTCCAGCTTTGCGCTCGAACCCGGTGTCGGCATCTATATAGACGATGTCTATCTGCCGACTCTGCATGGCTCGCTGCTCAACCTGGTCGACCTGGAACGGGTCGAGATTTTGCGCGGGCCGCAGGGCACGCTGGCCGGGCAAAATTCGATCGGCGGCGCCATCAAGCTCTATTCGAAAAAGCCCGACGGTTCGAACGACGGATATCTTGCGGCCACCTACGGCAGCTACAATCGACTGGAGTTGAAGGGGGCAGCCAACTTCACGATTGTGCCCGACAAACTCTTTGCGCGCGTTTCGGGCGCGGGGTTGAGCAAGGATGGCTATATCACGCGCTATGATTATGCCTGCTCCCATCCGGGCAGCACAGTGCCGAGCACGGTAACGGGGACAAGCTGCAAGCTGGGAACCGAAGGCGGCAAGAAATATGTCGCCGGACGTCTCGCCCTGCGGTGGGTGCCGTCCGATCGCGTGACCGTGGATCTGGTCGGCGATATCACGCGCGACGATAGCGAAGTTGGGCCGACAACGCTTCTTTATGTCGGACGCGCTGCAAATCCGGGCGCGATCCTCACCGGGCCGACAACGACCGGGCCATCCGCCCCGGCCTATGTCCTGAATGGCAATCTTTATGGCACGGCCACCGGATCGCCCTTCGTCAGCTATTCGCCTTATGGGGCCTTTGCCCAGGATAGTTTCAGCAACAGCCCCTATATCAGCTATGAAAACTATACGGAGACCGCTCCGCGCGACGGATCGGCGCCGTGGCAGGCGCCGCTGAAGGCGGCCGTCAATACCTGGGGCGTTGCGGGCACGATTGCGGCCGAGCTTAGCGACAATGTGACGCTAACCTCGATTACCGCTTATCGAGAATTCGACGGTGTCTATTCGTCGGGTGACGGGTCGCCGTTCTTCAATACCCAGCAAGTCAATTATATTTCCCACCACCAGTTCACCCAGGAGTTGCGCCTCTCGGCTCAGTTCGGCGAGCTTCTCAACATGACAGTGGGCGGTTTCTATCTGGACAAGAACAGCCGCACGCCGACGCGGATTTCATTGCCGACGCTAGATTTTCGGGGCGACAATTCGGCCCCGGCCAAGACCAAGGCGGTTTTTGCGAACGCCGAACTGACGCCGATCCCCGCCCTCACCATATTGGGTGGGATCCGATACACCGACCTCACAAAAAGCTATACTTTTGGCCGTTCCGGAATTCCGGGATCATCGACGGGCGGTGCCACGCCTCCGTCGCTCGCGTCGCTCGACGGGCTGATCGGGACGTTCAAGGATAGCCATGTCGATTATCGTGTCGGCGTGCAATATCGCTTTACCGACCGGTTGATGGCCTATGGACAATTTTCGACCGGGTTCAAAGCGGGCGGGATCAATCCGCGGCCATTCTTTCCCCAACAGGCGCTGCCTTTCGGTTCCGAATCGATCCAGGCATTCGAGGTGGGGTTCAAAAGCCAATTCTTTGACAACAAGGCACAGTTGAACACGTCGGCGTTCTTCAACCGGTACAAGGATATATTGGTCACGGTTCCCACCTGCCCGCTAAGCGGTGCGCCGGCCGCGCCATGCGCCTTGCCGCTGAATGCCGGATCAGCGCATGTGAAGGGTTTTGAGGCTGAACTTTCGCTCCGCCCGGTGAAGGGTTTCACGATCGATGCCTCGCTTGCCTATCTGAACTTCAAATATACGTCGATCAGTGCCGCAGCAGCAGGGTCGGGCATCGGCCTGGAAGACAAGGGCATCTATATCTCGCCATGGCAGTGGAGTGTCGGAGCACAATATAAGGCCGATCTGGGTAGGGCAGGGAGCCTGACGCCGCGTATCGACATCAATCACGAGGATGCGTTCAATCGCAATCCGAACAATGTCGATGCGGCCACTGGCGGCGTCGATATTTTCGGCCAGGTTGCCGGACGCACGCTGGTGAACGCCCGTCTGACCTACGCTACGGCGGATCGCGATTGGGAACTGGCGCTGGAGGTTCGCAACCTGACGGACAAGCTCTATTATAGTGACGTTTTTGATAACCGCGGATCGACCAATTCGGTTCAGGGTTCGCCGGGGGAGCCGCGCACTTGGGCCGTTACCATCAAGCGCCACTTTTAAGCATTGCTAATGCCCCAGGGGGTTCGATACTCTCTGGGGCGTTAGGATCATTCCGATGTCACATCTAACACGCCGGTCCTTGTTCAAGGCTGCTTGCTTGATGGCAGGGGCCAGCGCCGTGCCAGCGCGCAGCAAACAGCCACCCGTCGCGGGCGCACGACAACCCAATATCCTTTTCATTCTTGCCGACGATCTCGGCTTTGCCGATCTCAGTTGCTATGGTCGGCGCGATTACCGAACTCCCGCGCTGGACCGGCTCGCCGATCAGGGGCTGCGTTTCACCCAGGCCTACGCGAATTCGGCCGTATGCTCGGCGACGCGAACCGCGTTGATGACCGGCCGTTACCAGAACCGCCTGCCGGTCGGACTGGAGGAGCCGCTGGCCCGCCGCCAGCTCGGCCTGCCGCCCGACCACCCGACGCTGCCTTCGCTGCTGCGAAAGATCGGCTATACAACGATGCTGATCGGAAAATGGCATTTGGGGGCTTTGCCTGACTATGGTCCGCTCAAAAGCGGCTATGATCATTTCTGGGGCTTTCGTGGCGGCGGCGTCGATTATTTCTCGCACAAAATGGGGAGCACCCCGGACATTTGGGACGATACGCACGCTATTACCGAAGAGGGCTATCTGACCGACCTTCTGGCAGAAAAGGCGATGGCGGCGGTAAACCATTTTGCCGGTCGCCAGCAGCCCTTTCTGCTCTCGCTTCATTTCAACGCCCCACACTGGCCGTGGGAGGGTCCGGACGATCAAGCCGAGAGCGTCCGTCTCGACGAAAGTGGCAAGCCGCTGGCATTGCATCATTATGATGGGGGGTCGGCCAAAATCTATGCTTCGATGGTGACCCGGATGGATTATCAAATCGGCCGCATACTCGATCAGCTTGACGATCTTGGTATCGCCGATGATACGATCATCGTCTTTACCAGCGACAATGGCGGCGAACGTTTCTCCGATACCTGGCCCTTCACGGGCCGCAAAACCGAATTGCTCGAGGGCGGGCTGCGTATTCCGGCCATCATCCGTTGGCCCGGTGAAATTGCCGCTGGGGGCACCAGCGATCAGGTGATGATCACGATGGACTGGCTCCCGACGCTGATCGCTGCGGCGGGGGGCGCACCCGCGCCGTCGTACCCGTCTGATGGCGAAAATCTGTTGCCCATATTGCACAATCCGCACGTGACGCATGAACGGACGCTGGCGTGGCGTTACCTGAACCTCAATCAGGAGGCCTGTCGCAAGGGCGATTGGAAATATCTGAAAATCCTGGACAACAGCTTTCTTTTCAACGTCGTCGCAGATCCTTTGGAACGCGCCAATATGAAAGAGCGAATGCCGGAGAAGTTCGCCGAACTCGTCGCCGAATATCGCGCATGGGACAGCCGGATGTTACCGTTGGACTATGAGGCGGGGACGAGCGGCTTCACCGGCGCGAATGTGGCGGATCATTTCGGCGTTTCCGAAGCGCGAACGGTCAAGACGCCTTAGCGCCGCTGGCTTTTGGCGGGCCTTGTTAAAATTCCGTATTTCGGAATTGTCATTTCAAAATACGGGTAAATATTGACAGTTGATTAGTCAACACCTCTTATGTCTCTCAATGCTGCGCGTTTGACGCAGGCAAAGGGAGAGGAAATATGGCTGATTGTCGTTCAGGATTTCGTTCGTCCGTCTCTGCATTGGCCCTGGTCTGCCTGCTGGGCTTTACGGCGCCCGTTTGTGCGCAAGATGCAAAGGCCAGGCCGGCCGCCGAAGCCGACGGCAACAGCGACGAAATTATTGTCACCGCTCAGTTTCGTGATCAGAAGCTGCAGGATGTTCCACTCGCCATCACGGCGATCAATGGGGACACGCTCGAACAGCGCGGGCAGACCAGTTTGGCGGACGTCGGCGCCCAAGCCCCCAACGTAACGCTACGCCAGGCCCCGGCGACTTATGGTCCTGCGGTCGTCGCCTATATCCGCGGCGTCGGCCAGCGCGACAGCACGTTCGCGCTGGAACCGGGTGTCGGTCTGTATGTCGATGACGTCTATCTGCCGACGCTGCACGGTTCGATGCTGAATTTGATCGATCTGGAACGGGTCGAGATTCTGCGCGGACCGCAGGGCACGTTGGCCGGCCAAAATTCGATCGGCGGGGCGATCAAGCTCTATTCGAAAAAGCCCGATGGTTCCAACGACGGTTATCTGTCGGCGACCTATGGCAGTTACAACCGGCTGGAACTCAAGGGTGCCGCTAATTTCACCCTTGTTCCGGATAAACTTTTCGCGCGACTGTCGGGGGCGGCGGTGAGCAAGGACGGCTATGTTACACGCTATGACTATCGTTGCACCCATCCCACCAGCACGATCCCCAGCACCGTCACCGGCACCGACTGCAAACTCGGCACCGAGGGCGGAAAGAAATATGTCGCCGGACGACTGGCGTTGCGCTGGCAGCCAAGCGCGAGCGTCACGGTCGACGTCGCCGGAGATATCACCCGCGACGACAGCGAAGTGGGGCCGACGACATTGCTCTATGTCGGTCGCCCCGCCGCTCCGGGATCGGCGCTGACCGGTGTTGCGACGCCGCCTTCGTCCGCTTATGTGCTCAACGGCAATGTCTATGGCAATGCCACTGGGTCGCCCTATATCAGCTACTCGCCGTTCGGGGGCTTTGCACAGGATAGCTTCAGCCACAGCCCCTATACGAGTTATGAAAATTATACCGAACTGGCGCCGCGCGACGGGTCGGCGGCGTGGCAAGCGCCGCTCAAGAGCGCAGTCAACAGCTGGGGTCTGTCGGGCACGATCAAAGCCGAACTTGGCGACAATGTCATATTGACATCGATTACCGGCTATCGCGAATTTGACGGGACCTATTCGTCAAGCGACGGGTCACCCTTTTCGCCCACCCAGCAGGCCAGCCGAATCTTCAACCATCAGTTCAGCCAGGAACTGCGCCTGTCGGCGCGCGTGGGCGACATATTGAATGTCACTGTCGGCGGTTTCTATTTCGATAAAACGAGCCGGAACCAAACGCGTGTCACGTTGACAACGCTGGGGTTTATCGAGGATAATTCCATACCTGCCACGACCAAAGCGGTTTTTGCCAATGCCGAATTGAGGCCAATCGACTCGCTGACCTTGATCGGCGGCCTGCGTTACACCGATCAAAAGAAGAGCTTCATCTATGGCCGCCTCGGCGTGCCCGGATCGTCGACTGGCGGCGCGGTGCCTGCGTCATTGGCCCCGCTCAACGGCTTCGTCGGCAGCTTCAAGGGCGACCGCGTCGATTATCGACTTGCCGCCCAATATCGGTTCAGCGATGCGGTGATGGCCTATGCTCAATTTTCCACCGGTTTCAAGGGTGGTGGCATCAATCCGCGCCCCTTCTTCCCGGCACAGGCGTTGCCGCACAGCCCCGAAACGCTGAAAGCCTATGAAATCGGCTTCAAGAGTGATTTCCTCGATCGTCGTGTGCGTTTGAACGCCGCCGGATTCATCAACAAATATAGTGACATTCTGGTGTCTGTAACAAGTTGTCCCTTGCCGGGGGTCCCGGCCGCGCCTTGTGCGCTGCCGCTCAACGCCGGTAAGGCGACTGTCAAAGGAGTGGAGGCCGAACTGACTCTGCGCCCGGTCGCCGGGCTGTCGATCGATGCGTCGCTGGCTTATCTCAATTTCAAATATACCTCGATCAGTGCGATCGCGGCGAGTGGCGGGATCGGCCTGGAGGACAAAGGCACCTATATCTCGCCTTGGCAGTGGAGCATCGGCGCCCAGTATGAGGCTGACCTCGGTAGAGCCGGGTCGCTGACCCCGCGCATCGATATCAGCCATGAGGACGCATTCGAGCGAAACGCAAACAATGTCGATGCCGCGACCGGTGGAACCGACATCTTTGGCCATGTTCCGGGCCGGACGCTGGTGAACGCCCGCCTGTCCTATGTGACGGCCGATCGTGATTGGGAACTGGCGCTCGAAGTACGTAACCTGACCGACAAGCTGTATTACAGTGATTTCTTCGACAACCGTGGATCGACTAATTCGATCCAGGGATCGCCCGGCGAACCGCGCACTTGGGCGGTGACGGTCAAGCGCCGCTTTTGATCCATCGCCGGGACGGGCCGTTTGCGGGCCGTCCCGGCGACACCCGATATGAATAAACTGGAAGGAAACATGGTGGCTATGGCAAGGAACAGTTCCGACTCTGGATCGACATTGCACGTTCCGATCGCGGCCGGCCTGCCGATGCCCGAATTCAAGCGCATCGGCGTGGAACCGATCAGCGGAGCTTGCGGATGCGAGATCGGTGGAGTGGATCTGCGCCAGCCGCTCGACGACGAGACACTCGCCGAAATCATGCTGGCGTTCCGGCACTTCCTGGTCATCCTGTTCCGCGATCAGAATTTGACGATCGACCAGCACCGGACCTTTTCGCGCTATTTTGGCGAGATAACCGAGATTCCGCAGGCTCCGACCTATGGCGACAATCGCGACATGCAGGAAGTACGCCGCGAAGCTGATGAGCCGGTCAATGTCGTGCCCTCGTTCGAGCATTTTCACACCGACAGCTCTTTCCTGCCGCGGCCACCAAAGTGCATAATCATGCGCGCGCTGGAAGTGCCGAAATGGGGCGGTGATACCGCCTTTTCCAATGCCTATCTGGTGTACGAGAATCTGTCGGATAGCATGAAGGCGTTGGTCGATGGCTTGCAGGTCGTTTATTCGGGCAAGGACATCTGGTCGAAGAACGAAAAACTGGCGCCTGATAAGCGTCTGCGCCTGCGCGAAAGCCATGATTTCACCGAGGATCAGCTGGAGAGCATTCATCCCGCAGTGCGGATCCATCCCGAGACCGGGCGCCGCGCGATGTTCGCCAATTCTGCCTATTTCAAGGGCTTTGTCGGCTGGTCGGAAGCGGAGAGCCGGGCGTTGCTGGCCTTTTTACAGGAACAGGCGCAGCAATTACATTATCATTGCCGGGTGAAATGGAAAAAGGACACGCTGATCGTCTGGGACAATCGCTTCACCCTGCATCGCGGCGTGCATGATTTCAAATATGAACGCCGTCACCTGATCCGGACCACGGTGATGGGCGAACGTCCGCTCGGAGTCGCGGATACCCCTTCAACTTCAGCGGCGCGGTGAACCCCTATGAAAGTTGGTGCCGCGATTGCGGAAATCCTGAAGCGTGAGGGCGTTGACGCCATTTTCGGTTATCCGCGCAACGCGGTGCTGGAACAGGCGGCGGCGGTCGGCATTCGCACGATCATCGTCCGGCAGGAACGCACCGGCCTGCACATGGCCGACGCCTATTCGCGGTTGACCCGCGGTCGCCGCATGGGCGTGTTCGCGATGCAACACGGCCCCGGTACCGAAAATGCCTATGGCGCGGTCGCGCAGGCCTATTCCGAAAGCGTGCCGGTGCTGGTGTTGCCGCAAGGCTATGCGCGGCGGCTGGCGCATGTCCCCGACAATTACAACGCCTGCATTTCGATGCGCGACATCACCAAGACGGCCGAGCCGATTTTGCGGGCGGAGGATACACCGGCGATCATGCGGCGCGCCTTCACCGCGCTGCGCAACGGTCGGCTGCGTCCGGCACTGGTCGAAATGCCGTGGGATGTGCTGGTCGAAGACGTGCCGGAACCACTGGAATATACGCCGGTCGTCAGTACGCGCTTTGGTCCCGATCCAGACGAGGTCGAGCGTGTCGCCGACCGGCTCGTCGCGGCTGGACGGCTGGTCATTCATGCCGGGCAGGGGGTCCATTGGGCGGAGGCTTATGACGAACTGCGCGCGCTGGCCGACCTGCTGGGCGCGCCGGTTTCGACCAGCCTCGAAGGCAAAAGCGCCTTCGATGAAACGCATCCGCTGGCGCTGGGGTCGGGCGGCGCCGCAATTCCCGGCCAGTTGCGGCATTTCCTCGACAACGCCGACCTGATCCTGGGGATCGGATGCAGCTTTTCGGAAACGGCGTTCGGCGTGTCGATGCCGGGCCATGTGCCGATCATCCACGCGACGCTGGACCCCGCCGACCTCAACAAGGGGGTGGCGTGCGAAATGGCGCTGATCGGCGATGCCAAACTGACGTTGGCGATGCTGGTTGCGGCCTGCGCCAAGCGGATCGATGCTCCGCGCGATCCGTCGGAGGCCGCTGCCGAGATCAAGGATGTCGAAGCACGC
>JBDTLS010000044.1:0-14909 GCA_039934655.1 Sphingobium sp.
AACTGACGCCGCCGCTCGGTGTCCTGCTCGACCGGGGATATAAGGTTGCGCTCGTCACCGACGGGCGCATGTCGGGCGCGAGCGGCAAGGTGCCCGCCGCGATCCATGTCAGCCCGGAAGGCAAAGGCGGCGGCCCGCTCTCGCGCCTGCGCGATGGCGATGTCGTGCGGGTATGCGCCAACACAGCCACGCTCGAAGCATTGGTCGATGAGGCGGAGTGGGCCAACCGCGAGATTATCGCAGCACCGGCGGAAGCGGCTGGCGTCGGGCGCGAGCTGTTCGCCTTCATGCGCGCAGGGGCGGATGATGCCGAAAAGGGCGCATCGGCGATGCTGGCTTTGGGGGGTATGTAGATGGAACTGGTTGCGATCGATATTGGCGGCACGCATACTCGCTTTGCCATTGCGTCGGTCGATCCTGATAAAGGCATCGATGTGGCCGCTCCGGTGACACTCAAAACCTCTGACCACGCCAGCTTTGAGGCGGCGTGGGAAGCCTTTCGTGCGACCCTCGACCGACCCTTGCCCCGTGCCGCTGCCATCGCCTTTGCCGGGCCGGTGGATGGCGACATATTGCAAATGACCAACAATCACTGGGTGATACGGCGCGCGCAGATCCGGGCGTGCCTTCATCTCGACCGGTTTGTGGTGGTCAATGATTTTGCCGCTGTCGGCCACGCGGTCGCGCAGGCGAAGCCCGAACAACTGATCCATTTGTGCGGGCCGGATATCGCATTGCCGGAAAGCGGAACGATCTGCGTCGCTGGTCCGGGCACGGGTCTTGGCATTGCGCATGTGTTGCGTGTGGAGGGTGGCTATCATGTCTGCCCGACCGAAGGCGGGCATATGGATTTTGCACCGCTCGATATGTTTGAGGATGGGCTGCTGGTGGCCTTACGCGCGCGCTATCGCCGCGTCTCGGTGGAGCGCGTGGTGTCCGGCCCCGGACTTGCCAGCATCTATGAGGCGCTCGCCCGGATGGAGGGGCGGGCGGTCGTTCCGCAGGATGACAAATCCCTGTGGGCGGCCGCGCTTGACGGCAGTGACAGTCTGGCGGTCGCTGCGCTGGATCGCTTCTGCATGTCGCTGGGATCGGTTGCGGGCGATATTGCGCTTGCGCAAGGCGCGCACGCAGTTGTCATCGCGGGCGGCCTCGGTCAGCGCCTCGCCCCCTATTTGATCGGGTCGGGCTTTGCGCAGCGTTTCACCGCCAAGGGACGATTCGAGACGACGATGGCAGCAATGCCGGTAAAACTTATCATGATGGACCAGCCGGGCCTGTTTGGCGCGGCCGCCGCTTTTGCACGGGAGTATCAAGCATGACCGACCCCAGCCAGATCATGCGCCTCGCCCCCGTCATTCCCGTGCTGGTGATCGAGGATGCTGCCGATGCCAAACCCATCGCCGAGGCTTTGGTTGCGGGCGGCCTTTATGCGCTGGAAGTGACGCTGCGCACCCCGGCGGCGCTGGAAGTGATCGCGGAAATGGCCAGGGTCGAAGGCGCGGTGGTGGGCGCGGGCACGGTGTTGAACGAGGCTGACCTGCAAGCAAGCATTGATGCGGGGGCACAGTTCATCGTCTCGCCGGGCCTCACGGAGCCATTGGGCAAGGCCGCGATTGCCAGCGGCGTGCCGTTCCTGCCGGGCATCGCCAACTCCGGTGACATCATGCGCGGGCTGGACATGGGCCTCACCCATTTCAAATTTTTCCCCGCCGAAGCGTCGGGCGGAATTGCGGCGCTCAAGGCGCTCGCCGCGCCGTTCTATCAATGCAAATTCTGCCCGACCGGGGGCATTACGCTTGCCACTGCGCCAGGCTGGCTGGCGCTGGACGCGGTGCTGTGTGTCGGCGGCAGTTGGGTCGTACCAAAGGGACCGACCGACATGGCGCAAATAACGGCGGCTGCGCGGCGCGCGGTGATGCTGTGAGCGAGGAAATGTCGCCAACCCCGGCTGCGCTTGATGACCTGCGCTATCTTGGCCGTCTGCTCGGCGATGTCATTCGCGCGCAGGATGGCCAGAGCGCGTTCGACAGCATCGAGGCTGCCCGTTCGGCATCGGTCGCGGCACATCGTTTTCCCGGTCCCGACACCGCCGCTACGCTTTCGGGGCTGCTGAACGATCTCGATCTCGATCACACCCTGCGCTTTGTGCGCGGTTTCCTGTTGTTTTCGTTGCTCGCCAATCTGGCGGAAGATCGCAACACACCGCCGCCTTCCGCGCCGGAAACGACGATGGCGGGGGCGATCGCGGTGCTGGCACAGGCGGGTATCGACCGGGCTGCGATCCGGGCATTGCTGGACGGCGCATTGATCGCCCCGGTGCTGACCGCGCACCCGACCGAGGTGCGCCGCAAATCGATTATCGATCGCGAAGCTGCGATCACCGCTCTGATGGCGCAGGGCGGCGATAATGAGGAAGCGCTGATCCGCCAGATCACCTTGTTGTGGCAGACGCGTCCCCTGCGTTCGGTCAAGCCGGGGGTGGGCGATGAAATTGATTCCGCTTTGTCCTATTTCGCATGCAGCTTTTTGCCCGCGCTGCCCCAACTCAACGCGCGCTGGACCGAGCAGCTCCACGGCCCCGTGCGGCCTTTTCTGCGCCCCGGCAGCTGGATCGGCGGCGACCGCGACGGCAACCCCAATGTCAACGCCGAAACGCTCGAAACCGCGCTACGGCGGCAGGCGCGCGCCGTCTTGCGGCATTATCTGAAGCAGATTGACGCGCTGGGCGCGGAGTTGGCGATCTCGACCACTTTGGCGGAAGTGTCGCCTGGGCTGGCGCGCCTTGCCAAGGCATCGGGCGATAATTCCCATTCGCGCGCCGACGAACCCTATCGCCGCGCGATGACGATGATCTATGCGCGCACGGCCGGAGCGTTCGAAGCATTGACCGGCCGCCGCTATTCCCCCGGTCCGGCGGTCGAGGCGCCGCCCTATGAACATCCATCGCAACTGGTCCATGATCTGACGATCGTGGCCAACTCATTGCAAGCGCACGGCGGCGCGCTGATGCGTAAAGGCCCGCTCAATGACCTCATCAGTGCGGTCGAGACATTCGGTTTCCATCTGGCGACGCTCGACATGCGCCAGAACGCGGATGTCCACGCGCGGGTGATCGCCGAACTGCTCGCCAAAGCGGGTGTCGAGGCGGATTATGAGGCGCTCGACGAACGTGCTCGCATTGATTTGCTGGGCCGCGAACTTGCCCATCCGCGATTGTTGATGAATGGCTTTGTCGATTATTCCGACGAATTGCTGAGCGAAATCTCCATCCTCAGGGCGGCGGCGCAGGCGCACAAGCGGTTCGGCTCGGAAGTCATCCGCGCCTATATCGTCGCCAAGACAACCGGCGTGTCGAACCTGCTCGAAGTCTATGTGTTGCTCAAGGAAGTCGGCCTCTATATTCCGGGCGATCCGCCACATTGCGAAATCATGGCCGTGCCCCTGTTCGAGACGATCGAGGATCTGGAGGCCGCGCCCGATGTCATGGCCGAATTTCTCGACCGGCCCAAGGCGGCGGCGCTCGCGGTGAAACGCGGGCATCAGGAAGTGATGATCGGCTATTCCGACAGCAACAAGGACGGCGGCTATCTGACCTCTAACTGGTCGCTGCACGAAGGCGCGCGGGCGCTGGTCCGGGTGTTTCGCACGCGCAATATCAAGCTGCAATTGTTTCACGGGCGTGGCGGTGCGGTCGGGCGCGGTGGCGGTTCGGCGTTCGATGCCGTTCGTGCGCAACCACCCGGCTCGGTGGGAGGGCGCATCCGTATCACCGAACAGGGCGAGGTTATCGCCTCCAAATATGGCAACCCGGCGATTGCCGCCACCAATCTTGAAACGATGACGGCGGCGACCGTGCTGTCCAGCCTCGCGCCGACCTGGCTCGACGACAGCCAGTTCGCGGTATTTCGCGAGAATATGGCGGGGATCAGCAAGGCCGCCGCCACTTATTATCGCGATCTCGTCTATGGCACGCCCGGCTTCAACCAGTTCTTCCGCGCGCTCACCCCGATTACGGAAATTGCCGAGCTGAAAATCGGTTCGCGCCCTGCCTCGCGCATCAAGTCCGACCGGATCGAGGATTTGCGGGCGATTCCGTGGGTGTTCAGCTGGGCACAGGCGCGGGTGATGCTGCCTGGCTGGTTCGGCGCAGGGCAGGCGCTGGCGGCGTTTGAGGATCGCGGTTTGCTTGCCGAAATGGTCGAGGCATGGCCGTTCCTCGCCACCACGCTGTCCAATATGGAAATGGTGCTGGCAAAATCGGACATCGAAATCGCCGAGCATTATACGCGACTGGTGCCCGACAGTGCATTGCGCGATGCGATCTTCCCGGTGATCCGCGACGCGTGGCACGTGACGCGGGATCAGGTGCTGACGCTGACGAAGCAGGCGAATCTGCTCGATCATCAACCCGCGCTGCAACAGGCGGTGCTGCGCCGTATGCCCTATATCAATCCGCTCAACGCCCTACAGGTCGACCTGATTCGCCGTCGGCGTGGCGGCGATACCGACCCGCGCATTGCCGAGGGCATTCATCTGACCATCAACGGGATCGCCGCTGGCTTGCGCAATAGTGGGTAGCGGCGTTAAGGTTCCAGCTTCTCGCATGTAACGGAGCGCGCCACGCGGTCGATGCGAATGCGCAGCTTCGCGGCATAGGAAATGTATTCAACGCCCGATGTGGCCGGGTCTTCCCAGTCGGCAACCGTCATGGGCGCTCCGTCGAGCCTGCACCACACGCAATCGTCGGAAAAAAACGCAAAGCTGGCAATATGCTCCGCCCGCATTTGCGCGAGCGCCATGACATATTGTTCCAGTTCCCGGTCGCGCCCGCTCCAGTCGACCCAGCTCAGCGCGTTGTCCTGACAATAAGCATTGTTGTTGCCCGCTTGGGTGCGTCCGAATTCATCCCCGGCGCTCAGCATGATTGTGCCGGTCGATGCAAACAGTGTGGCGAGCAAAGCGCGCAAATCCTGCGCACGCCGCGCCCGAACATCGCTGTCCTCGCCCGGTCCCTCGACACCATTGTTCCACGAGAAATTTTCGCCGTGGCCATCGCGATTTTGTTCGCCATTGGCTTCGTTGTGTCGCTGCTCGTAAGAAACGGTATCGCCCAGCGTGAAACCATCATGAGCGGCGAGAAAATTGACGCTGCGTGTCTGCGCTCCGAAGACATCAGATGATCCGGCGATCCTGGTGGCCAGTGCGTTTACGGCAACATCCCCCCGCCAGAAACGCCGCACATCGTCGCGATAGCGATCATTCCATTCGAGCCAGTTGTCGGGGAATTGCCCGAGTTGATATCCGCCCGGTCCGATGTCCCACGGCTCGGCGATCATTATCCGGTCGGCGAGCAACGGGTCGGCGGCGATCTCGGTGAAAATCGGCGCATCGGCGCTGAAACCCGGTGAGCGCGCCATGATGGGCGCGAGGTCAAAGCGAAACCCGTCGACGCCGCAATGGCGCACGAAATGACGCAAACTGTCGAGTGTCAGGTCACGCACCGCCGGTTGACCAAAGTCCAACGTATTGCCGCAGCCGGTGTCGTTAATCAGCGCGCCGTTAGGTTCGTGCGCGTAATAGGTGGAATTATCCAGACCGCGCATCGACAGGATCGGCCCAAAGATGTTGCTCTCGCCGCTGTGGTTGAACACCAGATCAAGAATTACGCCGATCCCCGCCGCATGGAGCGCGGCAACAGTATTGCGCAGTTCCGCGACACCGCCGGGACACAGGCCGGGGTCGAGCGCCATCGGCACAACCGGGTTATAGCCCCAGGCATTGGTCAGGCCGAGCGGCGGCAGATGCCGTTCGTCGATCCACGCGACAATCGGCATCAGCTCAATCGCGTTGATATGAAGCCGCTTGAAATGATCGATGACGGAAGGGTGCGCGAGCGCGGCAACCGTGCCACGTTGTTCAGGCGGCACGTCAGGATGCAGCATCGTGTAACCGCGCACGTTAAGTTCATACACCAACCCACCGCGTGCGAAGCGGGGAGGACGATGCGGTACGACTGGGCGCAGCGGTTGCACCAGTGCCTTGGGCACCAGATCGGCGGTATCTTCGCCATAGTTCGACAGGCGCGCGTCATAGGTAAAGCGCCGGTCCAGCGTGATAGCATAGGGATCGACCAGCAGCTTGGCGGGGTCGAACCACTGGCCCTGTTCCGGCGACCATAAGCCATCGGCGCGGTAGCCATAGGCTTGCCCAGTGAGGACATTTGGCACCTCAACACGCCAGACATCGCCATCCCGTGTCATCGCGAGCCGCGTTTCGGTGGCGCCATCGAACAGGCACAATGCCATCGCTTCGGCGCCGCGCGAATGGACCGCGAAGCTGGCGCCATTTGCGCTCAGATGCGCGCCGAGCGGGGCGCTCACGTCACGACATCGGGCGCGTTACGTCCTGTGTACCGTGCGATGCCAGCGAGGGTCTCCGCCGCAATGATCAACTCGGCCAGCATATCCGGCGTCTCGCGGTCCAGCACGCCGCCGACCGGCTCATAACGTTCGAGGTAGACGCGCAAGGTCGCCCCTTGCGTGCCCGTGCCGGACAGGCGGAACACAACGCGCGATCCGCCTTCGAACAGGATACGCACGCCCTGATTGTTGCTGACGGAATGATCGACGGGGTCGAGGTAAGCGAAATTGTCCGCCGCCTCGACGCGCAGCGGCCCGAACATCGTACCGGGCAGGGCGGTCAACGAAGCATTCAGCTCCGCCATCAAACCGTCCGCCTTGGCCGTGTCGATGGCTTCGTAATCATGCCGCGCATAATAATTTCGCCCATACTTGGCCCAGTGATCGCGCGCCAGTTCATCGGCGGAAATCTTGCGCACCGCGAGGATGTTGAGCCACAGCAAGACCGCCCACAGGCCGTCCTTTTCGCGCACATGGTCGGAGCCGGTGCCCGCGCTTTCCTCCCCGCAGATCGTCGCCATGCCGGCGTCGAGCAGATTGCCAAAGAACTTCCATCCGGTCGGCGTTTCATAACAGGGGATGCCTAGCCCTTCGGCCACGCGGTCGGCGGCGGCGCTGGTCGGCATCGAGCGTGCTATGCCTTTCAGGCCGCTCGCGTATCCGGGCGCGAGATGCGCATTGGCGGCGAGCATCGCCAGCGAATCAGACGGTGTGATGAAGCGCCCCTTGCCGATGATCAGGTTGCGGTCGCCGTCGCCATCCGAAGCCGCGCCAAAATCCGGCGCGTCCGGCCCCATCATCAGGTCATACAGCTCCTTGGCGTGGACCAGATTGGGGTCGGGATGATGATGCCCGAAATCTTCCAGCGGATCGCCATTGCGCACGCTCCCTGCCGCGAAGCCCAAGCGGTGTTCGAGGATTTCACGCGCATACGGGCCGGTGACGGCGCTCATCGCATCAAAAGCCATCGTAAAGCCACCGCGAACCACCGCGCGGATCGCATCGAAATCGAACAGCGATTCCATCAGCGCCGCATAATCGGCAACCGGATCGAATATCTCCACCGGCACACCGCCGACACTGCCCTCGCCGACCTGATCGAGGTCGATGTCTCCGGCCTCGACAGTCAGCCAGCGGTCGATTGACCGCGTGCTCGCGTAGATTGCGTCCGTTACCTTTTCCGGCGCGGGGCCGCCGTTGCTCACATTATATTTGATGCCGAAGTCCTCATCCGGGCCGCCGGGATTGTGGCTGGCGGACAGGACCAGTCCGCCAATCGCGCCGGACTTGCGGATCATATGGCTGGCGGCGGGGGTGGAAAGGATACCGCCTTGCCCCACCAATATCCGGCCAAAACCGTTGGCGGCCGCCATGCGGATCGCCTGCTGGATCACTATGCGGTTGTGATAGCGCCCGTCACCGCCGATCACCAATGTTGCACCGGATTTGCCCTCCACCACATCGAATGCGGACTGGATGAAATTCTCGACATAATTGGGTTGCTGGAACACCCGCACCTTTTTGCGCAGGCCCGATGTGCCGGGTTTCTGGTCGGAAAAAGGCGTGGTGGGGATGGTCTTAATTGTCATTCGCCCCTCATAAGTCGTGCATAAAGATCGGCATAGGCCTTGCCGCTCTGGCCCCAGGAAAAATCAGCGCGCATCCCGCATTTCTGTATCGTCTGCCAGACGGGAGGCTGCGCATAGAGCCGACAGGCGCGGGTTATCGCATGGGCGAGGTTGTCATAGGTCACGTCGGTAAACTGAATGCCGGTCGCGACCTTCGCGGCGATTGCGGCGGGATTGGCGTCGATCACGCTGTCGGCCAGACCGCCGGTGCGCGCCACCACGGGAACGCAGCCATAGGCAAGTCCGTAGAGCTGGGTCAGCCCGCACGGTTCATAGCGCGATGGCACCAAAATCGCATCGCCTCCGCCCTGCATCTGATGCGAAAGCGCCTCGTCATAGCCGATACGCACTGCGATCCGGCCGGGATGGCGCCCGGCGGCCGCGTGCAGTCCGGCCTCCAGCGCCGCATCGCCTGATCCGAGCAGCGCCAGCCGCCCGCCCATGCCGACCAGATGGTCCAGCACTTCCAGCAACACGTCGATGCCCTTTTGCCAGGTCAGGCGGCTGACGACGATAAACAGCGGCCCATCGTCCTGGTCCAGCCCAAAGCTTGCCTCCACCGCGCGTTTGTTGATGCGGCGGGATTTCAGTGTGCGGGCCGTGAAGGGGGCGGAGAGATGTTCGTCGGTGGCCGGGTTCCAGATCGCGCTGTCGATGCCATTGAGGATGCCTGATACCCGGTCCCCCCGGCTCACAATCAACCCTTCGAGGCCGAGGCCGAATTCGGCGTTCCGAATTTCGGCGGCATAGCTCGGGCTGACGGTGGTGATGGCGCTGGCTGCTTCCATGCCCGCTTTCAGAAAGCCGACGCCGCCATGATATTCAACGCCGTCGATCGCCCATGCGCCACGTGGCAATTCCAGTCGGGGAAAGATTTCCGGCCCGAAATAGCCCTGAAAGGCGATGTTGTGGATTGTCATCACGCTCGGCACGGGTGTATTTCCCGCAGGTTCCCCTGTTGCCCCATAGCGCAGATAGGCCGGCGCCAGTGCTGCCTGCCAGTCGTGGGCGTGCAATATGTCAAAGGCCTGGCCTTTGACCGCGCCGCTGGCGAGATCAGCGGCGGCGCGGGAGAGCGCGGCAAATCGCTGCCAGTTATCCGCCCAGTCGCGTCCCTGTGCATCGGCATAGGGGCCAGCTTCGCGCGTGAACAAGGCGGGCGCATCGAGCACCAGCAGGTTGTGCGCCTTGGCATAAAGGATTTGCGCTCCGGCACCGAGCAGGCTGTCATAGCGGTGGATGACCTTGCCCTTACCGATCGCATTCATCACGGCGGGATAGCCCGGCAGCATATTGGTCATTTTCACGCCGTGCGGCGCAACCGCGTCGGGCAAGGCGCCCACCACATCGGCAAGACCGCCGGTCTTCAGCAGCGGCCATGCCTCTGACGCCACCGAAAGCACAGCGATGGTCATGCGGGCAGCCGCTCGATCATCGCTTTGGTGATCAGGCAGATGCCGCTCTCCGTGCGGTAAAAGCGTTTGGCGTCGAGGATCGGATCTTCGCCGACCACCAGCCCTTCGGGAATGCGCACGCCGCGATCGACCACCACCCGGTTCAGGCTGGCGCCGCGCCCGATATTGCAACTGGGCAGGATGACCGCCTCGTGCAGTGATGAAAAGCTCCCCGTTTTGACGCCGGTAAACAACAGGCTGCGCGATACGCTCGACCCCGAAACGATGCAGCCACCCGATACGAGCGAAGAAATCGCCATGCCGCGCCGTCCGTCCTCATCATGCACGAATTTGGCGGGCGCAGAGATTTCCGAATAGGTCCAGATCGGCCATTCGCGGTCGTACATATTCAGCTTGGGAACGATGTCGGTGAGGTCGATGTTCGCCTCCCAATAGGCGTCGATGGTGCCGACATCGCGCCAATATTCATCAATCTCTTCGGCCGCGCGGATGCAGGATGCGGAAAAACGGTGGGCCACCGCCTTACCGTGCTTGACGACATAAGGGATCAGGTCGCCGCCGAAATCGCGCGATGACCCCGGTGTATTGGCATCCTGACGGAGCAATTCGATCAGGAAATCGGTGTTGAAAACATAAATGCCCATCGACGCGAGCGCCACGTCGGGGTGCCCAGGAATGCAGGGCGGATCGGCGGGCTTTTCCACGAAAGCGGTGATGCGGTCGACCTCATCGACCGCCATGACGCCAAACGCGCTCGCCTGACTGCGGGGCACTTCGAGGCATCCCACCGTCACATCCGCGCCTTCGCGAACATGCTGTTGCAGCATCAGCTCATAATCCATTTTGTAGATATGGTCGCCCGCGAGGATCACCATATATTTGGGCGCATAGCTCTCGATGATGTCGATATTCTGGAACACGGCGTCGGCGGTGCCCGCATACCACTGGCTTTCCGACACGCGCTGCGAAGCGGGCAGGATGTCGAAACTTTCGTTGCGTTCCGGGCGGAGGAAGTTCCAGCCGCGCTGCAAATGGCGGATCAGGGAATGGGCTTTATACTGGGTGGCGACGCCAATGCGGCGAATGCCGGAATTGAGCGCATTGGACAGCGGAAAGTCGATGATCCGCGATTTTCCGCCGAAATAGACGGCGGGTTTGGCGCGCGCATCGGTCAGGTCGTGCAGGCGGCTGCCCCGTCCGCCGGCCAGTACATAGGCCATCGCTTCGCGTGCCAGCGGTTGCCCGGAATTGTCCTTCATTTTCCTCTCCCCAAATCGACCGTTGTTCTATTCTTCATACTCTAGCATGCCTGATACTCTAGCATGAGCGTCGAAAGCGGTGGCAATGTTATCGTTGCGCCGCCGCCTTGCGCGTGAATCTCGCCGCAATTTCCCGTGCCACTGCCACCATAAACCGCCGCGTCACTGTTCAGTATCTCGCGCCACTTCCCGTCATGGGGCAAGGGCACATGATAGCCGTCGCGCGGGGCGGGGGTCATGTTGCTGATGACGGCGATGGGTGCAGCGCCCGGCGCCTTGCGCAGCCACGCGAACACCGAATTGGCGGCATCATCGGCGATCAGCCAGGTAAAGCCGTCGCCTTCGCAATCACGGGCGTGCAATGCGGGCCTGGCGGCATAGAGGCGATTGAGATCGCGCACGAAATGTCGGATGCCTTCATGCGGGGCGTGTTCACGCAAATACCAGTCGAGCGCGCGTTCCTCGCTCCATTCCCGCTCTTGCGCGAACTCCTGCCCCATGAACAGCAGCTTTTTGCCCGGATAGCCCCACATCATCCCATAATAAGCGCGCAGGTTGGCGAACTTCTGCCATTCATCACCGGGCATCTTGCCGATCAGCGATCCCTTGCCGTGCACCACTTCGTCATGGCTCAACGGCAGCACGAAATTCTCGCTGAACGCATACATCAATCCAAAGGTAATCTCGTTATGATGATGTTGCCGGTGAACGGGATCGCGCGCCATATAGCTCAATGTATCGTGCATGAAGCCCATGTTCCATTTGAACCCGAAGCCGAGGCCGTCCTCATGCACGGGCTGGGACACGCCGGGCCATGACGTCGATTCCTCGGCAATCGTGATCACGCCGGGATGCTGGCCATAGATCGCCTTGTTCATCGCGCGCAGGAAGGCGACCGCTTCCCAATTTTCCCGGCCCCCGTCGGCATTGGGAATCCACGCATCGGCCTCGCGCGAATAATCGCGGTACAGCATGGAGGCGACGGCATCGACGCGCAGGCCATCGACATGATATTTCTCGGCCCAGAACAACGCATTGTTGACGAGGAAGCTCGACACTTCGCGCCGCCCGAAGTTGTAGATCGCGGTGTTCCAGTCCGGGTGAAAGCCAAGGCGCGGGTCGTCATGCTCATAAAGCGCGGTGCCATCGAAATGATCGAGGCCGTGCGCGTCGGTGGGAAAATGCGCTGGTACCCAATCGAGCAACACGCCGATCCCGGCCCGGTGCGCGCCATCGACGAACCGCGCGAACCCGGCGACATCGCCAAAGCGCGCGGATGGCGCATACAGTCCGGTGGTCTGATACCCCCAGCTCGGGTCATAGGGATGCTCGCTGATCGGCAGGAACTCGATATGGGTAAAGCCCATATCGACGACATAGGGGATCAGCTTTTCGGCCAGCGCGTCCCAGCTCAAAAACCAGCCATGCGCGTCGCGGTCCCATGACCCGGCATGGACTTCATAGATCGAAATCGGCACGCGGCGCGGATCGACCGAGGCCCAATAGGCGCGGTGATCGGAATCGCCCCAGTTGTTTTTGCCGGGATGCGCGGTAATTGACGCCGTGGCGGGCCGCAGCTCCGACCCGAAGCCGAAGGGATCGGCTTTGAGCGGCAACAGCGCGCCGTCCGATCCGACGATATGAAATTTATAGGCCTTGCCGATGCCGATGTCGGGGATGAAAATCTCCCACACGCCGATGTCGAGCCGCTTGCGCATCAAATGGCGGCGGCCATCCCAGTCATTGAAATCACCCACCACCGCGATGCGTTGCGCATTGGGTGCCCAGACCGCGAAGTGTACGCCGCTTGCGCCTTCATGGTCGATCAGATGCGCGCCCAGCTTATCGAACAGGCGGAAATGCGTACCCTGCGCGATCAGCAGATCGTCGATCGGGCCGAGCACCGGCCCAAAACTATAGGGGTCGGTCACCCACCATTCTGCACCGCCGCCGGTCGCATGATATTTGATCGGTCCGGGCTTCCCATCGACATTGCCTTCAAACAGTCCCCGCTCGTCAATCCGGGTCAAAGGCCCCAGTTTATTGCCGGTCAGATCATAAGCGTCCGCCGTCAGGGCGCCGGGTATGATGGTGCGGGCGAAAGTGCCATTCGGGCCGGCATGGATGCCGAGCAATGAGAAAGGATCGGCATGGGTGCCATCCAGCAAAGCCTCCAAAGCGCGCCGAGATGGCTTCACATCACGCCCCAGATCTCACGCGCATATTCACTGATGGTGCGGTCGGACGAGAACCAGCCGACCCGTGCGATGTTATGAATGGCGGATGTGCGCCATTGCTTCTGGTCGGACCAGCGCGCATCGACGCTGCGTTGGGCAGCGGCATAGGATTCAAAATCGGCAGCGACCATGAACCAGTCATGGTCATACAGGCCGCCCATCAATCCGCTGTAACGATCCGGGTCGTCCGGTGAGAAAACGCCGGTGGCAATCGCCGAAATCGCCTGTTGCAGCTCCCGCGATCCTTCGATGATGTCGCGCGGGGCATAGCCGTTGGCGCGCTTTTCCGCGACTTCATCTGCTGTCATGCCAAAGATGACGATGTTGTCGTCGCCGACCCGGTCCTTGATCTCGATGTTCGCGCCATCCAGCGTGCCGATCGTCAGTGCGCCGTTCAGCGCAAATTTCATGTTGCCGGTGCCCGAAGCCTCCATGCCCGCGGTCGAAATCTGTTCCGACAGGTCCGCTGCCGGGATGATGCGCTCGGCAAGCGAGACGTTGTAGTTCGGGATAAACGCCACCTTCAGCAGCCCGCTGACCGACGGGTCGCTGTTGACGCGGCGGGCGATATCGTTCGACAATTTGATGATCAGCTTGGCATTGTGATAGCTCGACGCCGCCTTGCCGCCGAACAGCTTGACGCGCGGTGTCCAGTTCCGCTCCGGGTGGCTCCTGATCTGGTCATAAAGCGCGACCGTCTCGACAAGGTTAAGCAACTGGCGCTTATATTCGTGAATGCGCTTGATCTGCACGTCGAACAGCGCGTCGGGATCGAAGCTCAGCCCCATCAGCCCTTGGAGGTGATTGGACAGCGCCACCTTATTGGCGCGCTTGATCGCCGAAACACGTTCGCCAAACACCGCGTCGGCCGCGAACTTATCAAGCTCGACCAGCTTTTCGGCGTCATCCATAAAGCCATCGCCAATCGCCTCGCGAATCAGCGCCGTAAGGCCGGGGTTGCATTGCTGCAACCAGCGGCGCGGCGTGACGCCATTGGTCTTGTTGTTGATGCGCGTCGGGAACATCTTGTGCAGATCGGAAAAGACGGTGGCCTTCATCAGATCGGTGTGGAGCGCCGCCACCCCGTTGACGCTGTGTGATCCCACAAAGGCGAGGTTCGCCATCCGCACACGCCGTTCGCCACTTTCATCGATCAGCGAAATGGCCGAGATCGATTGCTCGTCCATCGCTTCGTTCTTGTGCGCCTCGCGCAGCAGCTTGGCGTTGATGGCATAGACGATCTGCATATGTCGGGGCAGCAATCGCTCGAACAGCGGCAGGGGCCAGCTTTCCAGCGCCTCGGGCAGTAATGTGTGGTTGGTATATCCGAAGGTAGCGCGGGTCACGTCCCACGCCTCGTTGAAATCAAGGTCGTGGTGGTCGATCAGCAGGCGCATCAGCTCGGCGACCGACACCGCCGGATGCGTGTCATTAAGCTGGATCGCCGCTTTGTCGGGCAGGGTGCGGATGTCGTGGTTATAATAGATATGGCGGCGGACGATGTCCTGAATCGAGGCGGAGGAGAAGAAATACTCCTGACGCAGCCGCAATTCCTGACCCGCCGGGGTGGAATCGGCCGGATACAGCACGCGGACGAGGCTTTCGGCCTTCACCTGATCGACGAACGCGCCGCTATGGTCGCCCGCATTGAACGCATCGAGGCGGATCGGGTCGATCGATCGCGCCGTCCACAGCCGCAGTGTATTAACGCGCTTGCCGCGCCAGCCGACGACCGGCGTGTCGACGCCAACCGCTTCGACCTGTTCACCCGGATGCCAGACAACCGATCCATCATCGCCGCCCACGACTTCGCCGCCAAAGCCGACCAGATAGGCGCTTTCCCGCCGCTCGAATTCCCACGGATTGCCATGTTCGAGCCATGTTTCGGGCAGCTCCATTTGCCATCCGTCGGTAATCCGCTGCCGGAACATGCCGTTCATATAGCGGA
>JBDTLS010000045.1:0-14505 GCA_039934655.1 Sphingobium sp.
TCCAGCAACCCCCGAAGACGTGTGTCGAGCATCAGGCGGCGCTGCCAAACGGGAAAAACGCGTCGTTGCTCCATAGGCCGGGCGCATTGCTGTGCCCATGAACTTCATCGATGGCGATATGGGCCAGCTCATAATAGACCGGGCGCGCGATCAATGCGGTCAGCCCACCGCGAACGTGCAGATACGGGCGCGGCCCATCAGGCGTCTGGGTGATATCGATCGGATGGTCGGGGCCAGCGATGACGATGTCGCCGACATTCAGCCGGAACGCGAGGCTGCGTGTTTTCCCTTCACCCTCGCTACGCAGTTCAACGGCGATGAACGGGGCATCCTCCACATCAATGATGAGCTTTTCAACGGGCGTCACCAGCACATAGGAACCATCCGCTTCGCGCCGCAAGATCGTTGCGAACAGCCGCACCATCTCGATCCTGCCAATCGGCGATCCCTGATGAAACCATGTGCCATCGGCGGCAATACGCATGTCGCTATGCCCGCAATGCGTGGGGTTCCAGCTCTCTACTGGCGGCAGGCGCTTTTCGGCTGCCAGTCGCGCAATGTCAGCGAGCGAGAGCGAGGCTATGTCAGGCGGTGGGTTCATCGGCATGATTGTCAGATAGGCAGGCGAACGGCGCTTGGCAAATGCCGAGATTTACTTCGAGTTGCGTTTTGCGCGCAAATCGTTCCACCACGCGATGCGCTCGGCGATCCGTTTCTCAAAACCGCGCTCTGCCGGCGTATAGAATTGCGCGGGTTTCATTTCCTCCGGCCAGTAATTGTCGCCCGAAAAACCGTCCTCCGCCTCATGGTCATAGGCATAGTCCTTGCCATAGCCGATGTCCTTCATCAGCTTGGTAGGCGCATTGAGGATGTTGGCAGGCGGCATCAAAGACCCGGTGTCGCGGGCGGATTTCCACGCGCCTTTTTGCGCCGTGTACGCAGCATTAGATTTGGGCGCGGTGGCGAGATAAAGGCAGGCCTGCACGATTGCCAGCTCACCTTCCGGGGAACCGAGGAAATCATAGGCGTCCTTGGCGGCAAGGCACTGGACCAGCGCCTGCGGATCAGCAAGGCCGATGTCCTCGCTCGCAAAGCGCACCATGCGGCGCAGCACATACAAAGGTTCTTCTCCGGCCACCAGCATCCGCGCCAGATAATAGAGCGCGGCCTGCGGATCGGACCCGCGCAGCGATTTATGCAGGGCGGAGATGAGATTGTAATGCCCCTCGCGATCCTTGTCATACACCGCTACGCGGCGGTGCAGCAGGGCGGAAAGGGCGGCGGGATCGAGCGGATCGGTGATCTCCACCGAAAACAATGTTTCGGCCTGATTGAGCAGGAAGCGCCCGTCGCCGTCCGCGCTGGCGATCAGCGCCTCGCGCGCTTCAAGGGTCAGGGGCAGGGCGCGGCCTATCAATGCTTCAGCGCGCGCCAGCAATTTTTCCAGTGCCACCGCATCCAGCCGCCGCAGGATCAGCACTTGCGCGCGCGAGAGGAGGGCCGCGTTCAGCTCAAAGCTCGGGTTCTCAGTGGTGGCGCCGACCAGCGTGATCGTGCCATCCTCGACATAAGGCAAAAATCCGTCCTGCTGCGCCCGGTTGAACCGATGAATTTCATCTACGAACAACAAGGTGCGTGTACCAACGCGGGCATGTTCGCGCGCGGCAGCGAACAGTTTTTTGAGGTCGGCAACGCCGGTAAACACGGCTGAAATCGGCTCAAACCGCATACCGACGGCATCGGCGAGCAGACGCGAAATGGTGGTCTTGCCGGTTCCCGGTGGCCCCCAGAATATGATGGAAGAGAGCTTGCCCGCCGCCACCATCCTGCCGATCGCGCCATCTGGGCCGGTCAGATGTTCCTGGCCCACGACATCATCAAGGGCTTGCGGGCGCAGCCGATCCGCGAGCGGGCCATCGGATGGCGCATCGACGGGGGTGTTCGCGCCGTCATCTGGACCGAAAAGCCCGGTCATATTGTCACGGCACCGGGCTTGATTGCGGAGCGTGGGCGCCGCGTTCGCGCTGGGCGACTATACGCAGATAGGTATCGAGCATGGCCTGATTAACGCTGTCCCAGCGATAACGATCCGCCACCGCTTTACCTGCGGCACCGTGGGCGTGGCGCAGTTGGTCGTCCTCGATATAGCGTTGCAACGCATCGGCAAACTGGCCGATTGCACCGGGCCGGATGAGGCGGCCGGTGACGCCGTCGGTCACCAGACTTTCACTGCCCGTGGCACGCGCGGCCACCACGGGCAGGCTGCACGCCATTGCTTCCAGCGTGACATTGCCAAATGCTTCGGTGACTGACGGGTTGAACAATACATCCATGCTCGCCACCGCCCGGCCCAGATCGGCCCCGGTCTGGAACCCGACAAAGCTGGCGTCGGACAACCTGTTCTGAAACCAGCTTCGCGCCGGTCCATCGCCCACGACAATGACCTTATGCCGGACCTGCCGTTTGCGCAGCGCGTCGATTGTGTCCGAAAACACGTCCAGCCCTTTTTCCATCACCAACCGGCCGATAAAGCCGACTACCGGCATGTCGTCGGCTATCCCCAACGCAGTCCGCCACTCCGCATCGCGATTGGTCGGACTGAATATCTGATCGTCGATACCGCGGGACCAGATACCCACGTCATAGTTCATGCGTTGCTCGCGCAGCAACTGGCCAAGGGATTCGGACGGCGCCAATATCGCATCACATCGCCGGTAAAAGCGCCGCAGCATCGCCTCGACCAGCGGCTCCAGAAACGCGAGACCATAATAGCGCGGATAGGTTTCGAAGCGCGTATGCACCGATGCAATGATCGGCAAGCCGCGTCGCCGCGCCCAGCTCAATCCGCGATGACCCAATGGATCGGGGCTGGCAAGATGCACCAGATTGGGCGCAAAAGCCTTGAGGTCACGCCGGAGGCGCGGCGAAAGGCCCAGCGGCACACGATATTCGGGGCGGCCCGGAAACGGCAGGCTGGGCGTGCTGACGAGGTCGCCGGTGGGCGGAAACGCAGGCGTCGTGGTGGTCGGCGAATAGACGCGCACCGTGACACCCTGCCGCAACAGGAAATCGACCAGCCGGTTCAGCGCCTGATTGGCCCCGTCGCGTACATAGTTGTAATTGCCGCTGAACAGGGCGACGCGCAGTTTATTCGCTTCCATGCACGGGCTTTAGCCGAGGCATTGCCAAAGGCCAAGCGCACCCTGAAACCGCGCGTAAAATCGCCGTGAGGACTGTTCAAAACGCGCGCAGGCTGGCATCAGGCTTTATGGTCGAATTAACTCTCAATATTGCCGGGTTGTTGGCGGGCAAGGCCGTGCCGTTTGGCGATGGCAAGACCAGCGCGATTGCGAAGCGGCCGTTATCGGGGACGGTGCGGATAACCGCGCTGGGCGTTGTGGGCGATGAACAGGCGGACCTTGTTAACCACGGCGGCCCCGACAAGGCGGTGCATCTCTACGCTCAAGAACATTATCCGTACTGGCAATCGGTCATCGGCGATCATCCGTTGCTGAGCGCGCCCGGAGCGTTTGGCGAGAATTTGGCGACGACGGGCGGCATGGAGCAGGACATCTGCCTTGGCGATCAGTTCGCTTTCGGGACATGCGTGCTGGAGGTAAGCCACGGTCGCCAGCCGTGCTGGAAAATCGACCAGCATTTTGGGCGCAAGGGCATCACCGCCCGCATCGTCACCAATGGCCGCTGCGGCATATATTTTCGTGTGATCCGCGTGGGGGTGGCAGAGGCGGGGGAGGCCATGACGCTGATCGAGCGGCCCTTGTCGCAATGGCCGATTGCGCGGATTTTCGCGCTGCTCATTGGTGGCGGCGCAAAGCGGGATATGGCAGCGGTTAAGGCATTGGCAGACATGTCGATCCTCGCCGAGGCATGGCGCAGCCGAGCGCAGATGCTGGCGAGCGCACATGGCGCGTAACCGGGAAACCTATGAGGAGCCGGAGGAAACCGCCGCGCCCGAACTGACCTGCTGGCTATGCGAGCGGGCGATGGGAGCGGCGATCGAGTGGCACCACCCGATCCCCAAAAGCCGTGGTGGCCGCGCCAAAGTGCCCGTGCACCCGATTTGCCACCAGACCATCCACCAGCATTTCACCACCAGCGAACTCGGCCGCCTGCCACCCGAACCCGCGCCGATCCGGGAGCGGGACGCGGTTGCGCGTTTTCTGGAATGGGTCGCGAACAAGCCAGCGGACTTTCATGCGCCGACGAAGGGGGAGGGGAAACGGCGGTAGGGTGGGGCTCGTAAATGGGGTGGCTGGGATTGGGCGGGAGAGGACAGGACTGGCAGCTTACGGGCGATAATCCGCTGTGCATCATACATTCGAGGTTGAGGCAGGAAGTGTCACATTTCATCTAGTGGCTTCGCAGCATTGTTTGTGGAACATACCCTAAGTTCCTGTCCGACAACCTCGACGAACCGTTTGGCTGACAAGTAAAGGGCATAAATTTCGTCGGGCGTCCGATCAATGTAAACGCTGGCGTAATCTGAGTGGACGAGCGAGTTCCGCTCGTTTCCTATCGTTAGAAAAGCCTTCACGCTGGTGGCCAGTTCTTGATCCTCTGCAATCCGAACTGCCATGTGTTCTTTAAAGGTAGCTCCGAACATCCCGAAGAATTTGTTTGCGTTACTTTTTTCCCAGTCGAACCAAGAATGATACTGTCGGGTTACGGCCTTTTGCTGGACGAGCGTTCGAATGAGATCGTTACCGGATGTGACTTCGTCGGTGAAACTTTGCACTTCTCGTTGCAAGCGCACTTCAAAATAGCTTGCTGCACTAAGCAAAAGGGTCTTCCGAAGATTAGCTTCGAGCATGATTTGCAATGAAATCTGGTTAGCATCCCTCAGGACGCTAACCGCGTCCTGAAAGTCGATGTAAATATTATCTACGACCTCCATCTTAGAGGGCCGTCAGGATGACTTCGGCTTGCTTTAATCGTAGTTCTACGTTTGCGGTCCTAGTGGTGCCTTCTTGCGAGGCGCTGAGGAATGTTGGATCGAGCGAAAGGGTCGCGATTTGCGCCGGATCGATTTTGCCGTTCACTTCTCGCCGTTCCGCGAATGCAGTTTTGCAAACCGCCGCGAATGTGGCTTCGAATAGCGCCAGATTGAAACGGTTATTTCGGGTGTTGATGAAGATATCTGTTGGCAGATCCTCACATGCGGTAAGAAATGTCATAAAAATACTTTCCAATAAAGTATTTTGTTCGGGTGTATGAGTTTCGCAGCGTCGTGAAAATTGGTTGAGAAACCGCACGAGTGATGGCGCATAATTTTGCCCCTCAATCAGCATTGCGAATCCACGCAGCATGACTTCAATATCTTTCATATGGATATCGGGCTCGTCATCCTTTAGAATTCTTCTCCAAGTCCTGTTCTGATTCACCCGGTACAGCATGTCATAGAATTCAGAGTGATACATGCTGGTTCGAATCTCCTGCGGGCGCAGATTTACGCCACCGGTGTTCAAGCGGTTGAAGACTTCATAGATTGAGGAATCGTCATCGCTTGGCGAGTTCTGTTTCACGACGATATTTCTAATGGGTCGGAGATCGAGTTGCGTCTTGTAGTCGCCGAGCGTCTCATAGTTTAGACCGTTAAACCGGTTTTTCGAGTTCGGAAGCTTTTCAGAGAGCTTAAGTTTGAAATTTTCGAAATATTCGTCATTAGCAAGAATTTCTGGAGGAATCGTGCCGTGCTGATCAAAAATTGTACGCAATTCGACCCGCCTTTCCCGCTTCGGAAACCGGCGTTTGATGAAATAGTAGATGGTCATTAAGCGCTGCTGTCCATCGATCACTAGAAATTTATTACGAGCCTGTTCGTATAAGAACAACTGAGGTACGGGGATGCCCATGATCAAGGATTCAATCAGTTTTGATGCCCGTATGCGATCCCAGACGAAATTGCGCTGAAATCCCGGTATCTTAACCGCGCCCGATTCGATGAAACTAAACAAGGTTAGGACATTAAAATCGTTCGGCGAGGCCGTGATATCATACTCATCGATCTGCGCTTCGTCGTCTCCAACGGCGTAATCGTCGAACCAGCCTTCTTCATCAGACATCAATAAGTTCCCCTAGGTTTTTGCATTCAAGTCAAGAATGGTGTCAAATGCTAAATCGCTTTAGCGTTGCCGTAATAGTGAACAATACTTTGTCAAACCAAAAAAGCATATGGTAAGATGTATGAGAAACAGTTTCTAGAATTTGAGTGAAAAGCTACCAATTAAGCAATCAACTAAATTTGGACCACAAACTGAGCCTAACCAACCCTACTCTCCATCCCCCTCACCCTTCACCCTCGGCGGATGCAATCGCAACCGCTTCACGCGGCGGGGGTCGGCGGCGATTACTTCGAGGCGCCAGCCGCTCTCGACATGCAGTAATATCTCGCCTTTTTGCGGCACATGCCCGGCGATGACGAAGGCGAGGCCGCCCAGTGTGTCGACATCTTCCTCGACCTCGGCGAGTTTCGCGTCGATTTCCTCGGCGACGTCATCCAGCTCGGCGCGGGCGTCGGCTTCCCACAGGCCATCGTCGAGCGCGATCAGCATCGCTTCGGGCGCATCGTCATGCTCATCCTCGACATCGCCGACGATTTCCTCGACCAGATCCTCGAACGTCAGCAAGCCTTCGGTGCCCGAATATTCATCGAGCACGATGGCGAGGTGGGTGCGCTTGGCGCGCATTTCCGCCATCAGGTCGAGCACGCCCATGCTTTCCGGCACATAGAGCGGCTGGCGGATCAGGGCGGTCAGCGTCTTGGGCGGGGGATTGGCATCGGCGAGGATCGCGAACGCATCGCGAATGTGGATCATGCCGACAATCGTGTCGAGCGTGTCGCGATACACCGGAATGCGGCTGTGCCCGGCTTCCACGAACAGCGCGACGAGATCGGCAAAGCTCGCCTTTTCCTCGATCGCGATGATGTCGGCGCGCGGCACCGCAACATCATCCACCGTGTGTTCGCTGAAATGGAGCAGGTTGCGAAGCATCTGCCGCTCCAACGGGGACAGGTCGCCCTTGGTGGGTTTGCTCTGCTTTTCGTCTTCGTCGCCATCATATTCGTCGATGGCTTCCTCGATCTCGCGGCGCAGCGTCTGGTCGCCGTCATGGCCGAACAGCAGGGATTTGATGCCCTGCCAGATACTTACCCCTTCGGTGCTACTGTCCGCATCTTTCGAAGGCGATGGGCTATCGTCAGCCATGACTAGTTCTGTTCCCCTGTTAATTCGGTATATGGATTGGCGATGCCAAGGCTGGCCAGCGCCGTCACCTCAATCGCTTCCATCTCGGTCGCTTCATCGTCCTCCATATGGTCAAAGCCGAGCAGATGCAAAGTGCCATGTATAATCAGATGCGTGGCATGGTGCGCGATAAGGATGGCCTTGGTCTGCGCTTCGACGGCGCATACGCCCTGCGCGAGGACGATGTCGCCCAGCATCAGTTCGCCAGCGTTTGCATCGGCAAGTGCGGTCGCGACATCGCCGTCCAGCATCGGAAAGGACAATACGTTGGTTGCCTTGTCCTTGTTCCGGTAATCCCGGTTGAGGCTCTGGACTTCGGCGTCGTCAGTGAGCTTGATCGAGATTTCGACGCTGGCCGCGCTGGTTGCTATTGCGGTAAAATCGGATGCTACCAATGCCGCTCGTACAGCCCGTTCGGCCAATGCCTGCCACTCCACATCGGCGGGCCAGCCTTCCGCGCCCAGCAAGGCAATATCAAGCATCCGGCCCCTCATAAGCCTGCACGATCCGTCCCACAATCGGGTGACGCACGACGTCGGCTATCCCGAACGGCACCACAGCGATGCCCTCGACTCCCTCCAGCCGCCCGACCGCATCGGCAAGGCCCGAAACGCCGGGTTGCGGCAAATCGACCTGCTTGGGATCGCCGCAGATCACCATGCGGCTGTTCTCGCCGAACCGGGTCAGGAACATCTTCATTTGGGCGATGGTCGTGTTCTGCGCCTCGTCCAGCACGATGAAGGCATTGGCGAGCGTGCGCCCGCGCATGAAGGCGATCGGGGCAATCTCGATCTCGCCACTGGCGATGCGTCGCTCCACCTGTTCGGCGGGGAGCGTGTCGTAGAGCGCGTCGTAGATTGGGCGCAGATAGGGATCGACCTTTTCCTTCATATCGCCAGGCAGGAAGCCGAGCCGCTCACCTGCTTCCACCGCAGGGCGGGAGAGGATCAGGCGATCGACGCTCCCCGTAATAAGCTGGCTCACCGCCTGCGCGACCGCAAGATAGGTCTTGCCGGTGCCCGCCGGACCCAAAGCGAAGATGATGTCTTGCCGCGCCAGTTCCTCCATATAGGTAACCTGCATGGCCGAGCGCGGCACAATGGTCTTCTTGCGCGTGCGGATCATGATGGTCGGCGGGGTGGCCACATCATGGCGGATGATCCCGTCGAGCGTCGGTTCCGATGACATGGCGATGACGGCATCGACCGCGCCTGCGTCAATCTCCTGCCCCGACTGCACACGGTTATACAGGCCGGTCAGCACATCGCGGGCGCGGGCGGCGGCTTCGGCTATGCCCTCGATCTGCAATTTGTTGCCGCGTGCAGCGATATATACACCCAGCCGGTTTTCGATGGCGACGAGATTCTGGTCGAACTGCCCGAACACGGTGCCCAGCAAATGCGGCTTGTCGAACATCACCTCGATGCGGGCGCGCTCGCCCGGTTCGGCGCGGACATGTTTTTTCGACATTAAAGCTGCCCTCCTTCTCTCACCGTGATTGATTGGAAACATGGTGTAGCGATGGAAAATGGGGTCAAGCAGCTTTCCTCCTTACAAGTTCTCCGGCCAGACTATTCGGGCCAGCACTTACGATATCTACTTCGATCATGTCGCCCAATTGCGACTCTGCGGCGAGCACATGCACCGATTGCAGATGGGGTGTCTTGCCCACCAGTTGCCCGGCGTGGCGCCCGGCTCGTTCCAGCAGGATCGAGGTGCGCGTGCCGACGCTCGCCTGATTGAAGGCGAGCTGCTCGGCGTTGATTGCATCCTGCAACCGGGCAAGGCGCTCGACCATGAGCGGTTCGGCGATCTGGTGGTTCATATCCGCCGCCGGGGTGCCGGGGCGGGGGCTGTATTTGAACGAATAGGCCATTGCATAGCGCACTTCGCGCACGAGGCTCAGCGTCGCTTCAAAATCCGCGTCGCTTTCGCCGGGGAAGCCGACGATGAAGTCGCCGGACAAGGCAATGTCGGGACGCACGGCGCGCACCTTGTCGAGCAGGCGCAGATAGCTGTCCCGCGTGTGGCTGCGGTTCATGGCTTTCAGGATCGGGTCGGAACCGGACTGCACGGGCAGGTGCAGGAACGGCATCAGCCTGGCGACGTCGCCATGCGCCTGTATCAACCCGTCGGTCATGTCGTTGGGATGGCTGGTGGTGTAGCGGATACGCTCCAGCCCCGGCAGCGTGTCGAGCGCGCGGATCAGGCCATCGAGGCCGCGCAATGTGCCCGCGACATCCTCGCCGGTCCATGCGTTGACGTTCTGCCCCAGCAGCGTGATTTCGCGCGCGCCGCCATCGATCAGCGCCTTGGCTTCGTCGATGATCGCGGCCCACGGCCGACTGATCTCCGCGCCACGCGTATAGGGCACCACGCAATAGGTGCAGAATTTGTCGCACCCTTCCTGCACGGTCAGGAACGCCGTGGGCCGCGCTTGTTTCGCGCGTCCCGGCAGCGCGCCGAATTTGGACGCGGCGGGCATGTCGGTGTCGAGCGCCTCTTCGCCGCGCATCGCTTTGCCGATCAATTCGGGCAGGCGGTGATAGGCTTGCGGCCCGACGACGATATCGACGCTGCGCGCGCGGCGGCTGATTTCGGCGCCTTCGGCCTGCGCGACGCAGCCCGCCACCGCGATCATCGGGCGGCTGCCATCGTCCCGGCGCAACCGGCCGATGTCGGAATACACCTTGTCGACGGCCTTTTCGCGAATGTGACAGGTGTTGAGCACCACCATATCGGCGCTGAGTGCGTCGTCCGCCGCCGTCATGCCTTGGGCGCCCAGCATCTCCGCCATGCGTTCGCCGTCATAGACGTTCATCTGACAGCCAAAGGATTTGACGTGGTAGGTTTTGGGTGGAGTCTTGGGCGTTTCGCGATTCATTGGCCCGACTATACAGGCGCATCTGTCTGCGCGAAAGCATTCCTGAAAGCATTCGTGCAATCATTCTGGGCGCTGTCGATTCTTTTTCGTGCTTCGGCGGCCACCGCCTTGCGATCCGGCAGGTGTTCCGGGTCGAACGGATCAAGGAAATGCAGCGTTATTGGCAATGGTCCCTTGCGCGCAAGCAGGCGCCACGCATTGGTGCCTGCCGGCTCAGAACCATACCACGCGATGTCGGATGTAGCCGCTCCATAATCAATGAACACTGGCTGGATATCGAGATCGCGCGGCGGCGGCATCAATCCGGCGAATAACGCGGGTTTGAACGGTAGCAGGGTCGCGCCATCGCTTGTTGTGCCTTCGGGGAACAGCGCAACGCTCTGATGCCGCATCAGCGCCTCCCGCAGGGTGTTGAGCTGCTCTCCCACGCCATGCCGTCGCTCCCGCGCCACGAAAATCGTGTTATTCTGCGCTGCTAGCCAGCCCACGATGGGCCAGCGCGCGATGCCATCATGCGCGATGAACGCCGTGCCAGTCGCGCCGCCCATCGCCAATATGTCGATCCAGCTGACATGGTTGCACACGAAAAACACATCATGCGTGCGCGGTACGCCGCTCGTGGAAACCCGCGCGCCGACACTGCGCGCCGCAAGGCCGAAGAAAATGTGCGGCCACGGTGAATGGCGACGCAGCAGCTTCCAGACCAGATGCAAGGGCAGGCAGATTAGCAAACTGCCTATTAATGCCGCCAGCCGACGCCAGCGCCGCAGCATCGTCATTCCGTCTCAGCTTTTGCGGTCGATCGACACGCCATATAGTTCCATGCGATGATCAACGAGCCGAAAGCCGAGTTTTTCGGCGATCTGGCGCTGCAATTGTTCCAGTTCCGGGTCAACGAATTCGATGACGTTGCCCGTCTCCACGTCGATCAGATGGTCATGATGCGCTTCGGGTGCCGCTTCATAGCGGGCGCGACCATCGCCGAAATCATGTCGTTCCAATATGCCCGCCTCTTCGAACAGACGGACGGTACGATACACGGTGGCAATCGAAATCCCCGCATCGATGGCCGAGGCGCGCTCATGCAGTTTTTCGACGTCGGGATGATCCTCGGCCTCTGACAGCACCCGCGCGATCACGCGGCGCTGGTCGGTTATACGCAGCCCTTTTTCGGCACATAACGCTTCTACATCGATTTGGCGGGGCATGGCGACGCTCGCTTCTATTTGAACAATGCTTCTTCCTATACGTTATGCGCGCAATACGAAAGAGCGGTCATAGCCGAAAGCTATGTGCCGGAAGCCTGCTGCGCCCTCGCCCTTTCCTCGGCGACCAGTTCCTTGCGTGATAATTTGCCGACGAGGGTCTTGGGCAGCTCGGCACGAATGGCAACATCGCACAGCCGTTCATGCTTGCCGAGTTGGGCGTTGGCCCATTCCTTGATCGCCTCGCCAGACAAGCTGGCCCCGACTTGCAACGATACGAACCCCTTTGGCTTCTCGCCCAGATAAGCGTCCGGTATGCCGATCACGATGGCTTCGCGCACATCGGGATGACGATAGAGTATCGCTTCGATCTGGCTGGGGAACACCTTGAATCCGCCAACCGCGATCATGTCCTTCAGGCGATCGACAACGCGGATATATCCGTCCGCATCGATTGTTCCCACATCGCCGGTGCGCAGGAATTCCCCGATGAAGACCTCCGCATCGGCTTCGGGCCGTTGCCAGTACCCGCGCATGACCTGTGGCCCGGCAAAGACGATTTCTCCCGGCTCGCCCGGTGGGGCAGGGCGGGAAGGATCTTCGCGATCCACCAGTTTGACGCGGGTTCCGGGGATCGGCTGGCCGATTGTCCCGGTGCGGTTGCGCTCATCATAGGGGTTGGACGACACCGCACCGCTGCTTTCGGTCAGGCCATAGCCTTCGATGACGCGCGCGCCGGTCAAAGCCTCGAATTTTTCCTTTACCGAAAGCGGCAACGGCGCACCGCCTGAAACACATGCGCGTAGCGATGTGCAATCGGTGCTGCCGATTTTGGGATGATCGAGCAGCGCCTGAAACATGGTCGGCACGCCGGGGAGCGCCGTCGCCTGGGTACGTTCCACCGCCTCCAGCACTTGCCCCGCATTGAAGCGTGGCAACATGATGATCTCGCCACCCATCGATATCGTGCGGTTGAGGACGCAGGTGTTGGCGAACACATGAAACAGCGGCAACACCCCTATGACACGGTCAGGTTCGCCACGCCACGGATCGAGCATCGCGGTTTGCCGGGCATTCGCGGTGAGATTTTGGTGGGTCAGCATCGCGCCTTTGGGTGTGCCCGTGGTGCCGCCGGTATATTGCAACAAAGCGATGTCGTTCAGCGGGTCAATCGTAACCGGGGGGCACACACCGTCATTGGCGATCAACGCCGAAAACGCCGTGACGCGTGGGTCATCGGGACGTTCGACGGCTTCATCCCCGTGAAAGACGCGGTAGAGGAGGGACTTGCCCATCGGCAAACCACCGGCAATCGACCCCACGACCAGATGCTTGAGGCTCGACTGGTTCAGAACCGCGAGCGCATTGGGCAGCAGCGCCTTGGCCGAAAGTGTGAAGAGCAGGGATGTGCCGCTGTCCTCGACCTGATGGGTCAGCTCGTCCACGGTATAGAGCGGTGAGAAATTTACCGCCGTCGCACCGATCAGCATGATGCCGTAATAAGCGGCCACATAATGCGGCACATTGGGCAGATATAGCCCGATCCGGTCGCCGCGTTTGACGCCCATTGTTATCAATCCGCACGCAACATGCCGTGCGCCGGACAGCACCTGCGCATAGCTATATTTACGGCCCATGAAATCGACCAGCGGCGCATCGGGATGCGCGCTGGCGCTCGCCATCAGCATGTCGGGCAGGGACAAAGGCGTAAAGCTCTGGTTCCAGGCTACCGGGTGATTATATACCCGTTCCCAGATATAATTTTCGCTCTCCATTCCACCAATCTAGCGCAAGCGCGTAAATAGACAATTGCCAGCGCGGCGAATATTTTCCGCTCATTATGCGGTGTTGCCTGTCGCTGGCTGGAGGGGGATGGGCGCAGCCGCTGGCGGTTTCGTTTCGGTACTGTCGCCCAGATCGCGGACCCGCGCGACGTACGAGAACTTCTTGCGCATCGCCAGTGTCGGCTTCTCGATAAAGCGCCAGGAAATGTAGGACACGCCCAATATCATCGGCACGATAAGCGCATAAGTGAACAGCGCACCCCACACCGGCGTGCGCGATATATCCCAGAAGTTGATGATGATCAGGTGGATGAAGGGATAATGGTACAGATAGATGCCATAGCTATAATCCCCTTTGTGAAAATATTGCGGGATGGGCACGCGGGTCAGGCCGATGAATATCGTCAGATAGGCGAGCGCGGGCAACAGCAGTGCCGAGTAGAATATGTGATAGGGCGACTGCGTCTGGTGCGTGCCGGCGGTGAACAGGCAAATCGAGATCGACAGCACGAAGAGCCTCTTGCTGTAAGGAATATGAGCGCGCAATTGATACAGCACAATGCCGATCAGGAACGCCGTCACGATCCGTGCGCCATTGCTGATGAACACCACCTCGATGATCTTACCGACCATATGGGGCAGGTGATCCGGGGCGCCAGTTGCGGCCATCAGCGCGCCAAAGCCCCAATAGGCCAGCGTCACAGCGATGACCTTCGCCGCGCTGCTCAGCCAGCGCAGAAAGATCAGCAGCGAGATGAAAATATAGCAGAGAATTTCATATGGCACGGTCCACAGCGCGCCATTCACCTTTGAATCCGGGTAATAATCAAACACGCCGGGCAGTTTGTAGTGGATGAAGCCGAGGATGTTCAGGAAATAAGAATAGAAGGAAGGACTGCAGAAATAATCGGACAGCGCGACGGTTGTGACCAGAGGGCCAAGGATCAGCGCACAGACCAAGACATCAACGCCAAGCGCAGGAATGATCCGAATGCCGCGATTGATCAGGAAGTTCTTGAGCGAAAGGCGCAGCCCCGAAGCGGTGACGAGAAATCCGACCAGCGCAAAGAACATCGGCACCAGACCAAGTTTCAAAAACCAGAACGGCGTTTGATTGAGCAGGTCGGCATTGCCGGTCAACATGAGCGTGTGTGTCGCCACAATCGTGAGCGCCAACCCAATGCGCAGAAAATCGAAGCCGGGGCCGATACCCTTGTTCCGATCCAGAACCTGTCCGAAGGTCAGCATTTGGGCGGCAGTCGCGTGCAATGGCACTAGTCGAATCTCATATATATCCCTTTGTGACGGTATTGATTGCCAGCGGCGTGACCGGAAATCCTCATTTCCGCCATTCTGGTTGTGGTAGG
>JBDTLS010000046.1:0-14301 GCA_039934655.1 Sphingobium sp.
AGCCTTTTTCGGTATAGGAGCGCGCCGGAGTTATGAGCGCCACGGCCCGCAGAACGCCTTTGGGTCGTCCGGTCGTGCCGGACGTATAGAACATGATATTGCCCAGCAGGGGATCGGAAATATCAGATCCGTCCAAGGGCGCCAGGGTCGCGTCATAGGATTGAAAGCCCGCGATTGCTCCGCCGACGGCCAGCCGGACGCTCACCTCGGGGCAGTCTGCGATCGCCAGCGCAAGAGCCGAGGCGACGCGCGCGTCTGCCACGACGGCCTTAGCATCACAGTCACGAACGATGAAGGCAATCTCCTCGGCGGTCAGATGCCAATTCACCGGCGTCACTCGGATACCGGTCCGCAGCGTCGCGGCAAGGACTTCGGCAAACTCGGCGCGGTTCGAACAGATGAGGGCCAGAGCATCTCCGGCCTTCAGGCCCCGCGCCCGCAACAACTTGGCCAGCCGGTTTGCATTTCCGTTCAGGTCCGCAAAAGATCGCGTCCGTCCATTCGGGTCATACACGGCGATCCGCTCCGGCTGGCGCGCGGCCCAGACCGAGAGAGTCATGCCTGACTGCGCTGCACGATCCAGACGATCGTACAGCGTATCACGGTCGCTGATTACGTCTGTCACTGTGTCCCTCTCCACCCTCGTCTGACCCCGTCTATCAAAAGCGGCGCCCTCACGTTGCGCGAACTGCATGCCTGTCACAATATAAGCGAAAACCAGGGATTTCCCCGCCTCCGTCACCCTGAACAGGGATAGCGGGGACGGAGAGATCACAGACTTGGCCGTTCCGTTCTGCTTTTAGTCAATCCCGAAGAATATAGACGCAGCGTGGTCGGCCAGTTCCTGCGCCGTATAGGGCTTGTCAGGACGGAAACCCTCAGTCTGCACCATCTTCACTTCTGCGACGCCCTGCGACGAGACGGACAATACCTTGCCGGAATGGTCCGCGGCGAGGTCCGACGCCATGAACAGCACGGCAGGCGCTATGTTCTCGGGCAAGCGAAGCGGGTTCTCGGGATAGCCGAGATCCGCAGTCATCCGGGTAAGAGCGCCCGGCGCCAGCCCCATAACGCGAATGCCGCTCTTGCGCCCTTCGATCGAAAGAACGCGCATGAAGCTATAGATGCCACCCTTGGCCGCACCATAATTCGCCTGTCCGAAGTTGCCGTAAAGCCCCGTCGTCGAGGACGTCATGATGATGACGCCCGGCTTGCCGTTATCCTTGAGCCACTTCCACACTGGCAGGGTGCAGCAATAGGTGCCCTTTAGATGAACCTTAACGACAAGGTCCCAGTCTTCCTCGCTCATCTTCGGAAAGCTCTTGTCCCGCAGAATTCCGGCGTTGCAGATCAGGATATCGACCTGGCCAAAATTATCGAGGGCCGCCTTCAGGATATTCTCGCCACCCTGCATCGTGGAGACATCGTCGCCGTTGGCGACCGCGCGGCCCCCGGCGGCGACAATCTCGTCCACGACCGCCTGCGCTGCCGTGCTGGCGTCGGGACCTGAACCATCGCGTGCAGCGCCGAGGTCATTGACAACGATCGCGGCGCCTTCCGCAGCAAAAAGCTTGGCGTACGCTGCGCCAAGGCCGCCGCCCGCACCCGTGATGATGGCGACCTTGCCGTCGAGAAGTCCCATTATGCTCTCCCTAGTACCGCGCCTGCGCGCTTACGGTTTGCGCGACTGAAGCGCGCCACGATCAAATGCATCTTCGCCATGACGGGCGAAGCATTTCACCCTAAGCAAGGCCCGTGCCAAGGCGGGCGGCCTGAGCGATTGTGTCGGTCGTTCCGATCCGGTTAGGCACGAGAATGACGCATGCGGCGCTCGAGAGTCCCGTCGGTGTGCCGCTGCCCGAGCGGCTGGCCGATCAGGACAGTGCCCTCCGGGACGACATCCTTTGGTGAACCTGACCGCCGCATACACACTGGCCGACTGGCGCCTGTTGGCGGGTTGAAGGCCTCTTGCACGGGTATCGCAGGACGGCCCCTCACTGTTCGCCCGCCGTCATTCGTCCATCGCGCCGCTATCGTGGCCCTGTCCTGTTTCAGTCGAAGATGATGACGGACCGCGCCAGGCCACCGGCCTTCATGTCTGCGAATCCCTGGTTCACATCCTCAAGACGAATCCGCTGCGAAATGAGATGATCCAGCTTCAGCTGCCCCGACAGGTAGAAGTCCACCAGTCGGGGCATGTCGACCGGGAAGCGGTTTGAACCCATAAGGGAACCCTGGATCCGCCTCTCCCCCAGGAACGCCGCGCCCGGGAGGGATATGTTTACGCCCGGCGGTATCATGCCGATTATATTGGCCGTGCCACCGCGACGGATCATGCCGAAGGCCTGTTCCACGGTGCTGGCAATGCCGATTGCCTCGAAGGAATGGTGGACACCCCCTTTTGTGATCTCAAGGACTTCGGCTACCGGGTCGGTCTGCGAGGCATCGATGAAGTCTGTGGCGCCGACCTCCCTGGCCAAGCCTTCTTTCGCTGCGCCCATGTCGATTGCGATGATCCGGCTAGCGCCGGCAATCGCCGCGCCGTTCAGGGCTGACAGACCGACGCCGCCGCAGCCGATGACCGCCACGGTTTCCCCCGGGCGAACATGCGAGGTATGGATGACGGCACCGACCCCCGTCATGACCGCGCACCCGATCAGCGCTGCCCGGTCGAAAGGCATGTCTCTGCGCACTGCGACACAGGCATGCTCATGGACGAGCATCTGTTCGGCAAAGGCCGAGAGATTGAGGAACTGCGGTAGCGGCGCCCCGGCCTGGGCGAGCCGGGGTGCATCGGTGTCGTCCCGCTTGGTGTCGGGCGACTGACACAGGCTCAGATGACCCGTGATGCAATGCTCGCAGTGGCCGCAAAATGCCGACAGGCAGGTGATCACATGATCGCCCGGCTTCACCGTCCTGACCTCCGCGCCGACTTCCTCGACGATGCCCGCGCTCTCGTGCCCGAGCACGGCAGGCAGGGCATGCGCGTAGGAACCTTCCATGAAATGGAGGTCGGAATGGCAGAGACCCGCAGCCTTGGTCCGGATAAGCACCTCGTGCGGCCCGGGCTTGGCGATCTGCACGTCTTCGATCTGGAGCGGTGTGCGCACTTCGCGCAGGACAGCAGCTTTCATCTTATTCCTCCCCCGTGGGGTTTGTTCGCGCGGTTTGGTCCCCCCCTCAGTCCGTAAGGAAGAGCCCCTATCGCGCCATATGCTATCGCAGGACTGTCAGTCCGTTCTTGACGACCGTAACACCGCGTTCAGCCACACGCGCTTCAAACGAGATTTCTTTGCCGTCCCGCCAAAGGTCGACGCTGATGGTCTCGCCCGGGAATACAGGCGCTGAAAACCGAACCTGATGGCTCAGGATCTGGTCGGGATCATAATCGGTGATCGCCTGGAGCACGGCGCGACATGTAATACCGTACGTGCATAGCCCGTGGAGAATGGGCCGGTCGAAGCCCGAACGCTTAGCGCTCTCAGGGTCGGAATGCAGCGGATTGCGATCACCGGTCAGGCGATAGAGGAGAGCCTGGTCCGGCCGGGTTGAAATGGAGACGGTGAGGTCAGGCGCGCGGTCAGGAACGGCATGCGGCACAGGCGCGCCATCGGACGGACCACCAAACCCGCCATCGCCCCGTAGGAAGACCGAACTCGTCAAAGTGGCGACCAGTTCGCCGGCTTCATCCGTCCAGGTTGTTTCGCGGATTTCGACCGCGCCCTTATCACCCTTATCGAACGCGGCCACGGTCCCGACCTGCACGGTAAAGGTTCCCGAAGCCGGCAGCGGCCGGTGCAATTCGATTTTCTGTTCACCGTGCACCAGCATCAGCGCATTGGGAACGCTCTCGCGGTGACCGGCCTTGCGCTGGGCGGGCTGGAGCCGGCTGAGCGGCGGCGCAAGGACGCTCACAGCCGTCGGGACAACTTTCAACCCCTTCTCGTACACGAAAGGGAGTTCTGCCTCGTTCAGCGGGTCGCCGCCGAATCCGATGCCGAGCGCGTAGAGCATGACGTCCTTGTCCGTGTAGCTGAAGACCTCCGGTTCTGTGATCTGGTCAAGGATATCGGGATAATAGATCGGCATTAATCGTCCTTTTTTGAATGCATGTGATGTCGCGCGCCCTCACCGAAGAGCGTCCCGTAATCGCTCGACCGTCAGCGCGATGGCGCGCGGCACCGCGGGGGACACGTCGGGCATGATGTAGAAGTCGTGTGGGAGCGCGCCGAACTCGATGTGATCGACTGCGATACCGTGCGCCACGAGACGCTCGGCAAAAGCACGACCCTCGTCTCTCAGCGGGTCATGACCCGCTGTCACCACCAGCGCTGGCGGTGAATCCTTATGTCGGGCACGACTAAGTTCGGTACGGGCTGCTCCGCTGTGCCCACGGAAGTTCAAGCATTCGGCGAACCACGCCAGATTGGCCTTCGTCAGCACCGGCCCGTCCAGCAGGTCCCGCGACGCCGTCGGGGTATCGGGCCAAGTTACAGGGTACAGGAGCATCTGAAAAACAGGACGACGGGCTGGGTCGTCCGCCAGCGCGTTGGCGGTGGAAGCCGCGAGATTGGCCCCGGCGGAATCGCCGCCAACCGCGATCCGTCGCCGGTTCGCGCCAAGCGCTTCGGCATGGTCGAAGCACCATCGCGTTGCTGCCAGCGCGTCGTCATGGGCCGCTGGAAACGGATGTTCCGGCGCGAGCCGATAGTCGATCGCGACCACGCGGCACTCTGCACCAATCGCCAAACGCCGGCAGAGGCCATCATGGGTATCAAGATCGCCGACTACGAAACCGCCGCCGTGGAAATAGATCAAGGCAGGCGACGGCATTGCCACACCGTCAGGGACGTACAAGCGACCACTCAGCCTGCCGTCGCCTCCCGGAAGCTGGATAGTTTGGACTGAGACGCCATCCGGCGGACGGCTATCCTGCCCCTGACGCTGCGCGCGATAGCGCGCGCGACGCTCGCCCAGCGGAACGGGCGCGAGCATGGATTCACCAAGGCTGGCTTCGCTACGCGCCTGGGCAGCGAACAGCGCGCGAAATCCGCCGTCCATTGCCTCGTCAGCTGCGGCTGGGCGATCTTCCCCCGACCGGCTCACCACTGTCCGCGTCCTGCCGCCATCAACCGTCTCGGGCTCTCGATCACGGTAAAAAGTTCGCGGGGACGTCGAGACCAAATCCATTTGGCCCTGCCTGTCGGCGGCGAATGGCGGCAGTTGGAGACGCCAAAGGTCCAAAGACCGGCATGGCTAAGGCGCTTCGTTCGAAAAGATCACCGTCCCGGCCGCCCAGAATATGCCGCCCACGCCATGGCTGACGCTAATGGTCGCGTCAGGCACCTGGGCGGCTGCCGTTCCGCGCAGCTGCCGGATGCTCTCCTGCATGGCGTACATACCGTACATGCCGGAATGCATGTAGCTTAGCCCACCACCGTTGGTGTTCACCGGGAGCTTTCCGCCAATGGCCGTGTTGCGTTCGTTGATGAACGCCGCCGCCTCGCCCGGCTTCACGAAACCTAGATCTTCGAGGCCATAGAGAGGCAGGTGGGCAAAGGCGTCGTAGATCATAAGGTGATCGACATCGGCGTGGCTGATGCCTGCCTCGTCGAACGCCTTCTTGCCGGAAAGCCTGAACGCGGTGGACGAGGTGAAGTCGTACATCTGGGACACCATCGGCGTCTCGACGCTCTCACCCGTGCCGAGGACATAGACCGGCTTCTGCGGAAAATCGCGGGCCCGCTCGGCCGAGGTGAGAATTAGGGCGCCGCCGCCATCGGTCACCAGGCAGCACATAAGCTTGGTATAGGGCCAGGCGACCATTTTCGACTTGAGCACATCGTCTATCGTGAGCGGATCCCTGAAGCTGGCGCGCGGATTGAGGGCGGCCCATTCACGCTGGATGACAGCGACATTGGCGAGATCCTCGACCCTGTAGCCCCGGGCTTTGAGATATCGCAGAACCGGGAGGGTGAAGGTGCTGGCAGGACCGGTCGTCCCGAACGGCTTCTCGAACTGGTCCGCCAGGCTCGACGGCGGAGGGCTGAAGCTGCTGGTGCCAACCCGCGAGCGACCGGATTCGCCATGCGTGATCAGGATCGTCGTCGCGAGGCCTTCATTGATGGCTGCGGCCGCGTGGCGGACATGCATCATGAAGGAACAGCCGCCGACGCTCGTACCGTCGGCATAGACTGGCTTGATGCCGAGATAATATGCCAGTTCGACCGGGCTTACGCCCGCGGTTGCCACACCATCAATATCGGAAGGCCTCAAGCCAGCGTCGGCCAGGGCGTTGAGCGCTGCGTCGGCATGGAGGCCGAGCACTGATACGTCCGGAATCTTGCCCATCTTCGTCGTTTCAGCGGCGCCGACTACGGCTACGGATTTTTGCTTCATGGGGGTTACGGCCTCGCAGGCGCGAAACCGAACGAAGCCTGCAGCGGCATATCGAGCCGCAGCGCTTCGGGTGTCTGCGGGCACTCGACGATGTTCGTCATCATCGTCGGACCTTCGTCCAGCTTCACCACGGCGATGGCATAGGGTTCGGTCCCGAAATCGGCGCGCGGCAGGTGATTGATCACATACGACCATAGGATCGCCTTGCCGCTGGCTTTGTAGACCTCAACCTCGCGGTTGCCGCATTTGGGACAGAAGGGACGCGGCGGGAAATAGCTCTCCTCGCAGGCGATGCAGCGCTGGAGCCGGAGCTCCCCCGCCTTGCATCCTTCCCAAAAATGCTGCGTCTCCGGCGTAGGCACCGGTAGGAATTGCGAAGACATTCAGTTCTCCATCTGCCGGATCGAGCGCCGGCACACCGCTCCAGTCAGATCGAAAGACACAGATATTTGAGTTCGGTATAGTCCTCGATCCCGTACTTGGATCCTTCCCGGCCCTGGCCGGACTGCTTTATGCCGCCAAATGGTGCCACTTCAGTAGAAATCAGGCCCGTATTGATACCCACCATTCCATATTCGAGCGCCTCGGCGACACGGAAAACCTTGCTCAGGTCGCGCGCGTAGAAATAGGATGCGAGGCCAAACTCGGTGTCATTTGCGAGCGCGATGACCTCTTCTTCAGTTTCGAACCGGAAGAGCGGCGCTACGGGCCCGAATGTCTCCTCGCGCGCCACCTTCATCGCACTGGTGACACCCGTAAGGATTGTCGGCTGAAAGAAGAGGCCGCCGCGGGCATCCCGCTTACCGCCGAGCGCGACCGTCGCGCCCTTGGACAGTGCGTCCGCTATATGATCCTCGACCTTGTCCTGCGCGTCGGCGTCGATCAGCGGTCCGGCCGACACACCTTCCTCAAAGCCATCGCCGACTTTCATGCTCGCGACCTTCTCGGACAGCTTCTGCGCGAATTCATCATACACGCCTGCCTGTATGTAGAGGCGGTTCGCGCACACGCATGTCTGGCCGTTGTTGCGATATTTGGAAATCATCGCCCCTTCGACGGCCGCATCGATATCGGCATCGTCGAACACGATGAACGGCGCGTTGCCGCCGAGCTCGAAACCTAGTTTCATGATCTGGTCCGCACCCTGGCGCATCAGGATGCGACCGACGTCGGTGGACCCGGTGAAGCTGAGCTTGCGCACCTTTTCGTTCTCGCAGAACTCCTTTCCGATGTCGGACGAGGCACTCGACGTCACGACGTTGAAAAGTCCTCCCGGCAGGCCGGCGCGCTCGGCCAGTAGGGCCAGCGACAGCGCCGACAGTGGGGTTTCGGCCGCGGGCTTCGAGATCACCGCGCAGCCGGCCGCGATTGCTGGGGCGAACTTACGCGCGAGCATCGCGTTCGGAAAATTCCACGGCGTTATCGTGGCAACGACCCCGACAGGCTGCCTGAGCACGATGATGCGCTTGTCGGCCTGCGGTCCGGGGATCGTGTCTCCATAGAGGCGCTTGGCTTCTTCGCCGAACCACTCGACATAAGAAGCGCCATAAAGGATCTCGCCTCTTGCTTCGGCGAGGGGCTTCCCCATTTCCGTAGTCAGGATCACCGCGAGATCGTCTGCGTTCGCGATCATCAGGTCGTAGACACGGCGCAGGATCGCGGCGCGCTCCTTACCGGTCCGGGCTGCCCACATTTTCTGCGCATCATAGGCGGCATCGATCGCCCGCGCTGTCTCGGCCCTGCCAAGATCAGGCAGCGTCGCGATCACTTCGCAGGTCGAGGGATTGGTCACGTCGAAGGTCTTGCCGCTGTCGCTCCCGGCAATCCATTGTCCCGCAACATAGGCCCGGTCGGTAATCAGCGTGGCGTCCTTTAGCCGCGCTACAAGTGACTCAGCTATCGCCATGGACCAACCCTCCGGCCAACACGCTACTGCCATGCCTGTCCGGCGAATTCCGCCGGACGCGCTCTAGGTTGAACCTCAACATTTTTCTCCGAACACAATATCCTATTCCGGCATTAGCAAGCTCCATGCCAATGCCGGCTGGCCGAGCGACCACCATGCTTTGCGCATGTCTGCGCTCGCCGAAGCCGTCTCATGGGGCGCCGCCCCGAAGATATTGTTGTCGAGAACGACAGATAAGCGGGGTCGCTGACCGCAACAGACACACCACTCAACAAAATCCACGGACGCTGCCACGTTGCATGGTCAGCTTGGCGGGGAGTCAAAACCTTCATCACGACGGGCACGCGGGCGGCGACTGCCCTTAGCCTGCACGCCGGCCGTTCGAAGGGCGGTCAGCAATTGCCCCGCTACTGCGGGGCCAAGGGTTTGTGTCAGGCGTCCAGGATCGCCGCGATGGCGGTCGATACCGCGCCGATCTCGGCCATGCCCGCGACGCGGGTCACGAGCCCGCGGGCCTCGTAGATTGGCAGGATCGGGGCAGTCTTGGCGCGATATTCTTCCATCCTGGTCCGCACCGTCTCTTCATTGTCGTCGGGTCGGCGCCTGAACTGCGTGGACCCGCATGTCTCGCAGTATCCAGCAAGCCGGGGCTTCCGGAACCGATCATGATATCCCTCGCCGCATTGCGCGCAGCTGTAGCGTCCGGTGATCCGCTCGACGAGCGCATCCTCGTTCACCGCAAGCTCGATCACTTGGCGCAGGCGGCGTCCTTGCTGCTCGAGAATGCCATCTAACGCCTCCGCCTCCGCCTGCGCCTGGGTGCGCGGATAGCCGTCGAAGATCGCGCCCCCAAATGTCGGCATGTCATCGAGCTTTTCACCGATCAGCCCCGAGACAACCTCATCGGAAACAAGCGCGCCTGCATCCATCAGGGCCCTCGCCTTCAGTCCGACCGGCGTGCCTTGGCTCACGGCCGCGCGCAGCATGTCACCCGTCGAGAGCTGGACCATGCCGCGATCAGCGACCAGTTTGGAAGCCTGTGTCCCTTTGCCCGCTCCGGGCGGCCCCAGTAGGATGATATCCAATGGCATGTTTGAAGTAACGTCCTTCCAGATGACTTGGCCAGTTCAGTCTGGCATCAGCAGTTCAGTTATGAGCCGCACGAGCTCAGTGAAGCACAGGATAGCGAAGCACAGCATCGCTCCGAGGGCGGCGGCGAGAATGAGCGACAAGGGCCCAAGCGGCTGCCACGTGATCAGCAGGGTTGCACCAAAGCCGAGAACGGCCGCGGCGAATGCAGCGGTCCGGCCATGACGAAGCGTTGCGCGGAGCGTCGGGAAACGGGCCAGCCCCTGTGGCTCGGCCGTGTTAGCCGGGGATGCCGGTGCAGACATGTTGTGCATAGCCGACCTGGTCTCCTCAATGTTGGATATCATAGGCTTGCCCATAAGTGCGGCCAGCCGCTCGGCTGCAAGCAACCCGAAGGTTCCGGCCTTGATCAACCCTCCGATATAGCCGGCATCCGAGCCGCCCTCGAGGCCGCCCGTCGCAGCACCTGCCGCAAAAAGCCCCGGAATAGGCGTTGCGTCGGATCGAAGCACCTGCGCGTGGTCGTCGATGGCAATGCCGCCCATCGTATAGGTGATGCCCGGGATAGCCCGGATCGCCATGTAGGGCGCTTGGCTGATCGCGAAGGGCTGGATTTTCTCCGATCGAGCGATGGGCAACTGCGCCAGCGTTCCGCTTGCCATTGCATGGTTATACGTGCCGACCGTTTCCATGAACGCTTCGGCAGGCACGCCTATCAGGACAGCCAGCTCGCTGAGGGTATCGGCGCGGTAAATGGTACCACCGCCTTTTTCGACCCATGGATTAGGTCCGACACGGTCGGACTTGCCCGGCCCTTCCCAGATTGCATGGTCGAATATCACGAACAATCCAGGGTCTGCAGGAACTGAAGCGAGCGCATTGGTGAGAAAGACCCCAGTCCGTCCCTCGTCTGCCACCCGCATTCCATAGCCGTTGACTACGATACCGGTGGTGGCGAGGGCATCCAGCTGGGGAAATGGCCAGAGGTCATCATTGGACCGGGCATCTGCGCAGAGGAGATGTCCATAAAATCGGTTCGTATCCGTAAGAGCGGCCCCAGCTGCTAAGGCCATTTTCAGTCCGTCGCCTCTCCCTGTCCGGGCGCCACGCTGAAAGACGGCATTGAAGTCAGGCGCGATGTGCGTCTCGAACAGCGCGCGATCAGACTGGAACCCACCATCGGCAATAAGGCAGGCGGAGGCCCGCCAGCTAGTTTCCATTCCGTCGAGCTCGCCGCGAACTCCGACACAGCGCCCGTTCTCGATTATGAGGTCAGTCGCCCTGCTGCGCAGCTGCAGGACCCCGCCAAGATGGAGCAGTCGCTCGACCAGTTGGGCGAGCGCTCTGTCAGGTCCGCGCCCGGCCCAGTCGATCCCGCCCTTGAGCGCCCGGGGCGGCGCCATGCCCCAACGATACATCTCGCGCGGATCGAACCGCATCAGCCGGACGTCCTGGTCCCGCAGCCAGCCGATGAATCGCGCTGCGTTGTTGGCCAAAGCCGTCGCAATGTCAGGCCGGGCCTGACCACCGGTCACCCGCGCCATGAGATCTGTCAGTTCGGCCGGTTCCCGGTAGGGATCATGAAAAGCGATATGCAGGATGCCGCCGGACTGCCGCGAATTGCACGGATATTGCGGACCGTCGCCCTGCTCGAGCACGATCGCCCGCAAACCAAGCTCGCAGGCCCGCACTGCGGACGTCAGTCCGGCCAAGCCTCCGCCCACCACGGCGAGATCATAGGTCGCAACGGCAGGCGCGGCGATCGCCCCATCAGAGACTGTCACCGGCGGCCTGCCGGGCTGTGCGTTTTCAACTTCTCGGGCAATCATTTATAGCCTTGCTGTTTCTTCGATGAGATCGCCGGATTTCTTGGGCAGCGTGGCCGACGGCGGAGCTGACGGGGCGGGCGTGCCGAGGTGATGGTCGAACCTCAAGTTCGCAGTGATCCGGGCCTCGAATACTTTCCACTCGCCGCCATGCTTGTGGTAGCGCTTCATATAGGTGCCGGCGCCAGTGTAGCTCGTCTTGTCCGGCATTACGATGGCGGCCTGATAGAAGGCGCCGAGCCACGCTTCCTTCATGCCGGGGTCGAAGCGCACCAAAGTATTGGTTCCATAGTGCAGGACAAACCTGAAGCGACTGATGAGATAGTGATAATTTTCACGGATCGCATCGCTGCCGATATAGGTTCCGCGTGGATTGACGAGCACGCAGTCATCGGTGAAGCGCGAGATGACGCCTTCCAGGTCCCCCGCGTCATAAAGGTAATGGTAGCGCCGAAACGCATCGAGAACCTCGGCCTCTTCATGATCGACGATCGCAATATCGTCCTTTGACAGACCCTCCGTGCGCGATCGCCGGCCCAGCCGGGTGAAGATGTCCCACATGCCCTTTCCCCACTCGTCTACATGGGCGTGATCTGGCTTAATCATGATGCTGGTCCTCTTTTGGGTTCAGGGGTTCGAGCGAGTGAATCAATTCCGGGTGTCAGCCCGGTCGCAGGAAACGGGACCAGCGTCATCGCTGCTCGCCGGGCATGCTAGGCGAGCTGGCTGCAAGCGGTGCGAGCAGCGCATCATTATCCTGACCGAGCGCCGGTGCGGTTTCGCCGCCTTGTGCTTTCCGCCGGAACGGCCGCGCAATGGGCGTCGGCAGGGCACGGATGGCCTCGCCCGCTTCGTTCGTCAGGTCTGCGTCAAACACACCGCGTTCAACAAAATGGGGATCATCCATCGCCTGCCGTGCGGTCTTCACGATGGAGCAGCAGCAGTCCGCACGCGCGAACACTCTTTCCCAGTGCGACGCGTCCTGGCATACGACCAGTTCCCCGATGCGGCGGGCTGTCGCCGCCGGATCGAGCGTATCGTCCCGCAGCTCCGGTTCGAGCCCGATCGCATCGGCAAAGGTTCGCCAGAATTTCTCCTCGAGCGCGGCTACAGCTGCAAACCTGCCGTCCGCTGTCGGATAGAGCCGGTATCGGCACGAGCCGCCGGTGACGAGGGCATCGCCGCTCCCTGGCCAGCGACCGGCTGCCTGTCCGTCACCGATGGCCCAGTAGAGAAACGGGAACAGATTATCGGCCATGGCGATATCGAGGCAAGACCCTTTACCGGTCCGGTCGCGCTCGCGCAGCGCCAGCAGGATGTTGAAAACCGCCGGATAGGTGCCGCCAGCAATGTCAGCGATAAGCGCCGGCGGAATCACGGGCGTCTGGGTCGTGCCGAGGCTCAGTGCGAGCAGGCCGGTGTCGCCGATATAGTTGAGATCGTGACCCGCGGCCATGTGCTTGGGACCGTGCTGTCCGTAGCCGGTGATCGAACAGTAAATGAGACCGGGATTGATGCGGGCAAGATCGTCATAAGCAAGTCCAAGGCGCGACATCACTCCTGGCCGGAACTGATCGACAAGCACGTCCGCGCTCTCCAGCAGCGGCAGCAGGCGCGCGCGCTGCGCTGGATCTTTCAGATCGAGCGCGACGCTTTTCTTACCACGATTGAGCAGCGCAAAATTGACGCTCTCCTGCCCCCAGCACGGCACATAGCTGCGCATTTCCTCGCCCGTCCCGGGCCGCTCGACCTTGATGACCTCTGCGCCCGCTTCGGCGAGAAACAGGGTCGCCATCGGACCCGGCAGAAGCGTCGAGAAATCCAGCACCTTCAAGCCGGCGAGGGCGCCCTGTGACATCATGCCGTCTCGCGCGCTTTTGCAACGACAGCACGGCGTGCAGGCATATAGGCGGCCTGCCCAGTCATGGCGTGGATCGCGCTGCTGACATCATGGTGCCGGGCGAGGTCGCCGCGCACCACGCGCTCGATCGGGCCGTCAGGATAGCCAAGACCCATGCGGCAGGTGATATCCATGGCTTCAGCCGTCGCGAGCCCTTCATCCAGGAAGCGCAGGGCGGCGTTGTACTTTGGTCGGACCAAGCGGTCGATAATACGCCCGGGCTGGTCCGCGCAAACGACCACGTCAAAACCGGCGGCTTCGAACATCAAGACCGCGGCCTCTATGGCCTCTTCGCTGCTGCGCGGCTGACGCACGAGTTCGATCAGATTGGTCGGCGCATCGTTCCCGTTGCGATAGCGAGCGAAGCCCAGGATATTTGAGCCTTCGCTGCCCGACAATTCGCCGGTGTGGACGCCCAGGCATTCGGTATCCAGCTCGACGAGAATAGCCGCCTTAGAGGCATCGTCCTGAGGGCTCCGGCCAAGGTAAATGATAACCTCCGCGTCCTCGGCAGCGTTTGCCGCGAAGGCATCGCAGGGCGGAAAGGCACGACTGGGGCCCGCCTGCACGACCTGATAATCGCGCTGCGCAGACGTCTCCCGGTCCGCCTTATGGGGACCGCAAAGACCCTTGCCGACCTTGCGGCCGAGGCGACCGGCCGCCACCATGCGACGCAGAAGCGGCGGGGCGGAGGCGCGAGGATCCAGGGTGACTGGGTAGAAGGCCTCGCAAAGCCGAACCTGTGTATCCAGCCCGATCAGGTCGAGCAGTTCGCATGGCCCCATCTTATAGCCGAGACCCTTTTTGATCGCCTTATCGATGTCGCTGGGTGTGGCGACACCGGCCTCGACCGCGCGGATCACGTCATTGTTGAACGGGACGAGCAAGGCATTGAGGATGAAGCCGGGCTTGTCCTGCGTTTCAACTGGATACTGTCCGACGGCAAGGGTCCAGTTCCAGGCGGTCCCGAAGACGCCGGGTGCGCTGTTCATGCCGCGTGACATCTCGATCAGCTTCATCATCTGCGCGGGCAGGCAGAAATGCATGCCCACGACGCGATCCTCGCGGCCGCAACCCGATGCGATTTCGGTGATGGATAATGTCGACGTGTTCGAAGCAAAGATCGTCTCAGCCTTGCACAGGCTGTTGAGATCGGTGAACAGTTTCCGCTTGACGCCGAG
>JBDTLS010000047.1:0-14273 GCA_039934655.1 Sphingobium sp.
CGGGCCAATCGATACCCGTCAGGCGCCAACCGCCGTCAATACACTGGCGACGGAACGACCGATCACATGGTTCGAGCAGAATGTGGTGGCGACCGTTCCGTTCCAATACGCGGGCTCCGGCCGCCGGGTCTACCCTGGATTTATGCAGCTCGCCGGATTTATGTCGATGAATCTCGGCAATCATATGAACAGCCATTGGGAAATGTTCCGTCACCTTGTCGATGGTGATGATGCCAGTGCCGATGCGACCAAGGAATTTTACGACGAATATCGTTCGGTATGCGACATGACCGCCGAATTTTACCTGCAAACCGTGCAGGAAGTGTTCCAGAAGCACAGCTTGCCCAAAGGCGAATTCATGCATCGCGGTGAACGGATTGATCCCGGTGCGATCACCGATATCGGCATTCTCGCGATTGAGGGCGAGCGCGACGATATTTCCGGTCTGGGTCAAACCAAAGCGGCACTCGACATTGCCATCAATCTGCCCGCCAAACACAAGAAATATTTCATGGCGCCCGCCGTCGGCCATTACGGCATTTTCAACGGCGGGAAATGGCGCAGAACCATCGCGCCCGTCGTCGAAGGCTGGATTGCTAAACATCAAGGCTGACGAGGTGGCACAACTTGTTTCCGTGGATGTGGAGCGTTGGCCAGTCGCGGGAGCGTTCACGATCAGTCGCGGTGCGAAAACCCACGTTGATGTCGTTGTCTGCACCCTGACCGATGGCCGTCATATCGGACGCGGGGAGGGGACCGCGATCTACTACCACGGCGAGACTGCTGAGAGGTGCGCCAATGCCATCAAGGATTATACCGCCAGCGGCAGTCCGCTTGATCGCTACAGCCTGATAGCCAACATGCCGCGCGGCGCGGCGCGCAATGCGCTCGATTGCGCGCTGTGGGATCTGGAGGCGCGGCAATCCGGGCAACCGGTATGGGCGCTGGCTGGTCTTGCAAAGCCAGTGCCGATCGCAACCGCCTATACGATCAGCCTAAATGATCCCGCGCAGATGGAACATGATGCACGGGTGGCGGCAAGCGCGGGCTTTGGTCTGCTGAAGTGCAAGCTGACCGGGCAGGGGGATGTGCAGCGGGTGGCAGCAGTGCGCCACGGCGCGCCGGAGGTGCGCCTGATCGTTGATGCCAACGAAAGCTGGATGACCCTCGATATTCTGGAAGAATCGAAAGCGCTTGCAGCACTTGGCGTGGAAATGGTCGAGCAGCCGATAGCGCACGGGCAGGAGCATTTGCTGACCGGACTGGACGGACCCTTACCGTTTTGCGCGGACGAGAGCTGTCAGGACCTCAGCGACCTCGACCGCGTCAAGGATTTTGCGGCGATCAATATCAAGCTCGATAAAGCGGGTGGGCTAACCGAGGCGCTGGAACTGGTCAAAGCTGCGCGGCTGCGCGGACAGCGGATCATGGTCGGCTGTATGCTCTCTACGTCGCTCGGGATAGCGCCTGCCATGCTGCTTGCGCAGGGCGCAGAGTGGGTCGACCTCGACGGTGCGTTGCTGCTTGCGCAGGATCGCGAAGGCGCGCCCAAAGTCCGCGAAGGTGTGCTATATCCCGGCAGTCTTTGGGGGTTGGGCGCTTAAGTCTTTGCCCTCTTGGGTTCGGGATAAGGATAAATCATCTCGCCATCGGGCGCGGCGGTAAATGTCGTCTGCGTCGGATAGGCGAATTCGATGCCTTCCTCCCGGAAGCGTTTTACGATGCCCAGCCCGACTTTTTGGCGGATAACCGCCACGTCAGCCATAACGGCTTCATACACATCGAATATGCATTCATAATTGAGGCTGCTCGGTCCAAAGCCCAAAAACGCCGCCCGAACATAAGCGCCGCCATTCGCCTCGATCGCGTCTTTCAGCATTTCCGGTATTCGCTGGGCCACGTCGATGTCGGTCTGGTAAATCACACCAATCGGAAAACTGATCTGTCGGTGCGCAATATTATAGAAGTTGCTGATTTCCTTTTGCAGCAGATTGGCGTTGGAAATGATCTTTTTTTCGCCCGTTACAGCGCGCAGTCGCGTACTTTTCAGGCCAATGCGTTCCACCGTAGCGATGGTCTGGTCATATTGAATTATCTCGCCGGTTTTAAACGGTTTGTCGAATATGATCGAGAGCGCCGCGAACAAATCGGAGAATATGCCCTGCGCCGCAAGCCCGATTGCAATGCCACCAATCCCCAGCCCGGCGACAAGGCCGGTCACGTTGACACCCAGATTGTCAAGCACCACTACCAGCGCAATCGCAAACAGGGCGACCGTCACCAATATGCGGATCAGCCCCATAGCATTGGCGAGCGTTTCGCCGTGTCCATCTTCGGCGGACCGGCGCTCGATAAGCCCAAGAATGAATTCCCGCAGCCACAACGCCACCTGGAATACGGTCGCAATCGTGAACAGGAAGCGGATGGTGATGAATAGCAAGGTTGGCGGGTCGGCATATCCCGCCACCAGACGCGCCGCCGCCATAATCATGAAGAAATGCGACGTTCTGGCAGCTACACTGGCGATTAAAAACCGAATGCTGCTTTTATCTTCGGCACGTTTGGCGGTCCGCCGCGCATAGGCGCGCGCCACATTGAGCAGCAGAAAAATGGCTGTACCGACACCAGCCGCAATAATGATTTCGAGCGAATTGTCACTCAGCCACATCAGGGTGTGATCGGTGAACGACCTCAGGTTAAACCGGTTTGACGTCAGATGCGTCAAGACCGCTCCATGTGGGGGATTGTCGTTGGAAATGAGAATATCCCTCCAGCTGTCGCGAAAATCAGCGCCCATTGTTGGTCAACCCCATTGCCCGTGCATGGTTCCGTTCACACTACCACCACGGCCTCCAGCGCCTGAGACGCGTGCAGCCAGCGTTCTTCGGCGGATTCCAGTCGCTTTTCAACATCTGCGCGGCGCTTCATCAGCTCGGACATGGTATAATCGCGTTCGGGCGCTTCTGCCGATGCAGGGTCGAACATCGCCCGCTCGATACGTGAGCGCAGCGCGGTAAGGGTCGCGATGTCTTTTTCGGCCGAGGTCGCTTCGCTACGCAGCGCCTTGTGCGCATCACGGGCGACCGCAGCGGCCTTGCGATCCGCCTTCTTGTCGGATTTGCCGCCCCCACTGCCATTCGCGGATGCTTTGCCGAGCACGAAATCGGTGTAATCCTCCAACGTACCGTTATATTCGCGGGCCTGACCGTCATCGACCAGCACGAGGCGATCCGCCACCAGCTCAATCATATGCCGGTCATGGCTGACGATCACCACGGCACCCGAATAGGCGTTGAGCGCATGAACCAGCGCCTCGCGCGAGTCGACATCAAGGTGGTTGGTCGGCTCGTCAAGGATCAGCAGGGTGGGGGCATCGCGTGTTATCAGTGCCAGCGCGAGCCGCGCACGCTCACCGCCCGACAGGCTTCCCACCAGTTGCGTCGCGCGCTCGCCCGAAAATCCGAAACGACCCAGTTGGGCGCGCACCGCACCTTGCGTCGCCCCCTTCATCTGCCGCGTCATATGCTCGAGTGGCGTCGCGTCCGTTTCCAGTTCCTCAACCTGATATTGCGTGAAATAGCCGACCGTCATCTTGGCCGATGCGTTCATTTCACCCTCCATCGGCGCGAGCTGGGCGGCGAGCAGGCGGGCGAGGGTGGTCTTGCCGTTACCGTTGCGCCCGAGCAACGCTACGCGGTCATCCGGGTCGATCCGCAGGTTGAGGCGGCGCAGGATCGGTGTCTCATTATAACCAACCGCCGCCATATCCAGCGTGATCAGCGGCGGACGCATTTCCTGTGGGCTGGGGAAGGTGAACGAGAGGCTTGGGTCTTCCAATGCCGCCGCAATCGGTTGCATCTTGGCCAGAGCCTTCGCGCGCGATTGCGCCTGCTTGGCGGTGCTGGCGCGGGCGCTGTTGCGGGCGACATAATCCTGGAGCTTGGCCCGTTCGACGTCCTGACGTTCCTTGGCCGCCTGCAATTGGGCGAGGCGTTCGGCGCGCTGGCGCTCAAACGCATCATATCCCCCCGGATAAAGCGTAACCTTACCCTGTTCGAGATGCAGAATATGGTCGACAACATTGTTGAGCAGGTCGCGCTCATGGCTGATAACCACGATAGTCGCGCGATAGCTTTTGAGGAAATTTTCGAGCCATAACGTCGCTTCGAGGTCGAGGTGGTTCGATGGCTCATCGAGCAATAGCAGATCAGGCCCGGAAAACAGCAGAGCGGCCAGCGCCACCCGCATTTTCCAGCCGCCCGAATAGCTATCGAGCGGGCGCGCTTGCATTTCCTCATCGAAACCAAGGCCGACGAGAATGCGTGCGGCGCGGGCAGGCGCACTATACGCATCGATGACGTTCAGTCGTTCATGGATTTCGCCCAAACGGTCCGGATCATGGCAGGTTTCGCTTTCGGCGAGCAAGGCCGTGCGTTCCACATCGGCCTCGAGAACTTTCTCGAACGGCGTGGTTTCGCCGCTCGGCGCTTCCTGCGCGATATAGCCAAGCCGGGTATCTCGGGGCATATCCACCGAACCGTCGTCGGGATCAAGCAAACCGATCATCACTTTCATCAACGTCGATTTGCCGGCGCCATTACGGCCGATCAGGCCGACGCGGCTGCGTGGCGGCAATGCGGCCGTGGCTTTATCCAGGATGATGCGTCCGCCAAGGCGAACGGTGATGTCGGTCATGTTCAGCATGGCCGCGCCGTTAGCACAGTTTTCGCAGATGCGTTAGCGCGAAGGCGGGGGTGCGGCGAAATGGCTTCCGGAGGCCCCCCCTGTCTAAATCCATAAGTCCGATAATATATATTATGTTAAATTATTATCACATCAAGAGGGGATACCTCAGCGTCATTGCTGCAATACCATCTCGCCATTCTCGACGCGCCAAGACTTGAGCCGAGAAAGGAAATTCATGCCCAGCACATTGGTTTCGCCAAAAGCTGGTGAAACCACGACGCCCAGATCGCTGGCGCTGACCGGCCCGACGGAAAGTTTGGCGATCGATGACCGCTGCGCGTGTATCGCGCCGTTGGCGGTTTGCATAACGACGCCCGGGCCTGATGTATCCACATTCAGAGCAGCGCGCCGCGCGGTGTCTTCAGATAGCGCCGTTATCGTGGCGCCGCTGTCGATCAGAAACCGCGTCTGCGTGCCGTTGATATCTCCATCGGCCCAGAAATGCCCGTCCTCCGACATCATGATATGCAAACTCTGGCCTTGCGCGCGTTGGTTGGCTTTGCCGGTCACCTCCGACTGCACGCGCCCTGCGATACTTCCTGCGGTTTGGCCAATTTCTCTGCGATAACTGAGAATGCCGAGCATCACCCCGAAAATCGCGATCCACGCCAGCACCATCGCGAACGCACTGCGCATCGAAAAACGGCGGGAAAACAGCGCCGAACCAACGAGAACCAGCACCAACGCATACCAGATGATATTGGCGTTGATGCCAGCGTTCATACCGCCTGGCTCAGGCAGTCATAGGCGGGCCGAATATGGTTGGGCAGCATCGCCGCAAGCGTAGCATAATCCATGCTATGGTCCATATGCGTGAGCAAGGCGTGCCTGGCATTCACTTTCTCTATGGCCTCCAGCGTCAAGGCAAGATGCGCATGTGTGGGGTGCGGACGCACCCGCAACGCATCGACAATCCACATATCAATATCCTGAAAGAGGATTAACATTTCGGCCGTAATATCATGAAAATCAGTCGAATAGCCGATCGACTTCCCCGCGTGGCTGAACCGAAATCCGGTGGAAAAAATATTGCCATGTGGCTGGTCGACACATGCGATTTCAATATCACCAATGGTCAGATGGTCCGGTAAAACCTGTCCTGTTATGACCGAAGGATAGCCTTGCCGTCCGTCGAATGCATATGCAAACCGATCAGTAAGCTGTTGTAATGTTTGAGATCTTGCATAGCCAGCTATCGGTGCTCGCGTCGTCTGATACACTTGGCGCAGATCATCGATGCCGTGACAATGATCGGCATGGTCATGCGTCCAAAGCACGGCATCCAATGTGCTCACATTCGCGGCGAGCAACTGCGCGCGCAAATCCGGTGACGTATCGATCAAGATACGCGTCGTCGCACTTTCGACCAGGATAGAGGCGCGCAAACGCCGGTTTTTGGGCTCGGCCGGATCGCACGTTCCCCAATCATTGCCGATGCGTGGAACGCCCGATGATGTTCCGCAACCCAATATCGTGAACCGCAAGGCCATGTGGTCATATCTCGGTTTTGGCAAACAGGCGGCGGAAATTCGCAGATGTATAAGCCGTTAAATCCGCCAGGTCCTCGCCGCGCAATGTCGCCAGAAAGTGCGCGGTATCGGCAACAAATGCAGGCTCGCACGGCCTACCGCGATGTGGAACAGGCGCGAGAAACGGCGAGTCCGTTTCAATCAGCAGGCGCTCACGCGGCAGGCGGGCTGCTGTTTCCTGTAAATCCTTGGCGTTTTTGAAGGTCACAATACCGGAAATGCTGATAAAAAAGCCAAGTTCCAGCGCCGCATCGGCAAAGGCGCCGCTCGCCGTGAAACAATGGATGACACCGGCATAAGCGCCCTTCCTCATTTCCTCACGCATGATCCCCAGCGTATCTTCCTCCGCATCGCGAGTGTGGACGATGACCGGCAAGCCGGTTTCGCGGGCAGCGGCGATGTGGACGCGAAAACTGTCCTGCTGGCGTTGGCGGTCGCTATGGTCGTAATAATAATCAAGGCCGGTTTCCCCGATTGCAACGACGCGCGGATGGGCAGCGCGCGCGACGAGTTTCGCGCAATCCACTTGAGGATGCGCATCGGCTTCGTGCGGGTGGATGCCGATGCTTGCCCACACATCGGCCTCACGCTCCGCGACACCGACGACATCCTCCCATTCGCTTTCGCGGGTTGAGATGTTGAGCATCGCTTTCACCCCTGCAGCGCGCGCGCGTTCCAGCACTGCCGCCTGATCCTCGACCAGCCCCTTGTAATTAAGGTGGCAGTGGCTATCGATCATGCCGCGTTCGGTTCGGCACTGGCTGGCAAATCAAGGCGTGGAAACAAGGGTTTGGGCGGCGATAAAGTGAAACCGGATGAAACAAGGTCGCTATACCAGTCCGTCGCCAGACCTTTATAGGTGCGGACAGCGACGGGCACGCCCATCTGGTCAAGCAACGCATCCGCGCTCGCCGGAATGACCGGGCGGATCGCAATCGCCAGTTGACCGATTGCGACATATAAGGTCGCCAGAACGGATTCCATTTTGGCCGGGTCAGTCTTGCGCAACGCCCACGGTGCCTCGGCATCGATATACTGGTTGCAAGCGAACACAGCCCGCATCCATGTTTCGATCGCGTGTGACAGGTTCAGTTCCTGCATATCATCCACAAAGCAGCCGGTCAGTTGCAGCGCCATGCGCTCGCCGGTCGTTATATCTTGCAAGGGTTCGCCTGTGAAAGTCGGCAACCGCCCATCCAGATTCTTCGCGATAAAGCTCAACGTCCGCTGGGCGAGATTGCCGAAGCTGTTGGCGAGATCGGAATTGGCCCTCTGAACAATCGCTTCCGGGCTATAGCTTCCGTCATTTCCAAACGTCACTTCCGCGAGCAGGAAATAGCGCAACTGGTCCACACCAAAGGCGTCCGCCAGTTCCAGCGGGTCCGCGACATTGCCAACTGACTTCGACATTTTCTCGCCGCGGTTGAGCAAAAATCCGTGGCCGAATATCTGTTTGGGCAACGGCAATTGAGCGCTCATCAGAAACGCAGGCCAATAGACCGCGTGGAACCGCACAATATCCTTGCCGATGATGTGCGTGATGTCGGCGCCGTCCGCCCAATAATGCGCCATGCGATCGAGGTCATCTGGATAGCCGCAACCGGTCAGGTAATTGGTTAGCGCATCGACCCACACATACATGACATGGTTCGCGCCGCCCTTACTATCACCCGGCACCTTCACACCCCAATCGAAACTGGTGCGGGAAATGCTCAGGTCGGATAAACCGCCTTCGACAAAACGCATAATTTCGTTGCGGCGGCTGTCCGGGCGGATAAAATCGCTTTGGGTATTATACAGGTCCAGCAACGGTTGCTGATATTTGGACAAGCGAAAAAACCAGCTTTCCTCGACGGTCCATTCCACTGGCGTCCCCTGCGGTGAGAGCTTCTGCCCCCCTTCCCCGTCGGTCAGTTCCTTCTCGTCGTAATAGGCTTCGTCGCGAACGCTGTACCAGCCATCATAGCGATCGAGATAGAGATCTCCATTGGCCTCCATCGCTTTCCACAACGCCTGACTGGCGCGGTGGTGCGCTGGCTCGCTGGTGCGAATGAACCTATCATAACTAACGTTAAGTTTATCATCCATTTCTTTGAAATAGGATGACATTTCATCAGCCAGTGCCAAAGGCTGGACTCCGCGCGCGCGCGCCGCCTGCGCCATTTTCAGGCCATGCTCGTCAGTCCCCGTCTGAAAGAACACGTCACGCCCCATCATCCGCTGAAACCGCGCGAAAGCGTCGGTCGCAATCGCTTCATAGGCGTGGCCGATATGGGGCCGCCCATTGGGATAACTGATTGCGGTGGTGATCGTATAAGGGGTGGTCATTGGTGCGCTTTACCTGATTTTCGGCCTGAATAGCGAGACGTCTGGCATAGTCCAAGGCGTTTTTGTCAAGCCGTCGCGCTTTCCCCCTCGGCAAGAACCGCGACAAGGCCACACAGCTCGAAAATGACCGTGGCGGGGTCAAGCGAGAGCGGAATGGCGGCGCTGGCCAGTTGCCGCGCCTGTTCCCATGCCCCGATGGCCGTGCCCAGTGCCATCCGCTGGCGATGCCGCGCCTGCCGTGCGAGAAATGCAGGCACAGCGTCCAAAAATGCCTCAAACCGGAGTTTGGCGGAGCGCGCCGCAAGTTGTTTCGACAGTGCCAACCGTTCAGCGTTGTCCAGGTCACCACTCAAAGCGATGCGATCCAGTGCCGCCGTCATCTGATCGATGCCCAAGCCGACGAAGCCAAGGGCGCGGCCTGGTGACCCCTCCCCCATCGTCATGAGATGGTCCAGTTCAACTGCGGCGATATTAGGCTGTTTGATCGCAATTGCCTGTCGCATCTGCGCATCATCGAGCGACGAAAAGCGCAACATCCGGCAGCGCGAACGAATGGTCGGCAGCAACCGGGAGGGTGAATGGCTGACAAGCAGGAAAATTGTGCTTTTGGGCGGTTCTTCGAGGTTCTTGAGTAGGGCATTGGCCCCGCCCCGCTCCAGATCATCAGCACTGTCGATCAAAATGATCCGTCGCTGCGACAGGGACGGCGCGCTTTCCAGCAAGCGGTGCAGGCCGCGCACCTGATCGACGGTGATGTTGCGCGCTAGATCGCCTGTATCCTTTTCAAGGCGGGTGAGGTCCACGAAGTCGGGATGCGATTGCGCCGCGACGAGACGGGCAACCGGGTGATCGTCGGCAATATCTTCGCTCTCGCCCGCCAATAGGCTGCGCGCCATCGCGCGGGCCAAGGTCGCCTTGCCGATCCCCTTCGGTCCAGACAATATCCAGCCATGATGCATACGCGGCCCCGCCGCCGCCTCCATCAACTCGATGCGCTGAGCGTCATGGCCGAGGATACCCGTCATGGGAGCAGATCGCCGAGCGCCGAGATTATCCGCTCCGTCACCTGCGGCGCGGAGCCGCTGGCATCGATGGCATGAATACGCTCCGGCTCTTGCGCGACAAAGGTAACGAATGCCGCTGCCACACGCGCATGAAAAGCCGCATCGCGCGCGCCGAAACGGTCAGGCTTTCCGGCGTCACGCAAACGGGTTCGCTGTTCCGCTTCTTCGGGCGGCAGAGTAAGAACCAACGTGCGGTCCGGCATCAATCCGCCCGATCCGATACGATGAAGCGCCAATATATCCGCGTCATTCATACCACTTGCTGCGCCCTGATAGGCGCGGTTGCTGTCAATAAAGCGATCCGAAATGACCCAGGCTCTGCGTTCCAGCGCCGGTTCTATCGTGCGCGCTACATGATCGGCGCGCGCGGCGGCGAACAGCAATGCTTCGCTTTGGGCATTCCAACGGTCTAGCGACCCGTCGAGTAGCAAGGCGCGAATCGCTTCGGCTCCCAGGCTGCCGCCCGGTTCGCGCGTTTCAACGACCTCAAACCCACGCGCGCGCAATGCATCCGCCAGCGCGCGCAGTTGCGTCGATTTACCAGCGCCCTCGCCCCCTTCAAGGGTGATGAAACGCCCGCGTGTCACCCGAACAGGGACTTCAAGCCATTCCACAAGCGCCCGAAAATACCGGCCTCGGCAACATCGTTACCCGCAACCAGCGGCATGATCTGCGGGTCAGTGTCGGGCGTCGAGACAATAAGTTGCGCTATTTCCTGCCCCTTTACGATCGGTGCCTTGATGGGGCCGTTGTAGAGCACCTTGACGGTGATATTGCCGGACGCCGTGCGCGGCAACGTGACGGCCAGATTGCGCGGGGCGACCAGTGGCACGCTCGTTGCGCTGCCGAGTTGCACCTCGGCGGTTTCCACCGTCGCGCCCTGCCGGAACAAAGGCTGGGCTTTCCATGCCTTGAAGCCCCAATCCATGAATTGAACGGATTCGGAAATACGGTGGTTGAAGCTGTCCAGCCCCGCCACCACCATCACCAGCCTGCGGCCATTTTGTTCGGCCGATCCCGTAAAGCCATAGCCAGCCTCCTCTGTGTGGCCGGTCTTGAGGCCGTCGGATCCCGCGATGCGGCCCAAAATCGGGTTGCGATTGTCCTGTTTGATTTCGTTGCCACCCATTGTCCGGCCCCATGTGAAGGCACGGGTGGCGTAGAATTTGTGATAGAGTTCAGGCGTCTCTTGAATGCTCGATTCGGCAAGATGCGCCAGATCGCGCGCGGTGACATAGGTAACGCCCTCGTCCGGCCAGCCATTGCTGGTGCCGAAATGGCTGTTGTTCATACCAAGTCGCTTGGCTTCCTTGTTCATCAGATCGGTGAAAGCAGGTTCCGTCCCGGCAATGCCCTCGGCCAATACCACGCAGGCGTCATTGCCGGACAAGGTGACGATGCCATGAAGCAGATTGGCGACCGAAACCTGTTCGCCGGGCGAAAGGAACATTGTGGATCCCGCAGCGGGGCCATGCCACTTCGCCCAGGTTTCCGGCTTGACGGTAATCATCTGATTGAGTTTCAGCTCGCCCTTCATAATCAGCCCGAAGGCGACATGGACGGTCATCATCTTTGCCATCGACGCGGGCGGAATGCGCTGGTCCGAACCCTTGTCATACAACACTGCGCCGGAGGAAAGATCCTTCATATACGCAATGGGAGCGGCACTGGTATAGGTCGGCGCATTGGCCACCAGCGGGTCCAGCGATAGGCACAGCAACACGGCACCAAAGGTGATTTTCTTCATCAATTCTCTCAATTTGGCCGAATCTGGCGGGATGATCTGTTTACTCGTTTACCACGATCCGGGCGCGGTTAAACCCCGCTACGGCAAGCGCACTAGTTGCCAACAGCGTCCGCCAATATCCCTACAGACAGCGCATAGAAATTTGAGCAGTTATAATCGAGGATCGCCCGATAGTTGCTGGTTAGCAAATAAGCGGTTTTGTCTCGCCCGTCCGGCTCCAGCAGGGTCGCGAGCATATTGTCCTCAATCGGGGTCGATCCCACGGGGGTCACACCGAGCGCCCGCCATTCGGCGATGGTCAGCCAGCGACTGTGACGTTCCATCGCACGCCCGCACCAGGGAGGTATCGTGCGATTGGCGAGGGCTGCGCGACCCAGAGTTATCGGTACGCTGACGGCGACGCCCCACGACTGGCTCGGTCGCCAGCCCGCATCCACGAAATAATTGGCGATCGACGCCAGCGCATCCGGCTGACTACGCCAGATATCGGCGCGCCCATCGCCGTCGCCATCGCGGGCAACGCGCAGATAGACGCTGGGGAGAAACTGCGGATAGCCGGTTGCCCCTGCCCAGCTGCCGACCAGTTGGTCACGCGGCACACCATTGGCGATCATCTTGAGCGCAGCGAGAAACTCCGGTTCAAACAGATCGCGTCGCCGCCCCTCATAAGCTAATGTCGCGAGAGAACGCAGCAAATCGAAATTCCCGGTATAGCGACCATAATCGGTTTCATGACCGAAAATCGCGACCATTATCGCTTCTGGAACGCCGGTCTGCGCTTCGATTTGTCGCAGTTTTTCGCGATTGGCCTGCCACGCAGCGCGCCCTCCGCTGATACGGGCGGCGTCGATATGCTGACGGCGATAAGGCTCAAAATTGGGGATCGGGGAATCGATCGGTCCGCCGGGCTGCGCCTGATCGAGCGTAATGACGCGGGGGTTGGGGGTTAGCGTAGGGAAAACGGCGTCCATCGTTGCGGCCGTGATGCCCATCCCCAGCGCCTTGCCGCGCAAGCCTTGTAGATAGGTTTGGAATCCGGCGTCAACCGATAGGGTAGCCGATGGTATAACCGGCATAATATCGGGAGCAACGGGCGTTTCGGCAGCCAGCGCCGTGTTGCACGCAAGGCCCAAAAGGACCGGCCCCAATATCGCGCCAACTACCAAATTCAGTGGCGACGGGCGATGCTTCTGTGTCGTTTTCATGCCGACCTTGTGGCATATCCATCGGCAAAGGTGAATCCCTTTGGCCGGTTTTCATTTTATGGCCGAATTGAGAAAGAAATGCTTGGGATTTGCACCGACCGCCGATATGTAGGCGCCCGCTCATACCAAGCTCAGTTGCCCTCCGACGGCATAGGCGCTTGATGAGGAAGGGTGGCAGAGTGGTCGATTGCAGCGGTCTTGAAAACCGCCGATGCGCAAGTATCCGTGGGTTCGAATCCCACCCCTTCCGCCATCTTATGTGAAGGCCAGCCATCTTGGCAGGCCAGATCGAATGGGCGAGCGTTTACAAATACTACGTCGAGATATTCAGAAAGAATTGGTGGGCCCGGCAGGACTCGAACCCGCGACCTAGCCGTTATGAGCGGCCAGCTCTAACCAACTGAGCTACAGGCCCCACCTGAGCAGGGCCGATAGCCCAGTGCCGCGCCCCTTGGCAAGCAACATCCCGATTAAATGTTCAGCCCGGCAACACGGCTGCGATGATCTGGTCGAGACTCGCGGGTGAAACGCCGCGCTTTGCCATATGGCCCAGCACACCATCCCACCAGCGGTAGAAATCGTCCAGTTCATTCGCGTTGCGCACATAGGGGGTGTTCCCCGGCTCCAGCGTCGGCGAATGAAAGCTGAACATCAACAGCCGCAGCCCGTCTGCCAGCAGCGTATCTATCGCGCGGATCGCGTCGCCAAGCGGCACCCCTTCCGGGCTGAGCGGTACACGCTCGATCAAACCTAATTTCGCGAGGCCACCCACGAGCGGCGCATAGCGGCTCACCGCTGGATAAAGCGCGTCCCCTGCCCTCCGCAATGCGCCGACATAGGCAGTCGATAACGGCAGTTCGATCAACACCTGATCCGGTCCAGTTCGATAAGGACGTAGCGGCATCCCGCTGAAGTTCGGGCCAAATTGGGCGCTATAATCAAAGCGGCTGCGGACCGATGTATCGACCCGAAAACCGAGATCTCGCAATATCGTTGCCGTGTTGGGACCAATGCCATAGCGCCCCGCGCGATAGGCGAGCGGCGCTGTGCCAAATGCGTCCGTAAGACGGTCGCGCAAATGGGAGAGCTTGGCGCGCTCCAACGCCTCAGGCAACGAACCGGCGTAGCTGTTGGCTGCATTGACCTGTTCCTCATGCGGAGGGGTCACCCACGGATGGAGATGCGCACCGATATCCGCAGTGCCATCGGCGACCCACTGCGCCATCATGCTGCGCGCACGCGCATCGGCGACAACCGGATAGTCGGTCACATACAGTGGCCGCACCCCAGCCTGCGCGAAATATGTATGCCCGCGCGCCATGCCGCCGAGCGCGGCGACGCGCTGGTTCGCGCGATCGAATGGCGCGGACCAGTCAAACTCCTCCTCGGTGTCCACGACCAGCAGGAAGCGCACGCCGAAGCTGTCATCGAACGAGATAAACGTGCCTTCAGCAGGCGGGTCGAGCAAGTTGTCCGAGGCGGGCGGGGCATTCATCCCTGCGTGCATACAGGGATATTGTTGCCAATGTCTTGTAACAGCTGGTTGCTCGATTCTACGAGTGCGCCGTCTCGCCGTCGGTCTGGCCGTTTGCGACCGGCAGAGACAATATGATGCGGTCCTGATCGATCATCAGTGCGCCATTTTGGGCCACGG
>JBDTLS010000048.1:0-14078 GCA_039934655.1 Sphingobium sp.
GGGCGATCCGTCCGGTCTGTTGCTTGATCCGTTCGGCAAGTTTCTGCGCCATCGTCGCCACCTGACGCGACGAGCGCCCGCTGGCGATGACCATATGGTCAGCAATGCTGCTTTTGCCTTCGAGGGGGATGGATATGGTTTCCTGCGCCTGATCGTCGTCGAGCGACTGCATCACAAGGGCGTGGAGGGCTGCAACAGACGCGGCCTGCGTGGCGGCATCGTTGACGGGTTGCGGTGTGTTCAATCTAGCTCCTTCATGTGGCGTTCTCCGCCGATATCACCCGACGCGACACCGGGTCGCGTACGCGCTTGCCTTCATATTCGCGATGCCAGTTGGGGTCCGCCTGTCGAAACAGGGTCGCCGATCTTGGATCAGGGCGAAAGCGCAACAACACAAGCGCCGGCGGTCTCCATTCCGTCCAATCACTGCTCTGGCGCGCGGGCCGGACGAATCGCCGCAGCCAGACCATAGCCAATGAGCTATGGACACCCACATCATAACCCGGACGGGCGATTACGGCAATGGGCATGATGCGCGCGATGTCGCGCCAGTTTTTCCACTGGCCAAACTGGTGCAGATTATCGCTGCCCATCAGCCAGATGAAACGGTGGCGGGGGTATCGCGCCGCCAGCTTGCGCAACGTGTCGACGGTGTAGCGTGTGCCCAGCTCGCGCTCGATCGCGGTAGCGCGGATCGATGCTCGCCGCGCGATCTGGTGGGCGCGGGCAAGGCGCGCGGGCAGCGACGCCATGCCTTTTGCCGGTTTGAGCGGATTGCCGGGGCTGACCAGCCACCAGACTTCATCGAGCGCCAGAGCTTCCCTTGCGAACAGGCTGATCGCACGATGCCCGCCATGCGCCGGGTTGAACGAACCACCGAGCAAGCCGATAGTGCGGGCTTTCATGTTGACGGCACCGGCCTTCGGTCGAGGCGCGTAACTCGTCCGAACCCCCTCCCGACCTCCCATAAGATATCCTGTCGGGAGGTCGGGAGGGGGCCGGTGCCGGTTTGGCAAAATCTGGTCAGGCCAGCGCTCCCGCCTCATCCAGCCCGGTGCTGTTATGGCGCAGTGCGGTCAGCACGGTTTCGACGATCGCGTCGGCATCGAGCTTTGCATCGGCATATTGCTTCTCGGGCTTGTCGTGCTCCTGAAAAATATCGGGCAGGCGCATCGTCCGCAGCTTGAGGCCCCCATTAATTCCCGTGCCGTCGATCAGCCCCTCGTCACTCGCGAGTGTCAGCACATGCGCGCCCAGCCCGCCGACCGCTCCTTCCTCGATCGTCACCGCGACCTCGTGCGTGGTGAGCAGGCGGCGGATCAGCGCCTCATCAAGCGGCTTGGCAAAGCGCAAATCGGCCACCGAAGTCGAAAGCCCGCGCGCATCCAGCGCATCGGCTGCCTTCAATGCCTCCTCCAGCCGCGTACCGAGCGAGAGGATGGCGACCTTTTTGCCTTCGCGCATCATCCGGCCCTTGCCGATGGCGAGCTGCTGCGGGACGGCGGGCAGCGCAACGCCCGTACCATTGCCACGCGGATAGCGCACCGCGATCGGCCCGCTGTCGTGGCAAGCGGCAGTGTGCACCATATGCACCAGCTCCGCTTCATCTGCGGCGGCCATCACCACGAAGTTCGGCAAGGTCGCGAGATAGGTGATGTCGAAGCTGCCCGCATGGGTGGAGCCATCGGCACCTACCAGCCCGGCGCGGTCCATCGCAAAGCGCACCGGCAAATTCTGGATCGCGACATCATGCACAACCTGATCATAAGCCCGTTGCAGGAACGTCGAGTATATCGCGCAAAAAGGCCGCATCCCCTGCGCCGCCAAACCGGCAGCAAAGGTCACGGCATGTTGCTCGGCAATGCCGACATCGAAGCACCGCTCCGGGAAGGCTTGCGCGAATTTATCAAGGCCCGTGCCCGATGGCATGGCGGCGGTGATCGCCACGATGCGTTCATCGCGCACCGCTTCGGCGATCAGCGCCCCGGCAAAGACATTAGTATAGCTCGGCGGTCCGGGCGGTGCCTTCGCCTGCGCGCCGGTCACGACATCGAATTTCTGCACGCCATGATATTTGTCGGCGGCATTTTCGGCAGGCGCATAGCCCTTGCCCTTTTGCGTGACGACATGGACGAGGATCGGCCCCTCGCCCGCATCGCGGACATTTTCGAGCACGGGGATCAACTGATCGAGATTATGCCCGTCGATCGGCCCGACATAATAGAAACCCAATTCCTCGAACAAGGTGCCGCCCATCGCCATGCCGCGTGCATATTCGTCGGTCTTTTTGACGGCGCTGTAGAGGAACCGCGGCAGCTTGCGCGCCAGTTTCCGTACCACGTCACGCACGCTCAGGAACTCGCGGCTGGACACGATCCGCGCGAGATAGGCGGACAGGCCCCCGACCGGCGGCGCAATCGACATGTCATTGTCGTTGAGGATGACGACAAGGCGATTGCCCGCCTCGCGCGCGTTGTTCATCGCCTCATAGGCCATGCCCGCCGACATTGCCCCGTCACCGATCACGGCAATTGCCTTGCCGGGCGTGCCCTGCAGCTTGTTGGCAATCGCGAATCCCAACGCCGCGCTGATCGACGTCGAACTGTGCGCCGCACCGAACGGATCATATTCGCTTTCCGACCGCTTGGTGAAGCCAGACAAGCCACCCGGCTGCCGCAAGGTGCGAATGCGATCCCGCCTGCCCGTCAATATCTTGTGCGGATAGCATTGGTGCCCGACATCCCAGATCAATCGGTCATCCGGCGTATTGAACACATAATGGATCGCCGTCGTCAACTCGACCACGCCAAGCCCGGAGCCGAGATGCCCGCCGGTCACACCGACCGCCGCGATCACTTCCTGCCGCAATTCGTCCGCGACCTGACGCAGTTGTTCCGGCGCCAATGCGCGCAGATCAGCAGGGTGGTTTACGGTATCGAGTAAAGGCGTGGCGGGGCGGTCGTTCATTTCTTCCACTGTCTCCTGCCCACCTGCATAAACACATTGCCGCGACCTGTCGAACGTCAGTCATGCGCTGCCGTGGCTCAGGCACATGCCGCGCACAGGCCCAATACCTCAATCACCGGTCTTTCGGTCACAAAGCCTTCCTGGCTGGCGCGTTCGCGCACATGCCGGGTTAGCGCGTCGTCGTCAACATGCGTTGCTGCACCGCATAAACGGCACACCATGAAAATGCAGTCATGGCTGCATCCCGGATGCGCGTTGGCGATATAGGCGTTGGCGCTTTCGACCCGGATGGCAAGGTTGGCGGCCACAAACAGGTCGAGGATACGATAGACGCTGTTGGGCGCCACCCGCTTACCCCGCGCGCGTGACACCGTGTCGGCGATGTCATAGGCGGAGGTCGGCTTGCCTTCCTTGGCCAGCGCATCGAATATCGCGGCGCGCATATCGGTCCATTGCTCGCCCTTTTCCTTGAGCGCGTCCTGCGCGGCCGCCAGCAGCGAAGCGCCGGAAAATTCATGGTGCTGATGATGTCCCATATCTGCAATCTAATTGGCCGCTGCGATATGCACAAGGGCGGCGAGTGCCTTATGCTATCCCCTGCCTAGAAACTTTCCTCGGCATAGACGCGCGAAACATCGCCACCCCATTCGCCGTGATAACGCTCCAGCAGCGATTCCGCCGGAGTTTTGCCGCTCGCCACAACCTCGTGCAGAACAGAGAGGTAACCAGTCTCGTTGTCGCCAGCATCGTTGAGCCTTGCCCGCGCTGCCAGCCCGCTGCGCGCGATGTCCAGCACTTCTGCCGCGATATGGCGCAATGTCCGCCCGCCGCCAATCGGCGCATCGAGGCCAAGTTTCGGCACACTATCACGCAACACCTGCCGCTCGTCGATGCTCCAGCCCTTGACCACATCCCACGCCGCATCGAGCGCGCCCTGATCGTACAGCAAACCGACCCACAACGCAGGCAGCGCGCATATCCGCCCCCACGGCCCGCCATCGGCGCCGCGCATTTCGAGGAAACTTTTGAGACGCACTTCCGGGAAGGCCGTCGACAAATGATCGACCCAGTCGCTCATCGACGGTTTTTCGCCCGGCAGCACCGAGAGCTTTCCTTCGAGAAAATCCCGGAAGCTCAGGCCAGACGCATCAATATATCGCCCATCGCGATAGACGAAATACATGGGCACATCGAGCGCGTAGTCGGCATAGCGTTCATAGCCAAAGCCATCCTCAAACACGAACGGCAGCATCCCCGTGCGGTGCGGGTCGGTATCCGACCAGATATGACTGCGGTACGACAGGAACCCGTTGGGCTTGCCTTCGGTGAACGGCGAATTGGCGAACAGCGCCGTCGCCAACGGTTGCAACGCCAGCGACACGCGGAATTTCTGCGCCATGTCGGCTTCCGAGCCATAATCGAGGTTGGTCTGCACCGTACAGGTACGCAGCATCATATCGAGGCCCATCGAGCCAACGCGCGGCATATGGCGCAGCATGATGTCATAGCGGCCTTTGGGCATCACCGGCAGCTGCGCGCGGGTCTTGTCCGGCCACATGCCAAGGCCGAGAAAGCCCATGCCCAGCATATCGCCCACGGTCTTGACCTGTTCCAGATGCCGCCCGGTTTCGGCACAGGTCTGGTGCAAGTTTTCGAGCGGCGCGCCCGACAATTCCAGTTGTCCCGCCGGTTCCAGACTGATGGCGCCATCGTCGCCGGTGAGCGCGATGATATTCTCGCCTTCAAACACCGGTTTCCACCCATAACGGGTCAGGCCGATCAACAGCGTGTGAATACCGCCCTTTTCCTCATAGCTCGGCGCGTGATGATCTTGCATCGAATAGACGAATTTCTCGTGCTCGGTGCCAATCCGCCAGCGATCCCTGGGCTTTTCGCCTTGGGAAAAAAAAGACAGCATCTGATCGCGGTTTTCGATAACCGGATCAGCTCCGCCCGTATCTGTTCTTGTGCTCATGCCCCTCGCCTTACGCGCTGATTGTGGCTGTGCAAATAGGGATGGAGCCGCCCCCAATCAATTCATTGCAAAGAAAAACTTATTTTTCGGATGCGGCCCAATCACCGTTGATCGCCATCCAGCAGGCAACAGACGCAATCGCCGCCGTTTCCGCGCGCAATATACGCGGGCCTAGCGATAGTGCTACGGCGGCAGGGTGCGCCCGAATGGCGGCGCGCTCTTCCGGGCTGAACCCGCCTTCCGGGCCGATCAGCAGGGCTGCCGGTCCTTTATGCACCTGGAACACGCTGGCCATCGGCGCGCCGCCTGTTTCATCGGCGAAGAACAGGTGACGTCCGCTTGACCAGCCCGCCAGCATCGCATCGAGCTTTTGCATTTCCAGCAGATCGGGCAGCGCGGTGCGCCCGCATTGCTCCGCCGCTTCGATCAGGTGCGCGCGCAAGCGATCAAGGTTGAGCTTGTCGACCACCGCGCGGCGCGTCAGCACCGGCTGCAACCGCGCGACGCCCAGCTCGCACGCCTTTTCCGCGATCAGGTCGATCTTGCCCTTTTTGATCGGCGCGACACATAACCACAGATCAGGCACCCGCTCGTGCGGCCGCGTCTGCTCCACACACATAAGGCTGAGGTTACGCTTGCCGATATGTTCCGCACGCGCGGCCCATTCGCCCGCCTGCCCGTTGAACAGCAATACGGCATCGCCTTCACGGATACGCATGACCGAGAGCAGATAATGCGCGGCATTGCCATCGACCGCCACGACCGCACCGTCACCTAACGGCACTTCGACGAACAGGCGGGGCGCACTCTGCGGTGGCCATGCGGGGGTAGCGGGCATGAGAGAGATGCTTTCCTTTGGGCGATATGCGCCTTATTGCGGCTGCGACTTCTCAAGTCGAGCAGAACGAGAGCCTTAAGTGACCCATAACATTGTTCCCGACAGCGAAGCCGAAGGCATCTTGCGGCATTTGCCGAAGTGGCTGCGCGATCTTGCCATGCTGGCGCGGTTTGATCGGCCGATTGGCTGGTGGCTGCTGTTCTGGCCCGGCGCATGGGCGATTGCACTGTCGGGCAATGCCTTTGCGCGGTGGGATATGCTTATGTGGTTCCTGATCGGCAGCATCGCGATGCGCGGCGCGGGCTGCGTCTATAATGATATCGTCGACCGCGATCTCGACCGCAAAGTCGCGCGCACCGCCAGCCGCCCGCTCGCAATCGGCACAATTTCGCTGAAACTAGCGTGGGCGTGGCTCCTGTGCCTGTGCGCGATCGGCCTGCTGGTATTGGCGCAATTGCGTCCGCTGGCGCAGGGCGTGGCGCTGGGCAGTCTCGCGCTGGTCGCGGCCTACCCCTTTATGAAGCGCATCACCTGGTGGCCACAGGCATGGCTGGGGCTGGTGTTTAGCTGGGCGGCGCTGGTGGCGTGGAGCGAGACGACCGACAGCCTGAGCGCGCCCGGCCTAATTCTCTATACGGGCACGATCTTCTGGGTCATCGGCTATGACAGCATTTATGCATTACAGGACCGGGAGGACGATGCGCTGGTTGGCATCCGCTCTTCCGCCCTGGCGATGGGTCAGCATGTCCGTGCCGGTGTGGCGATATGCTATGCGCTGGCGTTAATGCTGTGGGGCGCAGCGATCTGGCAACTCCGGCCACAAGGATTAGCGCTCGTCGCATTGCTGCCGATGGCCGTGCATCTGGGCTGGCAAGTTCTCACGTTGAAGGAAAACGGCAGCGATCCCTTAGCCAAATTTCGCTCTAATCGCTTTGCAGGGTTGCTGATGTTCCTTGCCTGCCTAGTCATCGGCAGTGCCTAAAAACCTTCACTCCCCGCTGGCGGATACCGAAGTGTCCGCCTTGCGCGCTATCGCGCAGGGCACAATGTCCGCCGGATTGGGCCGCGCACCCGCGAGGCGGAAGCGGGCGAAATATCCCCCTGCCGATGGCTTCGGCACCACCTGCACCACCTGATAGCCAACCGCGGCAAATTCACACGCCAGCAGGCGCGGCGGCGTGCCATGCTGCCCGGTTGGCCGATCCGCATCGACGACAATCACCTCGCCATTGGGTTTGAGTGCGGGACGAAGATACCACAGGAACGCATAGGGTTCCTCAATCTCATGATACATATGCACCATGAAAATCCGGTCGAAACTGTTGGCGGGCAGCTTCGGGTCTTCCGGCGTGCCCAGCTTCACGCTGACGTTACGCCAGTCCTCCCGCGTGATGCGGCGGCCCAGCGCGTCAATGACCTCGGCCATGATGTCCTGCGCCAGCACCCGGCCGGTCGGGCCCACCCGCTTGGCCAGTCGCACCGTGTAATAGCCTTCGCCCGCGCCGATATCCGCGACGGTCATGCCCGGCTTGATCCCGGCGCGATCCATGATGTCGCTCGCTTCGTTAACCCGGTCGCGCGATTCCTCGCTCGACCATCGGGTGGAGACAATCGGCGCTACCGGGCGATCGGCACGGGGGAAATCGCGCGCAGCGGGACGCCGGCTGTCCGGCGCGTTGCCAACGCCATCACATCCGACCAGCAACAGGACCACCAAAGCAGCGAACCCGGTTGCGAGCGGACGCCGGACCATCAATCCACGTCCTCCACATCGACCGTTTCCCCGGTCACGCGTTGCGACAGGGCGGCGGCCATATACGGATCAAGCGCGCCATCAAGCACGTCATCGGGCGAGGATGACACCACGCCCGTGCGCAGATCCTTGACCATCTGATAGGGTTGCAGAACATAGGACCGGATTTGATGGCCCCAGCCGATTTCGGTCTTGGACTGATATTCGCCGCTGGCCTCCGCCTCACGCCGTTGCAGTTCGGCCTCGTACATGCGGGCCTTGAGCATATTCATCGCCTCAGCCTTGTTCTTGTGCTGCGACCGCTGGTTCTGGCACGCGACGATGATGTTGGTGGGGATATGCGTAATGCGCACCGCCGAATCGGTGGTGTTGATGTGCTGTCCCCCCGCACCCGATGCACGATAGGTGTCGATCTTGAGGTCGCCCTCGTTAATCTCGATGTCGATATTGTCGTCGATGACCGGATAGACCCAGACCGACGAGAAGCTGGTGTGACGCCGCGCGCTGCTGTCATAGGGGGATATGCGCACGAGGCGATGCACGCCGCTCTCGGTCTTGGCATAGCCATAGGCGTTTTCGCCCTTGATCAGCAGCGTGGCGGACTTGATGCCCGCCTGTTCGCCTGCATGATAATCGACGATCTCGACCTTGTACCCGCGCCGCTCCGCCCAGCGTTGGTACATGCGTTGCAACATTTCCGCCCAGTCCTGACTTTCGGTGCCGCCTGCGCCTGCATGAATTTCGAGATAGGTGTCGAACCCATCCGCTTCCCCGGCGAGCAGTGCCGTGACCTTGTCCTTATCCGCGCGCTCGGCGAGCTGCGCGAGTGAGGCCACAGCCTCATTGACCATCGCTTCATCGCCCTCGGCTTCGGCCATCTCGATCAGCTCGGCGGTATCGCTCTTTTCGCCCTCAATCGCGCGTGTCGCAGAAATAGCGGTATCCAGCCGGGTGCGCTCGCGCATGACCTCTTGCGCCTTTTTGGGATCGTCCCACAGGGTCGGGTCTTCGACGCGCGCGTTCAGCTCATCGAGGCGGCGCAGCGCGCGGTCCCAGTCGAGGAAACGGCGCAGCAAGTCCAGCGCGGCATCGATACGGTCAATATAGGCTTGCGCTTCAGCGCGCATCAAATGTCTCCAATAATCTCAATAGTCTAGAGCGGTTTGCGAGTCGTCAGGTGATTCCACCTGACTGGAAAACGCTCTAACACCGTTCGTGCTGAGTAGGGACTGAGTTTTACGAAGGCCCGTATCGAAGCATCGGCGCCAAGCGCATGTCCTTCGATACGCCATTTCGCCTTTGCTCAATGCCTACTCAGGACGAACGGAGAAAAATCAATATATGCCGCCTTCACGCTGGATAAAGTCATTGTCGTTGGCACGGTGAGTCCCTTGCAACCCCTCGCCAGACTGCGCTGCCTTCTGCTGCTGCTCCATCTCATCCTTACGGATCGTGCGGCGCGGTTCGGTTTCCGGCTTGAACGCATCCCATATCACAGCGGTTTTGGGATCGTCAGTCGGCCACGCGCCATAGACGCGTTTGCCCGACCGACGCTCGACCCGCACCATGCGGACGCCGGGCGGGATAATGAACGGCGTCTTAGGCATTTTTTCGAGCACCGGCGTCATCGCCTGCTTCCAGATCGGCGCAGCGATCCGCCCGCCCTGCGCATAACCGCCCAGACTGCGCGGCGTGTCATAGCCAAGATACACCCCGGCCACGATATCGGGCGATCCGCCCACGAACCAGACGTTGGTCGGGCCATTGGTCGTGCCGGTCTTGCCGAACAGCGGGCGTTTGAGGTCGGCGAGCACCGTCGCGGTGCCGCGCAGGATCACACCTTCGGTAATATGCACGACCTGATAGGCGGTCATGGGATTCATCAGTTGCTTGCCGTTCTGGGCAAAGCGCGGCATCGGCTGGCCATCCCAGTCGGCCTTGTTGCAATTGCGGCACGGCGTCCATTTGGCGGGCCAGATGACTTTGCCGTGGCGATCCTGCACAAAATCAATGACCTTCGGGGTCAGCGCCTGCCCATGATTGGCGAGCATCGCATAAGCGTTGGTGATTTTCTCGACCGTAGTCTCGCCAGCGCCCAGCGCAAACGCCAGATAGGGCGGATAATCGCCAATGCCCATCGCCTTGATGCTGCGCACCACCCGCTCCATGCCGGTTTGCGATGCCGTGCGCACGGTCATCAGGTTGCGGGATTGTTCGACGCCCCAGCGCATCGTTTGCGGCCCCGCGCCGCCGCCGCCGAAGTTCTTGAAGCATTTCTGGCCCAGATGCGCGCCCTGGAACACACAGAACGGCCCATCGACGATGATCGACGAGGGCGTCATGCCATTGTCGAGCGCCGCCGCATAGACGAACGGCTTGATCGTCGAACCCGGCTGGCGTTCGGCCTGCGTCGCGCGGTTATAAGACGAGAGACGGGAATCAAACCCACCCTGCATCGCATAGATGCGGCCGTTGCGCGTGCCCTCCACCACCATGCCGCCCGATACTTCGGGGATATTGCGCAGCGACCAAAGCGCCCCTTCCGGCTTGACGACGATCAGGTCGCCGGGCTTGAGCGCGGTGAAAGCGGGCACACCGAGCTTGCGATAGCCAAGCTGCGCGCTGGCGGCGGGCAACGTGCCGGTGCGACCGTCAGCAAAGCCGATCTGCGCGGCACCGCTGTCCTTGGACACCACAACCGCCACTTTCCAGTCGGCGTAATCGACACCGACATAGGCATTGGCCAGCCGCCGCGCCCATTGGTCATCCATCGGGATCGTGCCGATCGGTCCCGACCAGCCATGCCCGACATCATAACGCAGCATCCCCGCGCGCAGCGCATCGGCGGTCAGCTTCTGGATTGTCGGGTCCAGCGGCGTGCGCACCCATAATCCCCCGGCATAGATGCTGTTCGGGCCATCCTTGTCTGTCTCGCCGAACCGGGCGATCAGGCGGCGGCGCACCTCTTCCATATAATAGCCGCCCTCGGTGCCATAAGGCGATCCCATCTGCGCCATGGTGCCGAGCGGGTGGGCAATCGCCTCATTATATTGCGCGTCGCTGATCCAGTCGTTCTTGCGCATTTCGCGCAGATCCCAGTTGCGCCGCTCGATAGCGCGAGCATTGCCGGTCGGGCTTTCGGGGCGATAATTGGACGGTCCCTTGGGCAGGATCGCGAGATAGGCGATCTCATGCAGCTTAAGCTCGTTCACGTCCTTGTCGAAATAGGCGCGCGCCGCCGCCTGCACGCCATAAGCGTTGCGGCCGAGAAATATCTGGTTGAGGTAAAGCTCCAGTATCTGCTGCTTGCTCAGCGCGTTTTCGATGCGATAGGCGAGGATCATCTCCTTGACCTTGCGCGTCGGCGAATAGGCATCACCGATCAGCAAATTCTTGGCGACCTGCTGGGTGATCGTCGATCCGCCCCGCGCGCGTTCGCCCGAACCGATCTTGGTGATATAATCGAACACAGCGCCCGCAAGGCCGGTGAAATCAACGCCATGATGGCTGAAAAACGTCTTGTCCTCCGCCGCGAGATAGGAGCGCACCAACAGCGGCGGATAATCATCATATTGCAATTGCACCCGGCGTTCGCGGGCATAGCTGTGCGTGGGCTGGCCGTTGATATCGCGCACGATCGTGGGCAGCGGCGGTTCATAATCCGCCAGCGCCGCCGCATCGGGCAGGCCGCGCGCAAAGGTGAACCAGAACGCCAGATAAAGGATGGCCAGCCCACCGACCACCCAGCTCAACCGGCGCACCCAGCGCAGCGTCCACCAGCGCGCCAGCGCCACCCGCGAGGCGCCAACGTCCCGTTTCAGGCGATAGGCGATAGTGTCCTTGTCGGACGATCCGGGGGTGGCCTCTTCCATGCTGGCGTGGCCTTAGAGCATTTCGATTGGCGCTGTGAAGCGGTTTTGCACGGACGGGTGCACCACAGCGACGATTTTATCCGCCGACCAGCGCCGCATCGCGCAAGCCCCGCCAGACGTGCATGGCCTGCACCGTTTCGCTCACGTCATGCACGCGCAGCATCTGCGCGCCCAGTTCCGCCCCGCGATAGGCGAGCGCAATCGACCCGGCGAGGCGCGCATCGGTCGGCGCTTCGTTGGACAGCGCACCGATCATGCGCTTGCGACTGGCGCCCAGCAGCACCGGCACACCCAGTCCCTGATACAGGCTCAGCCGGTTGATAATGCCCAGATTATGCGCCAGCGTCTTGCCAAATCCCAAACCGGGATCGACAATGATCCGCTCCCGCGCGATCCCGGCAGCAACGCAGGAGTCAATCCGCGCCGCCAGCCAATCGAACACATCGGTAACGACATCGCCATAGGCGGGGTTCTCATGCGGATCATCGCCGACCGCCGCCGCGTGCATCAATATCACCGGGCAGCCCGCTTGCACCACCACCTCCATGCTGCGCGGATCGTGCAACAGCGCGCTGACATCATTGACGACCCCCGCGCCCGCAGCCAGCGCCGCCTCCATCACGCCTGCCTTGCGGGTGTCGACCGAGACCGGCACGCCTGCCGCGCTGAGCCGCTCGATCACCGGCACGACCCGCGCGATCTCGTCGCCTTCCCACACCGGGTCCGCGCCGGGCCGTGTCGATTCTCCGCCAACGTCGATGAGGACCGCACCCGCCGCGCCCATCGCAAAGCCGCTGTCCGCCGCTGCCTGCGGATCATGGATATGCTTGCCGTCGTCCGAAAAGCTGTCGGGCGTCATGTTCAATATGCCCATCACCTGCGGCACATCGAAACGAATGACGCGCTGGCCGATGGAGATTGGCGGGCGGATAGCGGCAATGTTGGCAATCAGGCGCGTGGCGCGCTCGGCCAGCGCATCGGGCAACTTCGCCACCCAATCGCCAAAGCCCTCCACCGGAATGCGCACCCGGCGCAGGTCGCCGCCCGCGTCGATAACTATGACCTCATACCCCTGAAACCACAGCAATCCATTGCCCAACCGAGCCGTCTGCCCATCCAACCCCACCGGACTATCCGCAAACCAGATCGGCCGGAGATAAAGACGAGCGGAGGGCGGCAGAGAGGCGGGGTCGATCATGGGGTGGGGTTATGCGGAGGTGACGCGACTGACACAAGAGGTGGTGGCGATATATTCCCGGCATCACCTCCCACCGTCACCCCGGGCTTGACCCGGGGTCCCGCTGTCGTGTCAAACGAGCAGGTCGAACAGGTCGTGCCAGTCAGGATTGCCGCGCTCGATGAGATCGAATTTCCACTGCCGACGCCAACGTTTGACGCGCTTTTCCTGCGCAATGCAGGCCACTATGTCCGCACCCTGCTCTGCCCAGACAAGACGAACCAAGCCATATTTCGCACAGAAATCAGAACCAATGCCAGTGCGATGCTGGTGGATGCGCGAAGTCAGATCAGATGTCACGCCCACATACATCGTGCCGCGATACCGATCGGCCATGATATAAACCCAACCGCCCTGCTTCGCGCTCTGCATGGTTTGAACATCGGAAAAGTGGGACCCCGGGTCAAGCCCGGGGCGACGAAGAAGGTGAGGGAGCGGACACGTTCAGTGTTGCCAGGTAAGTTTAGCCTTTTGAACAATGAAACGCGGGTTGGAATAAAAAGACCACTCGACACCCTCGCACTCACATACCAATCTGTCTCCGGCATGTTTATCCAGAACATCAGCACTCCATTCTGCGTCGAATACAGCTACAATCTTTTGGTCAAGCAAGTCAGGTATAACCCAAGCATAACCCGCATCTCGTTGGATGAGGTAGTAGCCGTGGTGCATATCCCATCCAACCGCAAATACCCGCGTGACCGTTGGCGTGTCGCTAAGTGCTGCCTGACGCGCAATGTTCAACTCACGAGACAATTGCTTTTGAAATTCTTGAGAGTTGGGATCCACCAAGACCGGCTCCGGTGGACGTACGCGGGCCATTGCATTTTGGGTGTCCAAGAAGACGCCTATGCACAGTGCCGATACCGTAGCTAACTGCCTCATCATATCTGATTAAACGTTTTGCCGAATATCCGCAATGTCGTCGCGAACCAACGCTATGGCTGCGTCGCCAACAAATAGGTCTGCCGCAGCGTATCAATCGGCTTCAGCACACCATCCCGCTCCACATACCAGAAGGTCCAGCCGTTGCAACTCGGCGCGCCCTGCACCTTTGCACCCAGGCTGTGGATCGACCCGGTGTCATCCCCGCAAGCGAGCGATCCGTCCGCGCGCACGGTGGCTTTCCAGCGGCGCTTGGTGTCGCTCAGGATTGTGCCGGGATCGAGATAGCCGGTTTCGACCAAAGTGCCGAACGCGACCTTGGGCGCTTGGCGGGGGGTTTGCATGATCGTGATCGCGCTTTCATCGAGCGGCAGCGCCGCCTCGATCCGTTCCAGCGCCGCCTCGACATAGCTGTCCTCGCGCTCGATGCCGATCCACTTGCGGCCCAGCCGCTTGGCGACCGCGCCGGTCGTGCCGGTGCCGAAAAACGGGTCGAGCACGACATCGCCCGGCTTGGTGCAGGCGAGCAGTATCCGGTACAGCAGCGATTC
>JBDTLS010000049.1:0-14002 GCA_039934655.1 Sphingobium sp.
AGTTCCGCGACCACATGCCTAATCAGACTGATTCGTTCCGATTAGGAGTTGCGCGTGCGGCTGTCCAGCCTTGCCGATTATGCTGTGGTGATGATGGGGGCCGCTGCCCGCCATTGTGGCGGTACGCGTACCAGCGCCCATGAGCTGTCCGACGAGACGGGTATCCCCCTGCCCACGGCACAAAAGCTCGTCAGCTTGCTCACCCGCGCGGGGTTGCTCAAATCGACGCGTGGCGCAGGGGGCGGCATCAAGCTGGCGCGACCTGCTGCCGCGATTACCCTTACCGACATCATCGAAGCCGTCGAAGGGCCGATTGCGCTGACCGCCTGCGTCGAAAGCGGGCGGCATGATTGCGCGATGGAGGGCAGTTGCAGCGTACAGCCGCATTGGGGCGCCATAAATGACGCGATGCGCGATGCGCTGGGATCGGTAACGCTGGCGTCGCTGGCGCGCCCGCCCATTGCCGTCCCACACCTTGCTGCAAAAGCACCGATGGAGGCGCAGGCATGAGCAACGTCAAGAACGCGCAGGCACTAGCCGCCGCAGCCAAGGCTTCCGACTATGAATGGGGCTTTTCCAGCGACATTGAGCAGGAGTTTGCGCCCAAGGGCCTGTCCGAGGACACCGTCCGCTTCATTTCGGCGAAGAAGAATGAGCCGGAATGGATGCTCGAATGGCGCCTGAAAGCGTATCGCCACTGGCTGACGATGGAAACGCCCGATTGGGCCAAGCTCGATATCGCGCCGATCGATTATCAGGACGCTTATTATTACGCCGCGCCCAAGCCGAAGAAGGAACTGGCCTCATTGGATGAGGTCGACCCGGAAATCCTGCGCGTGTACGAAAAACTCGGCATTCCGATTGGCGAACAGAAAATGCTCGCCGGCGTGGTTGGCGCGCGCAGAGTGGCGGTCGACGCCGTGTTCGACAGCGTCTCGGTTGCCACCACCTTCCGCAAGGAGCTGGAGGAAGCGGGCGTCATCTTTCGCTCGATCAGCGAGGCGATCCGCGAATATCCCGACCTTGTGCGCAAATGGCTGGGCAAGGTTGTGCCGATGCACGACAATTATTTCGCGACGCTCAACTGCGCGGTGTTTTCCGACGGCACGTTCGTTTATGTGCCCGAAGGCGTGCGCTGCCCGATGGAGCTTTCCACCTATTTCCGCATCAACGCCGAAAACACCGGCCAGTTTGAGCGCACATTGATCGTCGCTGACAAGGGCAGCTATGTCTCCTACCTCGAAGGCTGCACCGCGCCGATGCGAGACGAGAATCAGCTACACGCTGCGGTCGTCGAACTGATCGCGCTCGACGATGCTGAGATCAAATATTCGACCGTGCAAAACTGGTATCCCGGCGATGCGACAGGCAAAGGCGGCATCTATAACTTCGTCACCAAGCGCGCGCTGTGCCAGGGCCGCAACTCCAAGGTAAGCTGGACCCAGGTGGAAACCGGCTCGGCGGTGACATGGAAATATCCAAGCTGCGTGCTGAACGGCGAGAACTCGGTGGGCGAATTTTACTCGGTCGCCGTCACCAACAATCATCAGCAGGCCGACACCGGCACCAAGATGATCCACAATGGCAAGGGATCACGCTCGACCATCGTGTCCAAGGGCATCAGCGCGGGCAAGAGCAACAACACCTATCGTGGCCTCGTGCGTGTCGCGGCGGGGGCGGAGGGCGTGCGCAACTTCACGCAATGCGACTCCCTGTTGCTGGGGTCGGAATGCGGGGCGCATACCGTGCCCTATATCGAGGTGAAGAACCCCAGCGCGCAGATCGAGCATGAGGCCACGACCAGCAAAATCAGCGACGATCAACTGTTCTACGCCCTGCAACGCGGATTGCCGCAGGAAGAAGCGGTGGCGCTGATCGTCAACGGTTTCGCCAAGGAAGTGCTGCAACAACTGCCGATGGAATTCGCGGTGGAAGCGCAGAAGTTGCTGGGTATTAGTCTTGAGGGGAGCGTGGGGTGATTTATTTTCTTTCGTTGGCCGCTGCGACTGTGCCGTCTCTACAGGAAGAAGCGACAATTAGAACGGTTACTTCGGTTATTGATCCATTTTTGCAGTGCAAGCGTAAATTCGATCCGCGCAAAAAGGCGCTTGCCGATCAATTTGCCGCCGCCATGGAACCCGGTGCGTTTCAAGATCAAAACCGGGAAGTGATGATCGCAAAGATGCTCCAGTTGCAATCAGATTCCGCATCTCTTGGCAGCGAGATTGATCGATTCTGTGACCGCAATAAGTATAAGATAATATTTCAAGAAAAGATGAGATCAATACAGCCAAAATATTCTGATACTGAAAATTCCTATTTCTCAGCAAAAATTTTCAGCCAAATTGAAAATCTTGCAGATGGAATAGCTTATTATTCCGCAGGCAGTGCAAAACTTCCTTTAGCTCCACCTCCTCCTCAAATGCCCCGCCCTCAGGACAAATCAAATAATGCTCCAAATAAATAACCTCACGAACACCGTCGGGGGCAAGCCAATCCTCAAGGGGTTGTCGCTCGCTATCAATGCGGGGGAAATCCATGCGATTATGGGGCCGAATGGCGCGGGGAAATCGACGCTCGCTTATGCGCTGGGCGGGCGGCCCGGTTATGAAGTGACGGGCGGCAGTGTGCTGTTCACACCCACCTCCGTTCGTGTCGAGCCTGGTCGAGACATGGATACGCCAACAGTTCTCGACGATGCTCGAACCGAACGGGGGGCGGAACCAATCGACCTGCTCGCGCTTGATCCGCATGAGCGCGCGGCCGCTGGGCTGTTCCTCGGCTTTCAATATCCGGTGGAAATTCCCGGCGTGTCCAACCTGCAATTTCTGCGCGAGGCACTCAACAGCCAGCGCAAGGCGCGTGGGCAAGAGCCGCTATCAGGCGGCGAGTTTATCAAGCTCGCCAAGGCGAAGGCCGCGCTGCTGAACATGGATATGGACATGCTCAAGCGGCCGGTGAACGTCGGTTTTTCGGGCGGCGAGAAGAAGCGCAACGAGATGGTGCAGATGGGCATCCTCGACCCCAAGCTCGCGATCCTTGATGAGACAGACAGCGGCCTCGATATCGATGCGCTGCGCATTGTCGGCGCGGGCATCAATACGATCATGCGCAAACCCGACAAGGCGGTGCTGCTGATTACGCATTACCAGCGCCTGCTCGATTATGTGAAGCCCGATTTCGTTCATGTGCTGGCCGATGGCCGCATCGTGAAATCGGGCGGCCCGGAACTCGCGCTGGAGTTGGAGCGAGAGGGATATGCGGAGGTTCTGGCCGCGTGAACGCCCTCGCTCCCCTCCCCACCCGCAAGGCCGAGGCATGGCGCTATAGCGACATGGACGCGGTAGCGCGTGTGTGGCCGGTGGCCGCGCCGCAGCGCATTGTCGTGGCGGCGGGGGAAAGCCAAACGCACACCCTGTTGCAAGACGCACCCGATGGCGCGAGCGCGATCCATGACTATGTGATTGATGTCGCCGATGGCGCGAGCTGCGGCTTCCATGTGCTCAACATCGGCGGAAAACTCGGCCGGGTGACGTTCGATGTGCGGCTGGGGGCCGCTGCTCATTTCGCGCTGCATGGCGCGATCATCGGGGGCGGAGAACAGACGCTGGAAATCGTCACTACTGTTTCCCACGCGCAGCCCGATGCGACCAGCGAGCAGACGGTGCGCGCGATCCTCGGCGGCCATGCGACGGGCAGTTACCTCGGCAAGGTCGCGGTGGCACGCGATGCGCAGAAAACGGATTCGAGCCAGTCGTTCAAGGCGATGCTGTTAGAACGCACAGCGACCGCCAATGCCAAGCCGGAGCTGGAAATCTACGCCGACGATGTGAAATGCGCGCATGGCGCCACCGTCGGCGAGCTGGATAAATCCGCTCTGTTTTACATGGCGTCGCGTGGCATTGACCCGGCGCTGGCGCAGACTTTATTGCTGCGCTCGTTCGTGGCGGGCGTGTTTGATGGCATAGCCGACGAGCAAACGCGCGCGCAGTTTGAAGCGGCAGCTTTGGCCAAGCTGGAGGCGTTAAATGCGCGTTGAAACCCTCATCCCCAGCCTGCATCGCGCGGACTTTCCGGGATTGAAAACCCGCGAAGGCGCTAACTGGCATTATCTTGATACCGCCGCCACAGCGCAGAAACCGCAAGTCGTGATCGACGCGATGACCCGCGCACTGGGTGCAGATTACGCGACCGTGCATCGCGGCGTTTACGGTCGATCCGCCGACATGACGCGCGCGTTCGAAGCGGCGCGGATGCGCGTGGCGAGCTTTATCGGCGCGGGTTCCGACAGCGAGATCATATTCGTGCGCGGCGCGACCGAGGCAATCAATCTGGTCGCGAGCAGCTGGGGCGCAGCCAACCTTGAGGCGGGCGACCGTATTTTGCTCTCCACGCTGGAACATCACAGCAATATCGTGCCGTGGCAATTGATCGCGGAGCGCGTCGGCGCGCAGATCGACGTGATTCCGCTGACATCCGATGGCAAGATCGACCTCGACGCGATGGCGGCGATGATCCGGCCGGAACATAAGATGGTTGCCCTCGCCCATGTGTCGAACGTGCTGGGCAGTGTGCTCGATGTACGACGCGCATCGGCAATTGCGCATAGCGTGGGCGCGAAGATATTGATCGACGGCTGTCAGGCGGTGCCGCGTCTTGGCCTCGATGTGCAGGCGCTGGACTGCGATTTTTACGCCTTTTCCGCGCACAAGCTCTATGGCCCGACTGGCATCGGTGTGTTGTGGGGGCGCAAGGAATATCTGGACGCCATGCCGCCCTATCAAGGCGGCGGGTCGATGATCGACAAGGTGACGTTCGCCAAAACGAGCTATGCCCCTGCCCCGACACGCTTCGAAGCGGGCACCCCGGCCATCGTCGAGGCAATCGGGCTACATGCCGCGATTGAGTATGTCGAGGCGATCGGGCTGGACGTGATCGAGGCGCATGAAAACGCGCTGGTACGCGAAGCGCGCGATGCATTGGGATCGCTCAACTCCGTGCGTGTCTTCGGACCGGAGGATGCGGCCGGGATCATTTCTTTTGAGGTGACGGGGGTGCATCCGCATGATGTCGCCACCATATTGGATGAGGAAGGCGTGGCGATCCGCGCCGGGCATCATTGCGCGCAGCCGCTGATGGCGCATCTGGGCGTAGAGGCCACGGCGCGGGCGAGCTTTGGAATTTATAACGACAGCAGGGATGTCGCCGCGCTGGTACGCGGCATCGAGCGGGTAAGGAAAATCTTCTCATGAACGAGGAAAGCCGGATCGTGGCCGAAGAAGTGCACGCCGTGGACGCACCACCCAAGGCGCGCGTCGAAGATGCCGAAAGCGCAACCGAAAAGCTGGGGCGCAAGCGCGATTATCTCGAAGGATTTTTGGCGCAAGCACCCGCCGTCGAGACGCCAAGCGAACCGGGCGGCAGCACCTATGACGGGATCATTGATGCGCTGAAAGAAATTTTCGATCCCGAAATTCCGGTCAACATCTATGACCTGGGCCTGATCTACGGCGTCGATGTCACCGATGATGGCCATGCGGTCGTCACCATGACGCTGACGACGCCGCACTGCCCGGTTGCCGAATCGATGCCCGCCGAGGTGGAGCTGCGCGTCGGCGCGGTGCCCGGCGTCGGCGATGTCGAGGTCAATCTGGTCTGGGATCCGCCCTGGGATCCGCAACTGATGTCCGACGATGCCAAGCTCGAACTGGGGATGTTGTGATGGGACAGGAAAGCAAAATCCGCGCGCGCCCCGCCGCTGTCATCCTGACCCCGGCGGCGGAGCAGCGCATCGCCGACCTGATGGCCAAGGCGCCAGAGGGTACGTTAGGTGTCAAGCTCTCCACCCCGCGCCGGGGATGCTCCGGTCTTGCCTATTCGGTCGACTATGTTTCGCAAGAAGCCAAGTTCGACGAAAAGATCGAAACGCCGGGCGGCATTTTTTATATCGACGGCGGATCAGTGCTGTACCTGATCGGCAGCACGATGGACTGGGTGGAGGATGACTTCACCGCCGGGTTCGTGTTCACCAACCCCAATGCCAAGGGTAGCTGCGGATGCGGCGAGAGCTTTACGATATAGCCGCGCCGCTGCCCGGTTGGATGACGCAAGGGGAAGTTGCCAATGGCCCTGTATGAATTTGATGGAAAAAGCCCCGTATTGCCCGCCGATGGCTCTGCATGGGTCGCGCCGTCGGCTGACGTGATCGGCGATGTGCATTTGGGCGAGGACGTGAGCGTCTGGTTCGGGGTCGTCATCCGGGCGGACAATACGGAAATTAATATTGGCGCGCGCAGCAATGTGCAGGAAAATGCGGTGCTCCACAGCGATCCGGGCCAGCCGCTTCACATCGGTGCGGGTGTGACCGTAGGGCATCAGGCGATGCTGCACGGGTGCACAATCGGCGACAACAGCCTGATCGGCATGGGCGCAACCGTCCTCAACGGCGCTGTGATCCCCGAAAACTGCCTGGTGGGGGCGGGCGCGCTGGTGACGGAGGGCAAAATTTTCCCGCCCGGCAGCTTGATCGTCGGGGTGCCCGCCAAGGCGATCCGCCAGTTGGATGACGCGGCGATTGCTGGCTTGCGCGGCTCGTCGGCCTCCTATGTGGCCAAGAAAAACAGCTTCACTTTCGGCTTGAAACGGATAGACTGAATGCCGCACGACAAATTTGTCGGTGAGGCACCTGACTGGCACGTTGAACGCTGACGGACGCTGAAGGATGGCCTATCGGCCGGTGCCCATTTGCGCTGCATGAATATGTGGTTATATGGCATCGATTCCCCAATTCACCTTGATCGTCGGGAATAAGTGACGACGGTCGAACCACGAGCCAACGGAGCAGGCTCGCGACGAGGAGCAGAAAACGCCAGATGACGTACCCGCAAACGCAAGGCCTGTACGACCCACGCAATGAGCACGACGCCTGTGGCGTCGGTTTTGTCGTAAATATCAAGGGCGTAAAGTCCCATGAAACCATTCGGCGCGGCCTCGAAATTCTGATTAACATCGACCATCGCGGCGCGGTCGGCGCTGATCCGCTGGTGGGTGACGGCGCGGGTATCATGATCCAGACGCCGGATGCACTGCTGCGCGCATGGGCTGCGGAGAACGCGCTCGACCTGCCGCCTGCGGGCCAATATGGCGTCGCCATGTGCTTTATGCCCCGCGATGAGCCGTCGCTCGTCTGCGCTGTCAATATTCTTGAAAAATTCATCGCCAAGGAAGGCCAGCGGCTGATCGGCTGGCGCAACATAGCCGTCGATACGACCGGCATGGGCAAAACCGTGCTCGATGAAATGCCAATGATCCGTCAGGCGATCATCGGCATGGGTGAGAATATCGCCGATCAGGATGCGTTCGAGCGCAAACTGCTGTCGATTCGCAAACAAACCCAAAATCCGCTCGCTCAAAAGGCGGCTGAACTCGACATGCCGGGTTTGAGCGAATTTTATATGCCGTCCTGTTCGACCCGCACGGTCGTTTACAAGGGGCTGTTGCTGGCGGGACAAGTCGGCAGCTTCTACGATGATTTGCGCAACCCGCTGACCCAGTCCGCGTTCGCGCTCGTGCACCAGCGGTTTTCGACCAACACTTTCCCATCGTGGAAGCTCGCGCATCCCTATCGCTACATCGCACACAATGGCGAAATCAACACCGTGCGCGGCAACGTCAACTGGATGAACGCGCGCCGCCGCACGATGGAATCGGACCTGCTCGGCGCCGACCTCGACAAGATGTGGCCGCTGATCCCGCATGGTCAATCCGACACCGCCTGCCTCGACAACGCGCTCGAACTGCTGGTGGCGGGGGGCTATCCGCTCGCGCAGGCGGTGATGATGCTGATCCCCGAAGCATGGGCCGGAAACCCGCTGATGGACCCGCAGCGCAAGGCGTTTTACGAATATCATGCCGCGTTGATGGAGCCTTGGGATGGCCCCGCCGCCATCGCATTTACCGATGGCCGCCAGATCGGCGCGACGCTCGATCGCAACGGCCTGCGTCCCGCGCGCTTTGTCGTGACGGACGATGATCATGTCATCATGGCGTCGGAGTCCGGTGTCCTGCCGGTCGCCGAGGAAAATATCGTGCGCAAATGGCGACTTCAGCCCGGCAAAATGCTGCTGATTGACATGGAGCAGGGCCGCATCATCGAGGATGAGGAAATCAAGGCCCAGCTTTCCAACGCCGAACCTTATGCCAAATGGCTGGAAGCGGCGCAGTATAAGCTGAAAGATCTGGACGATGTGGTAACGGACAGCACACCTGCGCCCGCCAATGATCCGCAGGTGCTGCTCGATCGGCAACAGGCGTTCGGCTATACGCAGGAAGACATCGCCAAGTTTCTCGAACCGATGGCGGCCAATGGCGAAGACCCGATCGGGTCGATGGGAACCGACACACCTATCGCTGTGTTGTCGAACAAGTCGCGCCTGCTATATGACTATTTCAAACAGAATTTCGCGCAGGTAACCAACCCGCCGATTGACCCGATCCGTGAGGAGCTGGTCATGTCGCTGGTGTCGATGATCGGCCCGCGCCCCAATTTGCTGGGGCGCACGGCCGGGGCGCACAAGCGCCTCGAAGTCGATCAGCCGATCCTCACTAATGCCGATCTGGCCAAGATTCGCTCGGTGGAGGCGGCGCTTGATGGCGCGTTCCGCACCACGACCATCGACATTACGTGGGATGCCAAATCCGGCGCGGATGGCCTCGCCGACGCGATCAAGGAAATGTGCTGGTCAGCCACCGATGCGGTGCTGGCGGACAAGAATATTCTTGTCCTGTCCGACCGTGCGCAAGGCCCGGACCGGATCGCCATGCCTGCGCTGCTGGCGACGGCAGCGGTGCACCATCACCTCGTCCGGCAAGGTTTGCGGATGCAGACCGGGCTGCTCGTCGAAACCGGCGAGGCGCGCGAAGTGCATCATTTCTGTGCGCTTGCGGGCTATGGCGCGGAGGCGATCAACCCCTATCTGGCGTTCGATACACTAGAAGAAATCCGCGTGCGGCGCGGTTTGCCGCTGTCCACCTATGGGGTGCAGAAAAACTACATCAAGGCGGTCGGCAAAGGCATATTGAAGGTGATGTCCAAAATGGGCATTTCTACCTATCAATCCTATTGCGGTGCGCAGATTTTCGATGCCATCGGCCTGTCGACCAAGTTCGTGGAGCAATATTTCACCGGCACCGCGACGACAATCGAGGGCATTGGTCTGGCCGAAGTGGCCGACGAAACCGTGCAGCGCCATGCCAACGCCTATGGCGACAACCCGATCTATCGTAACATGCTCGATGTCGGCGGCGCCTATGCCTATCGTGTGCGCGGCGAGGAACATGCGTGGACGCCGACCAGCGTCGCCGCGCTCCAGCACGCTGTGCGCGGCAACAAGCCCAAGGATTATGCCGAGTTCGCCCGTTCGATCAACGAGCAAAGCGAACGGCTGCTGACCATCCGTGGGCTGATGACCCTCAAGCTCGCCGCCCAGCCCATCGACATCAGCGAAGTTGAACCGGCCAGCGAAATCGTCAAGCGGTTCGCGACCGGCGCGATGAGTTTCGGATCGATCTCACGCGAGGCGCACACGACGCTAGCCATTGCGATGAACCGCATCGGCGGCAAGTCCAACACCGGCGAAGGCGGCGAGGAAGTGGATCGTTTCACCCCTCTGCCCAATGGCGATTCCATGCGCTCGGCAATTAAGCAGGTCGCGTCCGGGCGCTTTGGTGTGACGGCGGAATATCTCGTCAACGCCGACGACATCCAGATCAAGATGGCGCAGGGTGCAAAGCCCGGTGAAGGCGGGCAATTGCCCGGCGACAAGGTGGACAAGAACATCGGCAAGGTACGTCACTCGACGCCCGGCGTCGGCCTGATTTCGCCGCCGCCGCATCACGACATTTATTCGATTGAGGATCTGGCGCAGCTGATCCACGACCTGAAAAACGTCAACACGCGCGCGCGCATTTCTGTCAAGCTGGTGTCCGAAGTGGGTGTCGGCACGGTGGCAGCGGGCGTCAGCAAGGCGCGCGCCGACCATGTGACTATTTCCGGTTATGAAGGCGGCACCGGCGCATCCCCCCTCACCTCGCTGACCCATGCGGGTAGCCCGTGGGAAATCGGCCTTGCCGAAACACAGCAGACGTTGCTGCTCAACGGATTACGCTCGCGCATTGCGGTGCAGGTCGATGGCGGCTTGCGCACCGGGCGCGACGTGGCGATTGGCGCGTTGCTGGGCGCCGACGAGTTCGGCTTTGCCACCGCACCGCTGATTGCGGCCGGATGCATCATGATGCGCAAATGCCACCTCAACACTTGCCCGGTCGGCGTCGCGACACAGGACCCGGTTCTGCGCGCCCGCTTCACGGGCCAGCCAGAGCATGTCATCAACTATTTCTTCTTCGTGGCCGAGGAATTGCGCCAGATCATGGCGGACATGGGCTTCCGCACGCTGGAAGAAATGACTGGCCGGGTCGACCGGCTCGACATGCGCGGGGCGATGGACCATTGGAAGGCGCACGGCGTCGACCTGTCGCGCCTGTTGCATCAGGTCACGCTCAAGGACGGCGCATCGCTGCGCTGGACCGAAACGCAGGATCACGGCCTCGATGCCGCGCTCGACAATGATCTGATCGCCGCATCTGCGCCCGCTCTGGACGAACAGAAAGCGGTGCGGATCGAACGGCCGGTGCGCAACGTCAACCGCACGGTCGGCGCGATGCTTTCCGGCGAGGTGGCGCGGCGCTATGGCCACGCGGGATTGCCGGACAACAGCATCGTCATCCGCCTGACCGGCGTTGCGGGGCAGAGCTTCGGCGCGTTCCTCGCGCATGGCATCACGCTGGAACTGACCGGTGACGGCAACGACTATGTCGGCAAGGGATTGTCGGGCGGGCGCGTGATCGTGCGCCAGCCGGACTATGTCAGCCGCGATCCGCTGGCGAACATCATTGTCGGCAACACCGTGCTTTATGGTGCCATTGCGGGCGAGGCCTATTTTCAGGGTGTCGCGGGTGAACGCTTTGCGGTGCGGAATTCAGGAGCCGTTGCAGTCGTCGAAGGCACCGGCGATCATGGCTGCGAATATATGACCGGCGGCGTGGTCGCGGTGCTGGGTCAGACCGGGCGCAACTTTGCGGCCGGAATGTCAGGCGGCGTTGCCTATGTCTATGACGTGGATGGCCGCTTCCGCGACCGCTGCAACGGCGCGATGGTCGATGTGGAAGCGATTTCCGCGACCCCGGACGTGGACGACGGCGCAGGCCGTCCGTCACAGCGCCCGATCAGCGTCACCGATTATGGCATGGGCGACATCTTGCGTCATGACGCCGAGCGGTTGCGGATATTGCTCGAACGGCACCATTTGCACACCGGCAGCGCGCAGGCCAAAGCCCTGCTCGATGACTGGGCGACGAGCATCACCCGCTTTGTAAAGGTGATGCCGCGTGACTATCGCAATGCTTTGCAGCAGCTTGAGGCCGAGCGCCTTGCCGCCGCCAGCGTCGCAGCAGAATAAACGGAGAATAAAGTGGGCAAGGTAAAGGGCTTTCTCGAAATCGACCGCGCAGATCGGACCTACGAAGATGCGTCCGCCCGGCTGAAAAACTGGAATGAGTTTGTCGTTCCATTGGGCACAGCCGAGGTCCGCGATCAGGCGGCGCGCTGCATGGATTGCGGCATTCCGTTTTGCCACAACGGCTGCCCGGTCAACAACATTATCCCCGACTGGAACAATCTGGTTTATGAGAACCAGTGGCGGAGCGCGCTGGAAGTGCTGCATTCGACCAACAACTTCCCGGAATTCACCGGCCGCATTTGCCCTGCCCCGTGCGAGGCGAGCTGCACGCTGAACATTGATGACAATCCGGTCACGATCAAGACGATCGAGTGCCAGATCGTCGATAAGGGATGGGAAGAAGGCTGGATCGTGCCCCAGCCACCCAAGCAGCAGACGGGCAAGCGCGTTGCGGTAGTGGGATCGGGCCCGGCGGGCCTCGCCTGCGCCCAGCAACTGGCACGCGCCGGTCACGCCGTCACGCTGTTCGAGAAGAACGACCGGGTCGGCGGACTGCTCCGCTATGGCATCCCCGATTTCAAGATGGAGAAGCACCTCATCAACCGCCGCATGGTGCAGATGGAGGCCGAGGGCGTCGAAATGCGCACCAACACCGAGGTCGGCGTGGTCGTATCGGTGGAATCGCTGCGCGACAATTACGACGCGGTAGTGCTGTCGGGCGGCGCAGAAAAGCCACGCGCGCTTGAGAGTCCCGGCGCGGAATTATCGGGCGTGCGGTATGCGATGGAGTTCCTGACCCAGCAGAACAAGCGCAACGCGGGCGACGACGAACTGCGCGCCGCGCCGCGCGGTTCGCTGACCGCAACCGGCAAGCATGTGATCGTGATTGGCGGCGGCGATACCGGATCGGACTGTGTGGGCACGTCCAACCGTCAGGGCGCGGCATCCGTTACCCAGCTCGAAATCATGCCCAAGCCGCCGGTCAGGGAAAACAAGGCGATGTCGTGGCCGGACTGGCCGCTGAAACTACGCACGTCGTCCTCGCATCTGGAAGGCTGCGAACGCGACTGGGCGGTTGTGACCAAACGCGCGGTGGGCACCAACGGTCAGCTCGAAGGGCTCGAATGTGTGCGCGTCGAATGGGTCAATGGCAAGATGCAGGACGTCGCGGGCAGCGAATTCATGCTGAAGGCCGATCTGGTGCTGCTGGCGATGGGCTTTGTCGGTCCGCGCAAGGCCGGGCTGATCGAACAGGCAGCGGTCGCGCTCGACCCGCGCGGCAATGTCGCGGCCGACACCAACGATTATGCCACCAGCCAGGACGGCATCTTCACATGCGGCGACATGCGGCGTGGGCAATCGCTGGTGGTATGGGCGATCCGCGAAGGCCGCCAGTGCGCAAGGTCGGTTGATTTGCACCTGATGGGGGTGACGGAGCTGCCGCGGTGATGGTGGGGCTTCGGTGAATATACCCATTCACGAGGGTTGAAAGGTCAAAGGATGACTGGTGCAATATTGCCCTGAATATTGCACGGCATGTGTTGATGGCGAGATGAATGGGGGATAATGCAATCGCACACGTAATTGGCGAACGCATATTTAGGTGTAAGCACCAGTCACCGTGATTCCTTCTTAGTCTTTAGGGTGCCATCTATGAACACGTATTCTCAGATTGGCCCGTTTTGGGATAAATGATTTTTATCGCTACAAAATTTGCGTGACTTTCACCCGATCTTCAAACACAATTTCGTCCATTAGGAGAAATGTTATGCGATTCGTGAAGGTTGCGCTATCGGCTCTGGCATTGAGTTTCTGCACTGCTCCCGCCTATGCAGCGAAGTTCTTTCATTATCAGATCGACTTTGCACCGGGTGTCACCGGCAACGGGGGCACCGGCAGTCTCGCATACGATCTCAGTATCTACCGAACCCATGTGCATGGACTGCTTGATAAGAACGCAATCACGAGCTGCACGGTCGATGTAGGCATTTGCGGGGGTCCGTATTACTACGTCAGTTACGGATCGAACCAATATCCAAATTTGTTCGGCTTTTTTTACCAGAAATCATCGTTCGCAATCGGCAGCGTGTTTCTTGATTTCTCTGGATACGAGCAACCTTTTAGCACACTTGGCACGTATACCACTGCCGACCCGCTCTATAGTAAGGGCTCTATGACAATTACGCTGATCGACAAAGTGGTTACAGGTCCGGTGCCTGAACCCGCAACCTGGGCGATGATGCTCGTCGGCTTCGGTGCAGTGGGGGCGGCTTTGCGGCGGCGTAAACTTGGAACGCCCGACAATACGGGGTGCGTAAACGCCTAAATTTACATTGCGGGAGGTTGTGTATGATGCCTCTCATGGCGCTGCTGCCCCGCATGGTTCTTAATGATTATGCCACCTCATATCTCTCGACTCCAACAATGCCACGCCCCATTGCCCGCACGGGTAAACCCGCCGGGTTGGCATCAGCAACAAGATAGTC
>JBDTLS010000050.1:0-13799 GCA_039934655.1 Sphingobium sp.
CGAGCCAGCCGAGATCCTCGAAAATCGCTTCTATGACGAGGTCGCAATCAGCCAGATCGGCAAGCGCGGTCGTGTCGACCAAATTTTCCATTGCGGCGTCTCGCGCCTCAGCAGTCATCTTGCCGCGATCAACCGATTTCGCGAAGAATTCCGAGGCAGCCTTGCGCTGATGGGCCAGCGCATCGGCCGACATATCGAAGCACAGGGTCCGGAAGCCCGCGCGGGCGGCGACCAGGGCGATGCCCGCGCCCATGGTGCCGCCGGCGCCGCAGACGGCAACCTTCTGGATGTTCATGGTCATTTCGTGATGAAGCTCCGTCCAATGAGCTGGCGGTGGACCTGGTTCGTCCCCTCCCAGATCTGGGTGATCTTGGCGTCGCGCATCAGCCGCTCGGCCCGATAGTCCGTGCAATAGCCGTAGCCGCCGTGGAACTGGACGCACTCGGTCGTCATGCGCATTGCAAGGTCAGAGGCGCGCATCTTGGCGAGCGAAGCCTCCATTCCGAAACTCTCCACGCCGCCGTCGACAAGGTCGGCGACATAGTCGATCCAGCGCTCGATGAGAGCGAGTTCGCCTGCAAGGTCGGCGAGCGTGAACTGGTTGCCCTGGAAATCGAGCACCTTCTTTCCGCCCTGGATGCGCTCATTCCCGTAAGCGACCATATCCTTGAATGCGGCGCGTGCGATGCCACGCGCATGCGCTGCAACTGATGGGCGCGACTTGTTGAGGGAGGCCAGCAGGATCGAAAGGCCCTGTCCGGGCTCGCCGATCAGGTTCGCGCGCGGCACGCGGACATTGTCGAACGCCAGCGCGCATGTGGACGAGCCGCGATGGCCCATCTTATGTTCCTTGCTGATGACGGAAAATCCCGGCGCGCCTTCTTCAACGATCAGAACCGAGATTGCTTTCTTCGGGTCGTCGATCTCGGACCATTTCCCGAACAGCAGGATCCGGCTCGCGACATCGCCATTCGTGATGAAGATCTTCGAGCCGTTGACGATGATATCCTCGCCATCGGGCGAGAAGCGGGTCTTCATTCCGGTTGCATCGGAACCGGCGCTCTGTTCGGTGATCGCCAGCGCTCCGAGCTTGCCCCGGGCGATCGCTGGCAACAGGCGCGCGCGCTGTTCGTCGCTGCCAAAATCGATCAGCGGCTTCATGCCATGATAGTTGGTCGCATAGATGATGCCCGTCGACGCGCACGCTTCTGATATGATCGTGACGATCTCCAGGTAGAGCCTGAACGAGAGGGGCATGCCGCCAAAGGCTTCGGGAATGAAGATGGTATTGAGGCCGAGCGCATTGATCGCCTCGACATTCACCCAGGGAAATTCCGATTTCTCATCGATCCGCTTAGCATTGGGCGCGATGATTTCGTCCGCCATGCGCTGGACCTGTTCCAGGATCTGGCGCTCTTCATCATTCCAGTTACGGCTGGCGCTGAGCTGGTCGAAAACTGTCATCAGTGATTCATTCCCTGCCCGCCATCGACGTAGATGGTCTCGCCGGTGAGGAAGTAGATCTTCTCGGAAAAGATGGCGCCAACCAACCGGGCGATCTCTTCGGTAGTGCCGGGCCTCTGCACGGGCACCCGCTTCGACAGCCATGTCTTGACCTTGTCGCTGGCTAGGAAGTCCTTGTTCAGGTCAGTCGCGATATAGCCGGGCGCGACGTTGAGGACTCGGATATCGTCGCGCGCCCACTCCACGGCCATGCAGCGAGTCATCGCACCTACTGCGGCCTTCGAAGCGCAATAGGCGAAATTGTCGGTAACGCCGAGCTTGTCAAAGAAGGAGCCTATATTGATGATCGTCCCGTTCCCGCGAAGATAGGGATAGGCTTCGCGTGCGGCGATCATGACGGCAGTAGCGTTGAGCCGCATCACTGTCTCATATTGCGCGGTTTCAAGCGTCGCGATCATTCCGTGGATGTGAACACCTGCATTGTTGACGAGGCCGATGATCGACCGGTTCTCCGCAGCCTTGATGAACATCGCGCGTACTGCCGCCTCGTCGGTCATGTCGCAGGCAATGCCCTCGCCGACCGGGGCCTCGCCCGAGCGAGACACGCAGATCACCGGATAGCCACGTCGATCAAGTTCAGTAGCGATGGACGCACCGATGCCCTTGCTGGCACCGGTGACGATGATTGACCCCTTATCCATCCTTGAACTCCGGCTCACGCTTTTCCTGGAATGCCGCCATGCCTTCCTCGGCATCAGCGGTACGATAGGCCAGCGTCGACAGGTCGGCCTCGAGCTTCAGGCCTTCGCCCAGCGGCAACCCGCCCCCGCGCTGGACCGCCCTCCTGGCGAACTCGAGTGCCGGCAGACTGTAGCGCGTGAACCTGGCGGCGAACGCCTCGCCGGCTTCGATCAGGTCACCTTCGACAATCTTGCTGACGAGACCGATGCGTTCCGCCTCTGCTGCGTCCACCGTGCGGCCGGTCATGATCATTTCGAGCGCCCGGCTTTCGCCAATCAGGCGGGGGAGCCGCTGTGTTCCGCCATAGCCGGGTATCAGGCCGAGCTTGATCTCGGGAAGGCCGACTTTTGCAGTCGGGGACGCCAGCCGGAAGGTGGACGCAATCGCCAGTTCAAGCCCGCCCCCAAAAGCGTAGCCGTTAATGAGCGCCAGCGATGCGACCGGCAGGCTGTCCAGTTTGGCGAACACGGCCTGGCCGAGTTCCGCACCGCGCTTCTGCGGGAGCAGGGGTCGGTTTCGCAGTTCCTTGATGTCGGCTCCGGCACAGAAGGCCTTGTCGCCTGCGCCGGTAATCAGCAATGCGCGGACACCCTGCATGTCGGCCACCTCGTCGATGGCTGCACCGATGTCGCGAATGATGCTGAAACTCAGTGCATTAAGCGCCTCGGGCCGGTTCAATGTCAGGAGCGCGCAGGTCCCGCGACGGGTCAGCTCAACACTCATCGGGCCTCACCCTTGAGCGGAACATAGCGGACAGATGTCGGCTTAAGCTCACCACGGGCGACCATATCGGCAAGGTCGCGCTTGAGGATCTTGCCGCTCGGAGTCAGGGGGAAGGCATCGAGCTTCAGGAACCATTCCGGCATGTCGAACTTCGACAGGCCCTCCTGGGCAAGATGGTCGAGTGCTTCGTCGTTCGTGATCTCGCCGATCACAGCCAGACATACCCGTTCGCCCAACCTGTCATCGGCTACCGCGAAAACCGCCGCCTTCAGCACGGCGTCATGAGTGAGTGCCAGGGACTCTATCCGTGACGGATAGATATTATGGCCGCCGCGGATGATGAGGTCCTTGAGACGCCCCTCAATGCGCAGGTTGCCCTTGTCGTCAAGCGACCCCAGGTCGCCTGAAAGAAACCAGCCGTCGCGGTTGAAACTGGTCTCGGTGGCACGCTGGTTACCAAAATAGCCCAGCATCAGCGTCGCGCCGCGCCCACCGATATGGCCTGTCTGCCCGGTATCGAGCGGGCGATCGTCATCCCCGGGGTCAAAGATGCGCACCTCATAACCCCTGCCTCCGCGGCCACAGGTCTGTGTCCAGATTTCGGGAGAATCGTCGGGATGCGTATACTGATGGGAAGAGTTTTCCGTCATGCCATAAACATTCTGCGGCGTGATGCCCTGCGCCATGAAGGCTTCCGCGACAACCTCAGGGATGGGCGCGCCGGCCATGTAGAAGATCCGCACGGAGCCGAGCTTCGCGAGGTCACGGGCCTTTTGCTCCTGGAGAATGTCCATTGCGTGCGTAGGCACTCCCAAGACGTAGGTTGCGCCCGTCGCCAGGATCCAGTCGAGGCGACCCACGCCTGCGGGCGCGTCGTCCGTTACCAGCAAGCAGCCGGCGACCAGCCACTGGCACACCGCGACCCAGGCGATGTGATGCGAGAGCGGACTGAGCGTCAGGATGACTTCGCTGTCGTCCAGTCGCCAGTCGCGCACCAGGTCGCGTCCGTTGGCCAGCAGCGTATTGGCCGAATGCATGACGCACTTGGGCGCGCCAGTCGTGCCAGAGGTGAAAGCGAGATAGGCGACGGTGTCAGGATTGTCGTGCGCGGGGCGGAGACTTTGACCACCGGCGCCTGGCATGGTGGACGGCGTGTAGACGCGCTTGAGAAAGGGCAGATCCGCCAGCATCGCGTCGAAGTCGCAGGTCGCGCGATCAGCCCCCCATCCAGCTTCGGTTAACAGTGCCGCACTGCCTAGCGTCGTCAGGAGTTGGACAATCTCCCGACAGTTATACGTCCGGTGCAGCGAGGGGTTGCAGGCGATACCCTCACGCGAACAGGCCAGAAAGGTGATGACCGCATCCGCCTTGTTCGAGAGCCACAGGGAAACACGGTCGCCAGCGCCGAGCTGGTGCCGCACAAGATCATCCGCCATGGCGTCGACACGCAGATGCACGTCACTCCATGTCAGGGTCTCCCGGCCGTCGCGGAGCGCAGGACAATCGGGTTTCGTCCGCGCCACATCTGCGAGCAGCGTATAGAATGTGTCTTCGGTCCACAAACCCGCGTTATAACGAGCGGTTGCGCCGGCGGGATCGTGTAGCGTCAGAAACGGCCTCATTGTGCGGAACGCGCCGGTTCGAAGGAGAAGTTGTCGGCTACTGCCGATTGGCTGCGCTCAAGCCGGCCCCCCTCATGGTCGGGCGATCGCGCTACATGTGCGAGCGCTCCAGCCGACGCGGGGTTTGCAAGACAGGCGATCGCAGAGGACATAGAGATCGTGTGCGAAGCGCCACACAAACTTCCTGGCAGAACGCCGCCCGGCGTGCGCCAGCCTTGGCTCGTATCCATTAGGTTGCAGCGGTTCTCCTGCACGATCACGTCTTCCTCTCCTCACCTACTTCGTGCTCAAGGCACCCGAGGAGCACAACGCAAACATCATGCCAGCGTGAGCTACACGCGCAGCCATGGGTCGGCGGCATCCGACGCGTACGTGTTGGGCTTCGGCAGTTTCGCTTCTGATTGTCGGCATCAGTCACAACTGGCTTAGGATCGTACGCGCTGACGCGCTCTTATCTTTGCCGGTCGGACAGCAAAGAAGCTGATGCAGCGGATCTGCCCGCGAACAAGATGGGACCGCATATTGCGCCGCCCTGTGCGTGCTACGGGCACATGGCACCTCACACTGTCGTTGCCGAAGGCACGTATAACAGGCGGTGGGCACGGTCGAGTTATGCAAGGCCCTTGATCACGCCAGCTTAGAGCGGGCCTCAGCCTTGGCACAGCGCTTGCCTCACCATGGCAGGGCCCGAACAATGACGGCTTGCCGCTCTGTCCCTGCGACGCCTCAATTCAGCGCCGCTCCCGTGTGAAAAATGCAGTGCGAACTCACAACAAAAAAGGTGAACAATGATGCGGGTTACAGACTTCAAAGCATCATCGGCGTGGAGCATCACGCTGTTTCTGTCGTTCCTTTACGCGCTGTCTATGCTGGACAGATATATTTTGGCTCTGCTCGCCCAGTCGATCATAACCGAATTTCGCATCAGCGATGAACAGATGGGCCTGCTGCTGGGAGCGGGATTTGCGATCCTTTATTCCGTAGCCGGTTTGCCGGTTGCGCATTTCATCGATCGCGGCAGGCGCATTCCGATCGTTGTCGGCGGTGTCATCATCTGGAGCCTGTCGACAATGGCCGCGGCCTTCGCGACAGGTTTCTGGACCTTGGGCATGAGCCGCGCGGGCGTCGCCATTGGCGAGGCCGTCCTGACGCCGGCCGCCATCTCAATGATCGCCGACCTGTTTCCCAAGGAGAAGCGTAGCGCGCCCGTCGCGGTTTACGCAATGAGCGCAGCCATGATGAGCACTGGCTCCATCGCGCTCGGCGGCCTGGTTTTCAACCTCGCCCAGCATATTTCGCCGATGTTGGACATGGCGCCCTGGAGGATCACGCTGCTTCTCGTCGGCGCACCTGGCATTGTCCTCGCCCTCCTGCTTGGGGCGACGACGCGCGAGCCCGCCCGGAACGCGCCGGTTGGGAAGTCGCATGACCAGGATGAGGCGGGAATGAAAACCTTTGTGAATGAACTGAGGCGAGACGGCGCCCTGTTCTATCCATTCTATATCGGCATCGCTGCAGTTTCTCTTTATATTTTCGGACTGGCGAGCTGGGCGCCGACGATCCTCATTCGGTCCTATGGGTTGGAGGAATCTTCCGCCGGCTATCTTCTTGGCATGTTCGGCATTCCCGGCGCGATCGGCAGCGCGCTGCTGTGGCCCGCCGCCGCCGACTATCTGCGGCGTCGCAGATGGAAGAGCCCCCTCCCCGCGACCATGCTGCTCTCGGCGATTGCCCTGTTGCCTGTCATTTTCATCGCTCCATTTGTCGGATCTGCTCTGGCGTTCGCCGCGGGAGTAGGCGCAGCGAAGCTTGCCAACTCAGCCTCAACGCTCGCGTCGCTGACGATCCAGCACTACGGCTCGGGCCGAGTGCGCGGGCGGCTGACCGCCGTTTTTATCCTGGCATCGAACGTGTTCGGGCTCAGCGGCGGCGCCTTGCTCGTCCCGATATTTGCGAACTTCTGGCCTGGCGATCCCAACGGCCTTATTTATGGCCTGGCGATCCTCGGCGCGGTAGCAGCGATATTCGCCATTCCATCATTCTGGTTTGCCCATCGCGCCGCTGCATCCATCGCCGCCGCCGACTAAGCTTGGCCACCTTTGGGAGACAAATGCCAAGCTTCCGCGGTTCCGGCGGGCGCAAAGGTGGGAGCAATCTCTTCCTACGGATAGCGTGTGCTTGTCGCGGCCAGCATGTTCGCACAGATGTCTCTGGCGCACACACATACCTCGCTGACGAGACGAGAAGTTGATTGGCGGCGCGTGTGCAAAGCCGCGTCTTGCCGCGAACCATCGCCTGTCCAGACCGCGACTGGCCACATGGCACAGCTTTTGCTCTGACTGTTATACTCCGATTTTTCGGAGCCAACGCCAAACGGCCGCGATCTTGATCGCGCAAGACAGAGGCGAGGAATAAGGGAGAGGGTTTATGAACAGCAGGATGATTAAGCAGCTATTATTGGCGAGCGTTGCAGGCGTGTCGCTTGCGAGCGGCGCGCATGCGCAGGATGCCGCCAGCCCAGACTCCGCAGTCCCCGAGCAGGCAAGCGCGACAGACGGCGCAGACACTCAGGCTGAAGTCGGCGAGATCATGGTGACTGCGACACGGCGCTCCGAACGGCTCCGCGATATCCCCGTTTCTATTGCAGCCTTTGGCGGCGAAAAGATCAACCAATCGGGCATTTTCGATGTAACCCAGCTGGATCGCCTCGCCGCCGGCATGCAGGTATCGACCAACTATGGTGGCTATCAGCGGATTACCGTTAGAGGCATCGGCAGCAACCAGACAAATCCTGGCGGCAATCCGTCCGTCGCGGTTCACAGGGACGGCGTCTACCTGCAGACCAACCCGGATTTCGGTATGGGCTTCTTCGATGTTGACCGAATCGAGGTTCTTCGCGGGCCCCAGGGCACCCTTTATGGCCGTAACGCGACCGGCGGCGCAGTGAACATCATTACCGGATCGCCGACCCCGGATTTTCACGCGGGTGGGACCGTCTCGATAGGCAATTACGGCTTAGTTGAAACAGAAGGTTTTGCGTCGGGACCCGTCATCGGTGACGATCTGACCGGCCGGATCGCGTTCAAAACGCGCAAGGACACCGGCTATCTTCGCAACATCTTCAATGGTCAGTCCTATAATGGTTCAGATTTCGCAGGCGTTCGCGGCAAGCTGCGGTACGACGCTGGCGACAATTTCTCGGTGGACCTCAGCGGAGATTATAATCGCGACGACGCTGTAGGACTTCCCTATTTCACAAGAGCGCGCACCAATGTACCGCAGCCCGCCGAACTAGCAGGCCTTGTCGTGCCATCCTTTCCCTTCGTCAACATGGATTATACAAATCGCAGGCATGCTGAGACTTGGGGTGGTTCAGCGAATATCAGGGTCGGACTGGGTTTTGCGGAGCTGAAGTCGCTTACTGCATATCGCAAGTACAACTTAAGCTACAACATTGACTCCGACGGACAGCCTCTTGACCTGTCTCATTCGCTCGGCACCGAAAATTTCAAGCAGCTTTCTGAAGAACTGACGTTGACTTCAACAGCCGGCGGAAATCTCAAATGGGTTGCCGGCCTGTTCTATTTCCATATCGACGACATGGCTATCCGGACACTTGCTTTCCCGCAACGCGGAACCGCGCAGGTCAACAATATTCCGAGCCTCGGCGGGGACGCTTACGGTATATTCGGTGAGGCGAGCTACCAGATTATTCCGTCACTAGCCCTGACCGTCGGCGGGCGCTACAGCTACGAGAAGAAGTCTATCAGCCAGACACAGACCTTTGCCGGCACGGCCAGCGTGGAAGACCTGAAGAACCACTGGGGTGATTTCTCGCCGAAGGTTGCGCTTGTCTATACTGTCAGTCCCCAGGTGAATGTCTACGCGACAGTCAGCAGAGGCTTCAAAGCCGGTGCCTATAATGGTTATGCTCTTCAGGGAAAAGCGGTCGACCCTGAGACGGTCACCAACTATGAGATCGGCATCAAAAATTCATTCTTTGGCGGTCGACTGAGGAGCAACCTCTCCCTCTTCAAAATGGACTACAAGAACCTGCAGGTTTCGATTTTCCAGACCAACCCGTTGACCGGTGCGTCCACTGCTGCTCTCGCAAACGCAGCCACCGCGACGATCAAGGGAGCAGAGTTCGACTTCGACGCCAAGATCAGTGACTCGCTCTCGATCTACGGAAATGGCTCCTATCTGGACGCCAAAATCAAACGCTGGACCAACGCGATCGATCCAGCACGTGGTTCACGCACATTCGATGTTTCCGGCAATCGCCTGCCCTACGCACCGAGATGGGCGATCAACGCGGGTGCGGCTTACACTGTGCCCATCAGCGGCCAGGCAACAGCGACCCTCAGCGGAGAATGGGCATATAAAAGTCGTGTCTTCTTCTCCCCCTTCCAGGACGCGTTCCTGTCGCAAAAAGCGTATGGTCTTTGGAACGCCCGCCTCAGCTTCGAGGGCACGAACAAGAAATGGAGCCTAGCCTTCTGGGGTAAGAACCTCACCAACAGGCTGGTGCAGAACGATGCGCTTGAAAACTATAGCGCGATCTCAGGCTCAAGGACCACGCGGTTCCCGCTTGCCCCAAGAACGTATGGTGCTTCTGTTGGGTATAAGTTCTGATGCTGTTTTTCTCTTGCGCGCCAGAAACGGCGCGCAAGAGACTGAAATCGCCTTCAGACAACCGTATTCGCGTTGCGGCAGCGTCGATTTCCCCGCCTCCGATTATTCCTAGAGTACCCGGTTGCGCCAACCTGTATCGAGAAGGCGTCATTAATGCAGGACACCAAGCCTAGGTTGTTCACTGCCTGGAGTTTCACGATACTCCTCTCGGTCCTGTACGCGCTATCGATGCTCGACAGGTACATTCTGTCTTTGCTTGCCCAACCCATAATCGCCGAATTCAATCTGAGCGATGAACAGATGGGACTACTGCTGGGCGCAGGCTTTGCAATTCTCTACTCGATAGCGGGACTTCCGGCTGCGCACTTCATCGACCGCGCCAAGCGTATCCCCATTGTCGTCGTCGGCGTCGTGCTATGGAGCCTCTCTACGATGGCCGCTGCGTTCGCGACCGGTTTTTGGACCTTAGGACTTACCCGCGCGGGGGTGGCAATCGGCGAAGCCGTGCTGACTCCCGCCGCGATTTCGATGATCGCCGACCTCTTCCCGAAGGAGAAGCGCGGAGCCCCGGTCGCTGTTTATTCGATGACCGCGGCGATCATGGGCACCGGTGCAGTCGCCTTAGGAGGATTGATGTTTGCCGGGGCGAAGGCGCTTGCGCCCGCTTTCGACATGGCGCCGTGGAGGATTACCCTGCTGCTCGTTGGCGCGCCCGGACTGGTGTTGGCTCTGGTACTCGGCGTCACGATGCGGGAGCCAACCCGGACCAAATCCGGTGGCAAAAAAGGCAGCGCGGACGAAACCGGTGTAAGCGCGTTTCTGGCCGAGCTTGCAAAGAACCGGGCGATGTATTTCCCCTTCTATCTCGGCGTGACGGCAGTGGCCCTTTATATTTTCGGCTTGTCGAGCTGGGCTCCCACAATCCTCATCCGATCATACGGCGCCGAAGCGTCTTCGGCGGGCTACATGCTTGGTCTAATGGGAATCCCGGGTGCGATCGCCGCTGCAGCAATCTGGCCATCCTTGGCCGGATATCTCGGCCATCGTGGATGGAAAAGCCCCCTCCTCGCTACTCTGCTGATCTCGGCGATCGTTCTTTCCCCGGTCATCTTTCTCACGCCCTTTGTAGGTTCGGCGATCACATTTGCCGTCGGGGTTGGCGCGGTCAAGCTGGCAAACTCGACCTCGACGGTGGCGCCGTTAACGATCCAATATTATGGATCCGGTCGCATGCGCGGACGGCTAACGGCATTGTTCGTACTGACTTCAAGTGTGTTCGGCCTGAGCGGAGGGGCGCTGCTCGTTCCTCTGTTTGCGAATTTTTGGCCAGGCGATCCCAACAGCCTCACCTATGGCCTCGCCGTATTGGGCGTGATCGCCGCTGTCGTTTCCATTCCATCCTTCTGGCTGGCGCATCGCGCCGCCGCATCGATCCTGCCGGACGAGGGCGATTGATCGGCGCGCCACCGGCAGAGATGACCCGCGGTCCGCTCCCGCAAACCAAAATTTCATGTGCCGAAAGGAACTCGTTATGTCCCTCACTGCCAGCCGGATTGCCAACACCCGACCGGATGAGCTGGCGCTTGCCGATGAGCGTCAGCGCTTCACCTGGAAGACACTCGACCCCGTTCTCAACCGCGTCGTCAATGCGCTGCTCAGCGCGGGATTGTCGAATGACGGGCGCGCGGCGGTCTTTGCACCCAACAGCGTAGAGAACGCACTGGTCTATATCGGCGCTCTTGAGGCAGGTATTTCAAGCGTTCCGGTAAGTTTCCATCTCACCGTCGACGAGCTCGTCTACATCCTGAGGGATTCCGGGTCCGAAATTCTGTTCGTTGGTCCAGAGACCGAAGAGGTCGGCCGAAAGGCGGCGATGCTCGCCGGCGTCGGGACCATCGTTGCGTGGCGATGCGACCCGAAGCCAGATTTGATCCCTTGGGACGCGTGGCTTGCCGACAGCGCGGATGCAGAAGGACCGCATGACATGCAGCCGCGCCCCCATCTGCACTATACGTCCGGCACCACCGGCCAGCCTAAGGGCACGGAGACGCCGCCAAACATGCTACCGGCTACGGGCACCGTATCCAACCTCTTCGATGCCTTGATCGAGCGCTACCAGGCGCTCGGGGCGCGGTCTCCAATGATGATCGTCGGGCCCATGTATCATTCGGGACCGCTTAACTCGTTGCGCAGCATGGCGGGGGGCGCTGCAATAATTGTGCTATCGCGCTTCGACGCGGAGACGGTGCTTCGGACGATCGACCAGTATCGCGTGCAGAGCGTCGGCATGGTGCCCACCCACTTCCAGCGCCTCCTGGCTTTGCCGCCAGAGGTTCGCGCCCGCTACGACGTCTCCAGCCTGCGCGCGGTCTCGCATACCGGCTCGGCATGTCCCCGCAACGTGAAGGAGGCGATGATCGGGTGGTTCGGGCCGGTGCTCGTGGAGGATTATGGTGGCTCGGAATCCGGCGCCACCAATCGTATCACATCGGAAGAATGGCTGAGGAAGCCGGGGTCAGTGGGACGCACGCTCCCCCCGTTCGAGCTCCTGATCCTGGGCGACAATGGCGAGCACCTCGGTCCGAACCAGGAGGGAAAAATCTACTTCCGCGACACGACCGGTCGCGGCATCGCTTATCATAATGACGCGGAAAAAACGCGCGCTGCGCACGTCGAGCCGGGGATATTCACTCTGGGCGAGATCGGACTCTCGGACGAGGACGGCTATCTCTTCATTACAGACCGGGCATCGGACATGATCATCAGCGGCGGTGTCAACATCTACCCTGCCGAGGTCGAGAGAGTGCTCATCCAGCATCCCGATATCCTCGACGTCTCAGTGGTGGGCGTACCGAGTGACGAAATGGGTGAAGAGGTCCGGGCGCTCGTGGTGCCGAGAGACCTCTCGCAACCACCCGCCATCGACGCGCTATCGCGTCACTGCCGCGAACGGCTGGCGGGTTTCAAATGCCCGCGAGGCTATGATTTCGTCGAGGATATCGGCCGCAATGCCATGGGCAAAGTCAACAAGCGGGAACTACGCCGGCGGTACTGGCCCACCGAGCGCACCATCGGCGGCTGACGGCGCACTGGCGATCCATCTCCGGCCGACCGCGATCCTGCAGAGGATGCGACAATCCAAGGTCATCCTGCCAGAGACCGGGGCGACCGGTCCCCGGCGAATGTAGGGACAGGCACGCTGGACCTAGCGCGCTTTCGCTCAGGCCCGCGCTCCCGATGCCAGGGCTTCGCGCAGCTTGCCACGAAGATAGAGCAGGCCGCCGGCCGTCGTGCCGCCATCGATCGCGATCTCGGCGCCAGTGATGAAGCTGGCATCCTCACTGGCAAGGAAGAGCACAAGTTTAGCGCACTCAAGAGGAGTCCCCGATCGCTGCAACGGAATGCTGCGGCGTACGGCCTCGGTGAACCCGGATTTATTGCCGTCGCGGAAGAAACTCGTATCGTCGATCTGACCCGGATGGATCGAGTTCACGCGAACATTCCACTCTGCAAATTCACTCGAGGCAGACTTGGTCAGGCCGCGCAGGCCCCATTTGCTCGCGGTATAGGCAGCATCATAGTGCGCACCCAAGCCGGCCGTCGACGAGACATTAACGATGGAGCCGCCGCCAGAGTCGCGCATCACGGGGGCTGCGTGCTTCATCCCGAGCATTGCCCCGGTCAGGTTCACCGCCATGGTGATCTCCCAGCGCCCCAGGTCGGTGCCCGCGATATTCTGGCGACTGAGCGTGCCGGCATTGTTCACCAGGACGTGGAGGGCTCCAAAGCGAGACTGCGCGAGGGCGACGCTCTGCTCCCATTGCGCTTCGTCGGACACATTCTGTACGGCAATGGCGACCCGCTCCGGCGCGCCCAGAGCGCTTGCTAGGTCTTCAAGCTCCGGCAAGCGCAGGTCGGTAAGGACGAGTGAGGCTCCTTCAGCCAGGAATAGTCGGGCCTCGGATACGCCCTGCCCGCCCGTTGCACCGGTGATCAAAACGACTTTGCCTTCAAGACGGCCCATGAACTTCATCCTTGTGTGAGTTTTCCGCAGCATACCAACCACCTGCGCCCCGTGCGCCTGTGCCTTCAAAGGGCATGCCGGACTGCAGAGTGTATCTTCCAAATCGGACTGGCCTCCGGAGCAGCATCCTAGATGCAGCCTCGGAGGCCGGACAGGTCGGTCCGGAAGAGGCCGGGACGTCATTCAGTACCCGTTGAGGCGACCGAACCGGTCGCGGTGATAGCTGGCATTGCCCCATGTAGCTTCGAGCACGGCAGCGCGCTTGAGATAGAGTCCCGCGTCATATTCGTCGGTCATACCGACCCCGCCAAAGAGCTGGATCATCTCACGACTGACGCGATTAAGCGTATCGCCGGCTAATGCCTTGGCGAGGCTGACCGTCTGGCTGATGTCTTCGTGCCCTTCGTCGATCGCATCGAGGCCGGCTTCCACCGCCGAGCGCAAGAGCTCGAGCTCGGTAAACATTTCTGCCATGCGATGCTGCAACGCCTGGAAGGTAGAGAGGATTTGCCCGAACTGGACGCGCTGTTTGAGGTAAGCGAGGGTTTGCTCAAACGCGCTCTCTGCTAGTCCGAGCATCTCGGCGGCAG
>JBDTLS010000051.1:0-13744 GCA_039934655.1 Sphingobium sp.
ACGCACCGTGCAGGCGCGGCAGCACGGCCTTGACCGCGTCCTGTGGCGTTGCGCCTTGCTCGACCAGTTCGCTGACGAGGTGGGCGACGACTTCGGTGTCAGTCTCGCTGTCGAACTGGCGGCCCCGGCCGATCAATTCAGCCCGCAGCGCCTTGAAATTTTCGATGATGCCGTTGTGGACGAGCGCGACTTCGCGCGTCGCATGGGGATGCGCGTTGCTGGTCGTCGGCGCGCCGTGCGTGGCCCAGCGGGTATGGGCGATGCCGGTCGTGCCGGGCAGCGGCTCGGCGGCGAGTTCGCGCACGAGATTGGCGAGCTTGCCTTCCGCCCGTCGACGCTCGATCACATGGTCATGGACCGTCGCGACGCCTGCGCTATCATAGCCGCGATATTCGAGGCGCTTCAACCCGTCGACCAGCCGGTCCGCGACATCTTCCTTACCCACTATGCCGATAATGCCGCACATCTATTTGTTTGCCTTTTTCTTTGCCGTCATGGCTTCCCGGAACCGCTTGGCCCATCCAGCCTTCTCGCTCTGTGGCGGGCGCACGAGCGCCAGCGCGTCGGCGCTCACGTTGGTGGTGAGCACGCTGCCCGCGCCGACGATCGCGCCATCGCCGACCTTGACCGGGGCGACCAGTGCGCTGTTTGATCCGATGAACGCGCCTGCGCCAATTTCCGTGCGGTATTTGAAGAAGCCGTCATAGTTGCAGGTGATCGTGCCCGCGCCGATATTCGCGCCCGCACCAATGCTGGCGTCGCCGATATAGGACAGGTGATTGACCTTCGCGCCTGCCCCCAAGGTCGCCTTCTTGATCTCGACGAAATTGCCGACCTTGGCTCGTTCCCCGATGTCCGCGCCGGGACGCAGGCGCGCATAGGGGCCGACCTGTGCGCTGCTCGCTATTCTAGCGCCCTCGATATGCGAGAAGCTGTGGATCGTCACATTGTCTGCGACGGTTACGCCAGGGCCAAAGACGACATGCGGTTCCACCACAATATCGCGGCCGAGCTGTGTATCATGGCTGAAAAACACCGTATCCGGCGCGATCAACGTCACGCCATCCGCCATCGCGTCGCGGCGGCGCTGCGCCTGCCACGCGGCCTCTACGCTTGCCAGCTCAATCCGGCTGTTGACGCCCGCGACCTGTGCCGCGTCGGTTTCGATGACGGCGCTCGGGCGGCCATCGGCGGCGGCGAGCATCACAATATCGGGCAGATAATATTCGCCCGCCGCGTTGTCGTTGCGGACCCGATCTAGCAGGGCAAACAAATCCGCTGAGCGCACCGCCATCAACCCGCTGTTGCACAAGGTGACGGCGCGCTCGTCGGCCGAGGCATCCTTATATTCGACCATTTTCGCGATTACGCCTGCGTTATCGGCGATGATCCGGCCATAGGCGCCAGCATCATCGGGGCGGAAGCCCAGCACGACGCTCGCGGGTGCATCGGCCGCCGCCAACCGATCCAGCATCGCGCGCATCGTTTCGGCCCGCACCAGCGGCACGTCACCATAGAGGATCAGCACATTGCCCTCAAAACCGGCCAGTGCCCCGCGTGCCCGAGCCACCGCATGGCCCGTGCCCAATTGCTCGGCCTGCAACGCGGTCAGCACGCCATGCGGGGCGACGGCCTGCTCCACCTGCTCCCGCCCGGCACCCACGACAACGACTTGCAGCCTGGGTTCAAGGCTCGCGGCGGTGGCCAGCAAGTGCAGCAGCATCGGCCGCCCCGCGATGGGGTGCAGCACCTTGTGCAGCGAAGATTTCATGCGGGTGCCTTGCCCGGCGGCAAGGGTGATGATGGCGAGCGGCTGGGAAAGCGAGTGCGTGGTCACCTGTTGGTCGATTCCTGTGCCAAATGTCTGTCGCCCCTCTGCCATGTTTGACTTGCATTTGCCACAGCGCAAAGGGCATGGGACGCGCCATGACGCAAATTCCTTTCGATATTATTGGCTTTGACCTTGATGGCACCTTAATCGATAGCAGTGTCGATTTGGCCGCCGCCGTCAACCATGCGCTGGGCAGCGTCGGATTGCCGCCACATGAAGTCGATGAAATCAAACGCTATGTCGGCAAGGGGACGCGCGTGATGCTGGAGCGGGCATTGCGCACGGTTGGCGAATATACGCCAGAACGGCTCGACGAACTTACGCCGATATTGATGCGCTGGTATCAGGAGCATTTGTGCGACCACACGCGGCTTTATCCCGGTGCGATGGCCGCGATGGAGGAACTGCGCGCGCGGGGCAAGCGGCTGGCGATCTGTACCAACAAGTCGGAACGGTTTACCTTGCCGATCGTGGCCGCATTGGGGCTGGACCATCTGTTTGATGCCGTGATTTCGGGCGATACCGTGGGCCACGCCAAGCCGCATCGTGCGCCGCTGGATGAGATGGCCAGGCGCGCGGGCGGCGGGGCTTGCGTGTTTCTGGGCGATACCTCCAACGATATCGACGGCGCGCGGGGCGCCGAAATGGCGAGCATTGCGGTCAGCTTCGGCTTTGTCGATGCGGCAGGCGAGCTGGGTGCGGACGCGGTTATCGACCATTTCGATGAACTGGTGCCGTTGTTGCAAAACTGGAAAAATTAGACTGGACGATAACCCCTGCGCCATTTGGTCCACAGATGGCGTGCGAGCATCATCGGCGGCATCCGTAGCAGGTGGGAGCGGATGTAGAACGCCTGTCCCAATCGTTTGGCGCTGTCTCGACCCCATGCGTCGCGGAAAAGCAGACGGGCGCGGAACAGGTGGTCGGTCATGGTGATCGCGCCACCCTTGCCGTAGAAATGATCGGCCAACCGGATCGCGCGCTCCAGATGTGTCGCCAGCCCGTGATGCCGCGCCCGCTGCGTCAACGCAGTCCGGTCGGGCATTTCACCGAGCAGGCATTTGATATCCCACAGATTGCGCAACCCACCCGCGAGATCGCCGTCCGCAAACATATGCGCAACAGCATGGCAGATGCGGTCGTCGGGAGACAGGACGCGCAGGCCACCCGGCAGTTCGACGCTATCCGCCAACATCGCCTCTGCATCCGGCGTGGGCCGCGCGGTCAGTGGTAATATGGTGTGGTGCACGTCGATCATCCGGTCGCGCTCGCGGTGGATCAGCGGGGGCAGCTCGTGCATCCAGAGGCGGTAATAGGCGTCGTCATAAGGATCGGGCTTGACCCATTCCCACCCGGCGGCCAACAGCGCCGCCTCTGCCTCGTCGAGCCTGTCGCGCGGTACGAGAATGTCGAGATCGCCGATGAACCGCCCTTGTCCGGCGCTCAGCCCCGCAGCGACATAGGCGGTGCCCTTCATCAGTACGACAGGAATGCCAAGCGGAGCGAGCGCAACTTGCGCCCGGTCTGCTTCCCACAAAGCCTGCATCTTTTCGCGTTCGGCTTCGGCTTTCGCATCATTCAAGATCGGCGCGATCTTCGCTGGCACCTGTCGGTCGCCGATCCGGTGGGCGAGCGTCGCCGTCAACCGCTCCGCTCGCGCCGCACTGATGAGCGCGTTCCATTCATGGTCGCTCAGGCCGGAGATGCGTTCGGGCGAGCGCAGCACCTCGACCAGCAACCGTGCGCTCATGGCAGGTCTGCCCACAGGTCATCGATCATGTCGATCGCCTGCGCGCCGCTTTCGAAATCGAGCGCGATGCCGGGGACATTACTGACAAAGCGATGCAGCGCCGTAAAGCCCCGCTCGCCGCACGCGACATAATTGGTCGAGGCCTGCGTCAGGCGCATGAACGCCTCGCCCTGACCAACCGGGCGGATAGCGCGGGCATGGCCAAAGCGGGGGAACAGGAGCAAGGCGGGCGGGGCGCCCTCTTGCATCCGCGCGATGGCGTCGGCGGGCGGGATCAGGTGGCGGATGTCGCCCTTGGGTGTCGCCTGCATCAACGGGCCAAAGCGCGCGGCATGGCCGACAAAATCCTGCATCACGCCAATGGCGACGTTTTTGAGCGAGACGAGGCGAGGGAAGGGAAAAATCGCGCCGCTTGTCGGATCGAGCAGTGCAAACTCATCCCCCATGAAGCGCCAGCCACGTTCGCCCAGCATCGCGGCAAGCGTCGATTTGCCGGACCCGGACTCGCCGGTCATCACGAGGGCGCGACCATCCTTTTCGACGCTGCTGGCGTGGATCAGCACATGGCGCCGCCACCCCAGCGCCATTTGCAGGTTCATACCCATCTCGGCTGCGAGCAAGCCGTGGTGCAGCGCCATCGGCGCGGCATCGGGCAGCATATAATCGCCCGCTATGCGTGCTGACGGCCTCCACCAGCGCCGCAATGGCCCGGCCGGATCGAGGCGCACAGTGAAATCCGCGATTGCGCCGGGTGGAGCAGGATATCCGGCATATAGCGCGCGCAATTGTGCGACCGGTTGACCCCATGCCGACCCGATCCGAAAAGTTGCGGGACCGATAGTGAGCGTGACGCTGTGCTTCATGTGGTCCGCACCAGACCCAATGCGCACAGATCACCGAGATGCTGACTTAGCTCCGCCCTTGCGGCTTCCGGCTCACCCAAGTCGTAATTTTGTTCCAGCGCGCTCCGCAACTCTTCGAGATGGAGTGCCTTGTCGCCCAGCTCCGCCAAGATTTCCGGCACCGGGCTGGCAACCATATGGGTTTGACCGGATGAGCGGTGATAGAGCAGGACAAGGTCGTCCAGCGGGCGCAGCAGCATGTCATCTGCGCTCGCAGCCTGATAACGCCGGGCATTCATGTGCGGGGCGACCGGCTTTGCCTAACGGGGCATCTGCAACGAAGCGTAGCAGGTGAAGCCGCTGGTCCCCGATTGCAGCCGCCGGATATAGTTGAGATAGGCGCGGTTCTGGTCATAGCTGGTGCCGGGGAGCGACTTGCCGTTGCGCAATGCAGCCTTGACTTCCTCGCCAGTGAACGGGCGACCGGCGCCCGCGAATGCGCCTTGGGTGCCGGGCGCCACGACCGAGCCATCGGGTGCCACCATATTGCCGGAGCGGGCCGGGTCGGGGACCGGAACCTGACAATGGAGTACCGACGCGGCGCTTTGCGCGAGCGCCGGACGGATCGAGACGATGGCACAGGCCGCGACCGCCCCGCCCATCAGCAATTGTCGGCGACCCGGCTGCATGGGCGCACTTTCATTTCGCGCGGGCGCATCCGTGCCAAGTGTCACGGGCACGTCACAGTTTTCCGCTTCTGTTGAAGGCCGCTCATTCATGGCAACAGGACCGTCATTCCCCTTGAGATGCTCCACAAGCCCGTGCACAAGCTACCGGCAACGCATCCATGAACACTCCTTCGCAATATTCATCCGAAAAATCCAGTGTGGTAACCATGAATGACGCAACACCTCCGCATCTGATCGCCAGCCTCATGGTTACGGCGGTGGCGATCGTCGCCGCCGCGCTGATGGGCCTGGGCTGGGCCGGGGCGGGAATCGTGGCTTTGACTGCGGCAATCTTGATTTCTCTTCATATGGATCGGGTGGACGAAGTGGGGGGTGCGGCGCCGTTTGCGAGCGCCAAATCTTCGGATTTGCTCCACGACGAGAGTTTCGCGCGGATATTGGATGGCCTCAACGAACCGATGATGATGATTGATCGCGGCAAGGTCGCGCTCGCCAACGCGGCGGCGCTGCGGCTGTTGGGCGGGCATATCGTCGGCGAAGATGTGCGGATCGCTATCCGCCACCCGGCCGTGGCGCAGCGGCTGGCGGGGCTGGAACGCATCGATGGCCCCGCCACGATCGATATTGTCGGGCTGGGCACGCGCAGCCAGCGTTGGACGATGCAGATTGTCCCCATCGATCGTTCCGACGAAGCGGCCCAACGCCTGATGGTTCATCTCGTTGACCATAGCGGCCAATATGCCGCCGAACGTATGCGGGTCGATTTTGTCGCCAACGCCAGTCACGAACTGCGCACGCCGCTCGCCGCGATCCTTGGCTATATCGAGACGCTGGAGGACCCGAAGGCGGGCGGGGACGCGCAAATCCGCAACCGCTTCCTCAAGATTGTCGACGGCGAGGCCCGGCGTATGCAGCAATTGGTAGATGATTTGATGTCGCTGTCCCGCATCGAGGCGGACAAGCACCGGCTCCCCGATGGAGAGATTGATCTCGCGCAATTGGTGCAGGAGGTGATTCACGTTACGCGCGCCAGCCTTGGGCCGCGCGGCGCCGATGTGGTGGGTAATATCGCTACCGGGGTCGCGGGCGTGCAGGGGGATCGCGCCCAGCTTTCGCAGGTGCTGCATAATCTCGTCAGCAACAGTGCGAAATACGGGTGGGCCGACACGCCGATCACTGTTTCCTTGTCGCCCGCACCGCCCTCGATGGTGCGTATCGAGGTCAGGGATGAGGGCGATGGTATCGATCCCGATCATCTGCCGCGTTTGACCGAGCGATTCTATCGTGTCGATTCGGGGCGCAGTCGGGCGCTCGGCGGCACGGGCCTCGGCCTTGCCATCGTCAAACATATTGTCGAGCGTCACCGGGGCAGGCTGGATATTTCCAGCATTTTGGGCAAGGGAACCACGATATCCGTGCTTTTGCCCGCGTATGATGCCGCGACGACTGGCCCACAAGGCGATGGCGATCTGGCGGCGATGTCATCAAAATGAAATAGAAATGTCACATTGCCGCGATGAATATTGTCTAGATGGCTGTGAGCGGGGAATGACTACAGCCCAAACCCCTGGAGCCAAACCCCTGGAGAACGCCGTGAAAAATTTTGCCCTGTTCGCGCTTGTCGCCACATCGCTCTCCGCTTGTAACGGAGGCGGTAGTCAAAGCGTCGGCGGTTCGCGTGCGCAAATCCGCGTAGTGGGTTCGTCAACCCTTTATCCTTTCGCGACGGCGGTGGCCGAGCAGTTCGTCAAATCCAACCCCGGCATGAAATCACCGATCATCGAATCGACCGGCACCGGCGCGGGCATGAAGTTGTTCTGCGCGGGCGTGGGGGTGAAATTCCCGGACGTTGAGAATGCCTCGCGCCGGATCAAGAAAAAGGAATTTGACCTGTGCGCCGCCAATGGCGTGAAGGAAATCGTGGAAATTCAGGTCGGTGTCGATGGGCTGGCCTTCGCAGGTTCCAAAAAAGGTCCAGGCTATAAACTGACGCCGACGCAGATATACAAGGCGCTGGCCGCCAACCCGTTCGGCAAGGGGCCAAACACCGCGACGACATGGGCCGATGTGGACCCCAGCCTGCCCAAAATTGCCATTTCGGTGTACGGCCCGCCCACGACTTCGGGCACACGCGATTCGCTGGCCGAACTGATCCTCGAAAAGGGCTGTAAATCCGATCCGGCGATGGAAGCATTGAAGGAAAAGAACGAGGATCAGTATAAGGCGACCTGCACCAAAATCCGCGAGGATGGCAAATATGTCGATTCGGGCGAGAACGACAATCTGATCGTGCAGAAGCTCGGCGCCAATCCCAATGCGGTCGGCATCTTCGGCTTCAGCTTCCTGGAAGAAAATCGCGATACGCTGAACGATATTCCACTGAACGGTATCGAGGCGACCTATGACAATGTGGCGAGCGGCACCTATCCGGGTGCGCGGCCGCTGTATATCTACATCAAGAAAGCCCATATCGCCGCCATTCCGGGACTGGCCGCTTATGCGCAGGAATTTGCCAATGCTGGCGCGCCTGGCGGTTATCTCGCCAAGCGCGGTATGGTCGCTTCCAGTGCCGACCTTCGCAAAGCCAGCATCGAAGCGGCCAAGGCGATGCCGGTGGTCGATGGATCAACGCTAAAGTGAGAGCACTTTCATGCGGGAAGCAACGGTATCAATCCTATGAGTAACAGTGAGACGATAATGACCGCCACACAAACCAAGATGGCCGCCCGCAACGTCAACGTGTTTTATGGCGATAAGCAGGCGATCAAGGATGTGTCGATCGATGTCGACAAGGACAATGTGACATCGTTCATCGGCCCGTCCGGGTGCGGCAAGTCGACGTTTCTGCGCACCCTCAACCGCATGAACGACACGGTGGCGGGTGCGCGCGTGGAAGGTGAAATCACGCTCGACGGCGATAATATCTACGCGTCGTCGATGGACGTGGTGCAGTTGCGCGCGCGCGTCGGCATGGTGTTTCAAAAGCCCAATCCGTTTCCCAAATCCATCTACGACAACATCGCTTACGGCCCGCGTATTCACGGGCTTGCTTCGGGCAAGGCGGATCTCGACACGATTGTCGAATCCTCGCTGCGCCGCGCGGGGCTATGGGAAGAGGTCAAGGACCGGCTGCGCGACAGCGGCACAGCGCTGTCTGGCGGGCAGCAACAGCGTCTGTGCATCGGCCGGGCCATTGCGGTGGAACCCGAAGTGATCCTGATGGACGAGCCATGTTCGGCACTTGACCCGATCGCCACGGCCAAGATCGAGGAACTGATCCACGAATTGCGCGGGCGCTATGCGATCGTGATCGTCACCCACAATATGCAGCAAGCCGCGCGCGTTTCACAGCGGACAGCGTTTTTTCACCTGGGTACGTTGGTCGAATATGGTGTCACGTCCGACATCTTCACCAACCCGCGCGAAGAACGCACAAAGGATTATATCACCGGCCGCTATGGCTGATGCTGACGGCAGGATGAAGGAGCATTTTCATGGCTGAACAACATACCGTCAAGGCGTTTGACGACGATATCGACAAGCTGCGCGGCCTGATCGCCGAAATGGGTGGCCGTGCCGAAACTGCGCTGGAAGAGGCGATGACCGCATTGATGCGGCAGGACATCAAGCTGGCGGAAGCCGTCATTGCTAATGACCAGCGGATCGACGCGCTGGAGGCGGAGGTTGAAAAACTGGCGGTGCAGATCATCGCCCTGCGCGCGCCGATGGCCAATGATTTGCGCGAAGTGATCGCCGCGCTCAAGATCGTCGGTGTCGTGGAACGCATTGGCGATTATGCCAAGAATATCGCCAAGCGCGTGTCCAAGATCAGCGGCCCGCGTTATATTGAGCCTTTGTCGCTGCTGCCCTCTATGGCGCAGATCGCGGGCGAGATGGTGCATGATGCGCTCAACGCTTTTTCGGCGCGCAACGCGATGCTGGCCGAGGCGGTGGTCGAGCGCGATGCGGTGGTCGATGGCTTTTACAACAGCATTTTCCGCACGCTTGTCACCTATATGGTCGAGAATCCCAAGACGATTTCGGAATGCGCGCACCTGCTGTTCATCGCCAAGAATATCGAGCGGGTCGGCGATCATGCCACGAATGTCGCCGAGATGGTCTATTATGCGGCGACGGGCAATTATCTGCCTGAGCGTGATCGTACGGTAACCGTCGAGAGCTAAGGAAATAGTCATGGCACGCGCCCATATGCTGCTGGTCGAGGATGACGCGGCCCTTGCCGAACTGTTGATCTGGCATTTCCGTAAGGAAGATTTCGACGTTGCCCATACGGTCGATGGCGAGGAGGCGCTGATCCTTGCGCAGGAGCAGGTGCCGGACATCGTCCTGCTCGACTGGATGGTCGAAAGCCTGTCGGGTATCGAGGTATGCCGCCGCCTGCGCCGCGCACCGGGCACCGCCAATGTGCCGATCATCATGCTGACCGCGCGCGGTGAGGAAGAGGACCGGGTGCGCGGCCTTGAGACGGGTGCGGATGATTATGTCACCAAACCCTTTTCTCCGCGGGAACTGGTCGCGCGGGTGGGTGCGGTGCTGCGCCGGGTGCGTCCGGCGCTGGCGGGTGAGACGCTCAACTTTGCGGACATTGAAATGGACACGGTGGGCCACAAGGTCCGTCGCAGCGGTCAGATGGTGCCGCTCGGCCCGACGGAATATCGGTTGCTCAAGCATTTTCTGGAGCATCCCGGCTGGGTATTCTCGCGCGAGCGCCTGCTCGATAGCGTGTGGGGTCGCGACAGCGATATCGAGCTACGCACGGTCGATGTGCACATCCGCCGCCTGCGCAAGGCGATCAACCTCAATGGTCAGCGCGACATCATCCGCACGGTGCGGTCGGCGGGGTATTCGCTGGATTCCGACGCGACGGCCTGAATTCGCTGAGGCCTATCGCTCTTTGAGGCGGGGCATCAACTCAACGAAATTGCAGGGGCGGTGGCGGTTGTCGAGCTGGCTTTTCAATATGCCGTCCCAGCCGTCCTTTACCGCGCCGGTCGAACCGGGCAGCGCGAAGATATAGGTGCCGCGCGCGACGCAGGCGGTGGCGCGCGACTGGATGGTCGATGTGCCGATATTCTGAAAACTGATCCAGCGGAACAGTTCGCCGAAGCCCGGAATTTCCTTGTCTTGCACGACGGCGAGTGCTTCGGGCGTGATATCGCGCCCCGTTAAGCCGGTGCCGCCGGTGGTGATGATGCAATCGACGGTCGGGTCGTCGATCCAGCTATGCAGGCGCGCGACGATGCGTTCGACATCATCCCGCTCGATCGCGCGGTCGGCCACGATATGCCCCGCCGTTGCAATGCGTTCGATCAGCGCATCGCCAGACCGATCCTCGGCGAGCGAGCGCGTGTCCGATACCGTCAGGACAGCGATACGCACCGGAATAAATGCAATGCTTTCGTCAATGGGCATGGGTGTCACCGCACATGGGGCGTCAATTGGCGCTGGGCGCGAAGCTGTTGTAGCCGCTACGCGTGGGTGTCGGCTGATCTTCTCCGCCGCTCATAGCCAAGCCGCTCCCGCCGCCGTTCGCGACTTTGTGGCGTTTGGCGGCAGCACTGGCACCCGGTACGCGCGGCCATCCACCCTGCGCCATCGTGGTCAGCGCATCGGCGGAACCGTTCTGCTGCATCTGGTACATCCAGTAATTGCGCATGACGATATTCACATATGCACGGGTTTCATAATATGGCAGCGATTCAATGAACAGCAATGGATCGCCGCCGTCGTGCACCTGTGTGTTCCAGCGTTCGACGGGCGCGGGGCCAGCGTTGTACGCCGCCATCACCTTGGGCAGCAAGCCGCCCGTGGCACGCATATCGCGCAGTTGTTCGATGTAACGCTGGCCATATTCCATGTTGGTGGAGGGGATGTTGAGCTGGTCGGCGCTGACCCGCCCGCCTGCCACCAGATTGGCCGTGCCCGGCATCACCTGCATCAGGCCGCGTGCGCCAGCGGGGCTGACGATGGCCGGACGAAAGCCGGATTCCTGCAACGCATGGGCGAAGATCAATGCGGGGTCGACGCGCCATCCGCCATCCGGGGTCCATTGCGGCATCGGGAAGCGGGAAAAGCTGTCGGGTTTGCGCCCAGCCGGACCGTGGTGGGCCAGCCACAATTGCGTTTCGGGAAGATTGAGCGAGCCGGTAAGCGCGACGATCTGGTCATATTGCGCACTGCCGCCCAGTTCCGCCTGTCGCCGGATGGCCTCGTCGGCCAGATCATCCTCGCCAATGTCGTGCAGCGCGACGGCGGCGCGGACGTTGGGGGATTTAGCGATCCTGCTCCATCCACTCGTCTGCGCTGCCGGACGCGGCGCTGTGATGCCGAGCGTTTCGCGCGCGAGCAGGCCGTAAAATGTGTCATCCTTGCGCGCCGCGATCCGCAGTAATCCTTCGACCTTTTGGGGGTCGCCCGCGTTCATCTGCGCGCGTGCCGCCCAATAGGCGCCCGCCGCGCTCATGTCGTCATTGCTGGCCTGACTGGCGACGATAACAAATTCCGCCGCAGCGGTGCGCGGATCATTTTGCCGCCATGCCGACAGCGCCTTGGTCCAGTGCGCCTGCGTGGCCCAGTCGCCGCGCGATCCGCTTTGCAAGGCCATGTCGGCCATGCGCCGCGCATTGGTGTCGTCATTTTCGATGTAATAGGACCATGCGACGCGCTGGCGCACTTCGGCCAAGCCATCGGGCGATAATATGGCCTCCGCGCCCGCAAGCAGGGCTTCGCCGCCAGCAGGGTCGTCGTTTTTCACGAACGGAACGAGTTGCGCGACCAAAGCCTGCGCGGCGCTGTCGAGGCGGGTGGTCGGCACATATTGGCGGCGCGAGGCAGTCCCCAGCCAGACCAGCTTTTCGACTTGCGGAAGGCTGGAAACATTCTGAGCGCCACGCTTCTGGGCCAGGCGGCCAAGCTGATCGGCATCGGGTAGCCAGTTCGCGGTGTTAATGAGGTCGAGGAGGTCGAACAGCTCCACGCGAGGGGAATTTTTGGCCAGATACAATTGCGACAGGGCAATGGCGCGCATCGGGTCATCACGATCAAGCGTGGTGATTATCGATTTTGCGTCCGCCCAGCGTTCCTTGTGCAACGCGGAAAAAAGTGCGCGATAGGCCGCTGGACCGATAAGGCGCGGCTGGGCAACGGGTGCAGATGGCGCCGGAAGGGCGGGCGTGGTGGTTGTGGGCAGGGGGGCGGTCGGAAGGATTGGGCTTGCGTCTGTCTGCGCTGCGACCGCATAGGATTGCCCGGCAAGCAATATGCTGGCCATAGTGCAGGCAAGGCTGGTCATCTTAGGTATGCGCTTCATGGTGCGCGGTCCTTAATCATTAATTGTAACGTGCGCCAGCATTCGGCCTTGGCTGATGGCTGATGCAGCATCAGGCGGGGATGGAAGGTGGCTACACCCGGTATTGTGCCGCCAGCATGGTTAACGTCGGGTATATAACGACTGGCCCCGGACGCGTTGGTCGGAACCAGTGCACGGCTCGTCCCGTCACCCAATATCAGCAGGGCGGCAGGTGATACCAAAGAGATATGGTGACGCATCCTTTCACCCAATCGGCCAAGCATTTCTGCATCCATCACGCCGCCGAACGGTCGCAGAACGGCTAGCGAACATAGATAGGCTTCGTTCCGGTCAACCCCTATCGCGCGCAGGATTGCGGTGAGCAACGTGTCACTATCCTTCGCCAACAGGCCGGACGCATGAGTATCGGCTTGATCGGGTACATCGAGAATTACCATCAAGCGGGCCGCGACGGGGCCGACGGGAAGAATACGCGGTCCGTGCCAGCTCGCTTCGGCCAAGCCGGGGCTGTCGGCAAGCCAGGCATGAAACGCCTCCAGCGTATCGGGCAATGCTGCGGGGTGTGCGGTTGGTGACGGGTTCGCACCCTGCTCCTGCGTGACGGGTGCCGTAGCGGCAACCGGACGCAACCAGTTGACGGGGCCTTCCCCAACAGCCGCATCTACGCCCGCGAGCGTCCACCATGCCATCAAGGCGTCGACATTCGCCCGCGCAATATCCTGACATTCTCCCCGCATATCTCTCTCTAAGCACATGGCTTGACGAATTCGTCAAGAATGGCCATCGCACAATATGGCAAAGCGTTGGCATGATACGCTGACATGAGCGAAAACGAGGCAATTGGGAGCCGATAAATGAGTGAACGTGAGTCCATGCCCTATGACGTGGTCATCGTCGGTGGCGGGCCTGCAGGGCTTTCTGCGGCGATCCGGCTGAAGCAACTGGCCGATGCTGCGGGCCGGGAGATGTCGGTTTGCGTGCTTGAAAAAGGCTCTGAAATTGGCGCGCATATCCTGTCCGGTGCAGTGATTGACCCCAAGGCGCTGGACGAACTGTTGCCCGACTGGCGCAATCAGGGATGCTCGCTCGCCGATGTTCCGGTGACCGATAACCAGCACTGGTTCCTGACCAAAGCTGGCAAGATGGGTATGCCGCATATCATGACGCCGTCGTTCATGCACAACAAGGGCACATACACGGGATCGCTCGGCAATCTGTGCCGCTGGCTCGCCGAACAGGCGGAGGGGCTGGGCGTCGAAATCTTCCCCGGCTTCCCGGCGGCGGAAATACTTTACAACGAGG
>JBDTLS010000052.1:0-13457 GCA_039934655.1 Sphingobium sp.
GCAGCGCGCTTACGAGGTCAACAGCAAGATGATCAAGGCGACCGACGAAATGCTGCAATATGTCAACCAGCAGCTGTGATGAAATGAGCCATATGATCGCAAATTTCACCCGCTCCGCTTGCGGCACATTGGGGTGCGTCGCGGCGCTGGCACTTGGCCTGCATGGTACAGGCGCCTTTGCGCGTTCGCACAAGCCAGACCCGATCGCGTATGAAGCGGCCTATGCCCCGCCCGCGACCACGCCGGTGCAGGCCAATGGCAGCATTTTTCAGGCATCGACGGGCTATGCACCGCTGACCAGCGGCGCGCGCGCTGCCCAGGTGGGCGACATCATCACCATCACGCTCGTCGAAGCGACGCAGGCGTCCAAGAGCAACGCCGCGACGACCGCGCATGACGGCAGCATCGGCCTGACCCCGCCATCGACAGGTCCGCTTTCGCATCTGTTCAAATCGACGGACATCGCCGCGAGCGGCAGCAACGCCTTCAAGGGCGCGGGCAACGCCAGCCAGTCGAACAGCCTGTCGGGCGAAGTGACCGTAACGGTGGCGCAGGTTTTCCCCAACGGCAATATGCTGGTGCGCGGTCAAAAGGCGCTGACGCTCAATCGCGGCGATGAATTTATCCAGATTTCCGGCCTCGTGCGCGCGGCAGACATCAGCCCGGACAATCGGGTGCTGTCGACCCGCGTTGCCGATGCCAAGATCATTTACACCGGCAGGGGCGAAATCGCCCGCGCCAGCCGTCAGGGCTGGCTGCAACGTTTCTTCACCATGCTTTCGCCGTTCTGATGACCCGATATTTTGCGATGGATTTCAAACCGATGACCGCCAAAGCGTTTCCTCACCTGATCAAAACCCTCGGCGCTTTGCTGTTGGCGATACTCGTCATGGTCCATCCTGCCCCGGCACGCGCCGACCGCATCAAGGATATTGGCAGCTTTCAGGGCGTGCGCCCCAACCAGTTGATCGGCTATGGCATCGTAGTCGGTCTGGCGGGAACCGGCGACGACAGCCTCGATTATTCGACACAGGGCATGAAGGGCGTCGTATCCCGCTTCGGGCTTACGCTGCCACCGGGCGTCAATCCGGCGCTCAAGAACGCCGCCGCCGTGTTGGTGACGGCTGACCTGCCCGCATTCGCCAAACCGGGGCAAAGCCTCGACATCACTGTATCGGCGATCGGCAAAGCCAAATCCTTGCGCGGCGGCACGTTGGTGCTCACGCCGCTACGCGGTGCCGATAATGAAATTTATGCGATGGCGCAGGGCAACCTTGCGGTTGGCGGTCTGGGCGTATCCGGCTCTGATGGCTCGCAGGTTTCGGTCAATGTCCCCTCGGCGGGACGCATACCGGGCGGAGCCACCGTCGAACGCGCAGTAGTGACCGGTTTCGATACCGCGCCGCAGCTCACGTTTAACCTCGGCGAAGCGGATCTCACCACCGCTTTGCGGGTCGCGGATGGCATCAACCACGCCTTTGGCGACCATCGCGCCCGCGCTATGGATGCGGTGTCGATTGCTATCGACGCGCCGACTGGCGCGGCGAGCCGCATCCTGATGATGGGCCTTATTGAAAACATCGAAATCCAACCGGCCGATGCCCCTGCCAAGGTGATCGTCAATGCCCGCACCGGCACAGTCGTCATCAACGGCGCGGTGCGTATCTCGCCCGCCGCCATCGCGCATGGCAAACTGACCGTTAGCGTACAGGAAACACCGCGCATCGTGCAGCCCGCTCCGTTCTCCAATGGGCAAACCGCCATCGAACCATCGAGCGCGATCAGGATCGACGAAGAGAAGAAGCCGGTAATAAATTTTAAAGGTGGGGCGTCGCTGGCCGATATAGTCAAGGCAATGAATGCGATTGGTGCGTCACCGGCGGACATGGTCGCAATTCTGGAAGCGCTCAAACAAGCGGGCGCGATGAAGGCGGATTTGGTGGTGTTATGACGCAAATTTCCCAGAATAGTGTGATCGCGGGCGCTGCGACAGCCGCAGCGAAACCTGTCGACCCCAGTCTGGCAAAGGCGGCAAAGGCGTTTGAAGCTATCTTCATGCGCCAGATGATCGGCGCGATGCGTTCGTCGAGCCTGTCGGACGGCTTGCTGGATTCTTCCGCCACGGACCAGTTCCGGGACATGGCCGACGCACGCACTGCCGACGATATGGCGGCGGGCAATCATCTGGGCATCGCCAATCTGTTACTGAAGCAGCTTTCGCCTGCGGTTACGCTTAGCCCGGCAGTCCCCAATCCCGATAACGCCGGAGCCAAATCATGAGTTCGGCAGACCTCTTCGTCATCGGATCGTCGGGGCTGAAGGGCTATCGCGCGCAGATGGGTGCGATCTCCGAAAATATCGCCAATGCCGGTACGCCCAATTACAATCGCCGTACCGTGACCTTGGCCGAGTCCGGCCTTTCCGCGCAATCCGACCCGTTGTCGGTGCCGCGCGCCAATTTCGGCGGATCGGAAATCGTTGGCGTCAACCGCGCGAACGATCCCTATCTCGACGCGACCACGCGCCTGACCGGGTCCGCGCTCGGCAACGCCAGTTCGCGGCTCAAATGGCTGACCGATATCGAAACATCTATCAGCGATGATTCCCGCGGCGTCGGCGGTTCGCTCGCGACGCTGTACAGCGGTATTACCAAGCTGGCGGCTAGCCCCGCCGATCCGTCGCTGCGCACCAACGTCATCTATGGCGTACAGCAGGTCGTTTCGGCTTTCCAGCAAAGCGCGTCCAGCCTGCAACAAACGCAAACCAGCATGGCGGCGACAGCACAAAGCGATGCGACGCTCGTCAATGATTCGCTCACCGAACTGGCGCGTATCAACGCCTCGTTGTTGCGGTCCCAGCCGGGAACGTCCAATCAGGCGCAACTGCTCGACAGCCGTGACGCGGAACTGGCCATCATTTCGCAAAAGCTGAACGTGAATATCAGCTTCGGCCCGATCGGCTCCGCCATCGTGGATTATAACGGCACCAGCCTTCTGCTGGGGCAGACCGTTGCCACTGTTTCAACGACGCAAAATGCCAACGGCACGCTCAATCTGTTGCTCAACGGCAGCGCCACCGCGACACCAGCCGATGGGTCGCTCGGCGGCACATTCCAGAGCGCAACCATCGCATCCCAGCGGATGGCGAGCCTCGATACGCTTGCCGTACAATTCGCGACCGACATCAACGGATGGCATACCCAAGGCTTTACGGACGCAGGAACGGCAGGCGGCTCACTGGTTTCGGTCGGCACCACTGCGGCCAGCCTTGCGACCGTTATCACCAGCACGAGCCAGATCGCGGCCAAATCCGCCAGCGGTGTGTTGAACGGCAATTTGCTCAATATCGCCAGCATCCGTGGCCCGGCGAGCGTCGAGCAGGGCTGGACCGCACTGGTCGTGGCGCATGGCAATATTCTCAACACCGTGACGCAGGAACAGAGCGCGAGCCAGACCCGTGACGACAATGCGCGCGCCGCGCGCGATCAGGTCAGCGGTGTGGACCTCGACGTCGAAGCGGCCGATCTCATCCGCACGCAGCAAGCCTATCAGGCCTGCGCGCGCGTTATCCAGGCCGCGCGCGATACCATCGATTCTATCCTCAGGATCACTTGATAAGAAAAGGCTGCACTTATGGTTGCCCTCACTGCACAAACTATGGCCACCGAAATCCGGCGTCAGCAGGGCCTTTCGAAGAACATTGCCGATTTGCAGGCTTCGGTTTCCAGCACCAAAAAGCTGAACTCACCGTCGCAAGATCCTCAGGCCTGGGTGCAGGTGTCCGAAATCGGACGGCAACAGGCACAGCAATCGGCGTGGAAGACCAACATCAACTATGGCAACGCGCGCGCGCAAAAGGCGGAAGCCAATCTGGGCCAGATCAACACGCTGTTTTCCCGCGCGCATGAATTGATGGTCAGGGCTTCGTCGTCAACGCTCAACGCTTCTGACCAGGCTGCGATCGTGGCAGAGCTACAGGGCATTCGCCAGTCCAATCAGGAATTCCTGAATGAAAAAGATTATCAGGGTGTGCCGGTGTTTGATGACGCGACGCCGACGCTCGTGCCGGTGGCGCGCGGTGTAAACATGGATGTCGTCGGTACGCGCCAAAGCGTTTCTGACGGAATCGACGTGAACGGCACGCCGATGACATTGGATGACATCCTGGCGCAAGCCGTTGCCGCCGTGCAAAGCACCGTTCCAGCCGATCGCGCGGCATCGCTCACCTCGCTCGAAAAAGGGCTGGACCATGTCATTCTCAACCAGTCGCAACAGGGCATTCGCGGTGACCGCCTCGACAATGCCAGCACCAGCCTGACCGACATCGATCAAGGTCTGGCGGAGCGCCGCTCCAAACTTGAAGACACCGACCTGACCACAGCGCTAGCGACGATCCAAAGCCAGTTGCTCTCGCTGGAGGCGGCTCAGTCGGCGTTCGCGCGGATCAACAGGCAGACGCTTTTCGACCTGATTAACTGATAAGGTCGCGCGACTGCGCATCCAATGTTCTGACACGACATTCTCATTGCGAGAGGAACAATCCCAAGTCACCGGGCATGTACCCTTCTTGCTATTTATACGCCCAAAGCCCCCAATAATAACGCCGTTAACCATCACCCTAAACCATATCTACAACTGGTCGTTATAGTCAGGGGATGACACCAGACAGGTGCATCAGACGGACCAGTTTTTGCGGGGAATTTCATGTTTGCCATTGTCGGTCTTGTCGTTTTGCTGGTCATGGTGTTCGGTGGATTTATGTTCACTGGCGGCAATATCCACCCCGTCCTCGAAGCCCTGCCCCATGAAATGATCATCATCGGTGGCGCGGCGGTCGGCGCGCTGATTATCGGCAACAGCGCGGCGGACCTGAAGGCGCTTGGCGGCGGCCTCGGCAAAGTGTTCAAAGGCCCGAAATACAAGAAACAGGATTTCCTCGACTGTATCTTCCTCGTCAGCAAACTGATGAAGACATTGCGCGTGGAAGGACCGGTGGCGCTTGAACCGCATATCGAAGATCCCCAGACATCGCCGCTCTTCGCCGAATATCCGCGCCTGATCGGCGATCATACGCTGATCAACCTGATCTGCGATACGCTGCGGCTGGTCGTCGTGTCGTCTGGCACGCTCGATCCGCATGCGGTGGAAGAAGTGATGGACAACGGCCTCAAGACCCACCACCACGAAGCGATCAAGCCCGCCGATAATCTGCAAGGCCTGGCGGATGCCCTGCCCGCGCTCGGTATCGTCGCGGCGGTGCTCGGTGTCGTCAAGACCATGGGTTCAATCGACCAGCCGCCAGAAATCTTGGGCGGCATGATCGGGTCGGCGCTGGTCGGAACCTTTCTGGGTGTGTTGCTGGCCTATGGCATGGTCGGCCCGTTCGCGAACCGCTGCCGCGCCGTGATCGAGGCCGACGCCTCCATCTATCATGTCGTGAAGCAGATCATCGTCGCATCGCTGCATGGTCACCCGCAACCGCTGGTGATCGAGGCTGCGCGTTCCAGCCTGACCCACGCCAACCAGCCCGGTTTCGCCGAAGTGTTCGACGGGATGAGGGGCAAATAGCGTCATGGCCGGGAGCAGCAAGCGGGCCGTCAACGAGCCGGAACCGCGGCCTATCATCGTCAAAAAAATCATCGTGCAGGGCCATGGCGGCCATCACGGCGGCGCATGGAAAGTGGCCTATGCCGACTTCGTGACCGCGATGATGGCGTTTTTCCTGCTGATGTGGTTGCTCGGCGCGACCACCGAGAAACAGCGCAAGGCGCTGGCCGACTATTTCACGCCCACTCTGGTCGATATGAAATCGGCCAGCGCGGGCGCCAATGGCATGTTTGGCGGCGACAGCATCACGGGTAAGGAAAATTATCCCACGACCGGCGGACAGGGCAACCTCGCCATCACCATTCCGCGCGATGCGAGCGGCACCAAGGACGATGGCGGCAAGGATCGCAAGAGCCGCGACCGGGAGACGTTCAAGGAAGTCAAAAAATTCATCGAATCGCGCATGAAGTCGAACAAGGCGATGACGAAGCTGCTCAAAAATGTCCGCTTTACCGAAACCCGTGAAGGGCTACGCATCGACCTGATCGACGAAGCGGATTTCGCGATGTTCGCGATGGCCACCGACCGGTTGCTGCCGCAAGCACACGCGCTGATAGCCGAGGTCGCCAAGGTCGTTGGCACCGTGCCCAATGACGTGATCGTGCGTGGCCATACCGATGGTTTGCCCTATGCGGCAGGGCGGACGATGAACAACTGGCTCTTGTCATCGGCGCGGGCCGAGGCGACCCGCAAGGCGCTGGCCGATGCCGGGGTGGGCGGCGCGCGCTTCGCCAAGATCGAGGGCGTCGCGGATCGTGAGCCGTATTTTGCGCATGATATTTACGACCCGCGCAACCGGCGCATGTCGATCATCCTCGGCTGGACCGGCGGCACGGGTGACAACGCCGCCGCCGAAGCTACGGGCGCGACCGATCAACCGCAAGAGCAACTGAGCGACGAGGTGAAAGCCGCGATCAAGCTACGCGACGACCCCATCCGCAAGCTGCACGCGGAAGTTACCGCGCTCGACATGGGTGGCACCGGCTTGCCGGTCGGCGCCGTGCCGATCAACAGCATACCGGGCAAGAAAACCGGCGGCGTTCCCAAGCCCGGCAAGCATTAAAAGGTGATGAGGAGCGGGTTAGCCCCTGCCCGTCAGTGCGCGCTTCTGCCTGCGCCACCCAGTTTCAATCCGCGCGCCTGCTCGGCTGTGACGTAATAGGTGCCATAGGATTTAAACCACGCAGCCACCGGTTTGACATCCTTGCCATCGCCATCGAGGAATGGCCCCACATCCGATATATGTGTCATCGTCCACAAAGGTTTACCGGTGGCGGCATCGATTTCAATGTCGCGAGACTCGTCCTTACTCGAAATCATGATACGCTTGCCGTCCGGGCTGACCATGATGTGCCCACCATCGGTCGAGTAAAACGGCGCTATCGCCTGTGCGTTCGCGCCCGGAAACACAGTCTGCGCTTCACCTGTCATCAGGTTGATGCGCGCGATGCGTGACCCCCCGGTTTTCTTTGACCCGCCGCGGTTATCGAACGCCACGACCGTGCCATCGGGTAGGAAATGCGCGCTGTGCTGCGCCGCAGTTCGCCCCGTTTCCAGCATTTTCACATGGCCGTCATCTTTGTCCATAATCGCGATGGTGCTGGGTTCGCGCAACGACACCAGCAGATCGCCCGCGTCGACCCCCGGCAGCTTTGCGGCGATTTCGGGCGTAACCAGATCAACCGAATTGATATGAATCGGGTCGCAATCGTCCCGCAAACCATAGAGCAGGCCGTGATAGCCACCTTCCGAAAGTGCCTTGATGACGAGCAGGGTTTTCTCGACCGTACCATCGGCGCGATAAACGCGAATGCCCTCGTCATACACCGGCGTCTTGCACCGCACATCGACATCGGAATCGCCGAAATATTCCATCTTGGTATCGATCTGCACCGGCGCAAAGGTGCGCCCGTCCGCCCCTGTCACGAACCAGTGATGCGCATGATCAATATGCTTCCACATGATCTTGCCGTCCCGAGATATACGCGCGATGCCCACCGTGTAGGGATACATGTTGCGGCCATGGAAAGTAGCGATCAGGCTGCCGTCGAGCATCAGTTGTAACCCGACCGGATAGAAATTATGCACCTGCGTATTGCCGGTAAAGCCCTTTACATCGCTGAATAACCCGTCGAGCGGCAACGGCCAGCTATGCAATATATCGCCGCGCCGGTTGATAATTTGCGCAAGGCATCCGAATTGCGGGCAATTTTTGGCGTCCTGATTGGGGCCACGCGTGACCAGCAGCAATTCCGAACCCGCCGTTGGATCAAGTGTCTTTACAATGGGGACGGGCTTCGCTTTTTCGTCCATCTTGTTGAGGCTGATCATCACATCCTCATCCTCAATCCCGGACAGGGACGCGACTGCGGCCTTGGCGTTTTCGATAACGTGATAAGGGAAGATCTTCAGCTTCATCGTCGCGACACCATAGGCGAAAGCTATGCCGCAAAGCGAAAAAACAAAAGCGACCATCGCCCAGTCGATGGCGAAAAGCCATCCCATCGGTCCAGCTTTCGGCCGTTTATTTTTATCGCTCACGCTAAGATTTTCCTTACTCTATCGGCACTATAGTGTTGTGATTGTCCCATTACCGGGCATCAAGTCGACGCAAGACATGCGTAAATTCAAAGTTTTAGATTGTCAAAAATGATCTGAATTGTAATCCACTCATCTGATGATCCAAATTGGGTCATATGAGTCGGGCAACCATGGCGGGGCAGTTGAACGATATGCGTCTTTTTAAAATCATCCTTATCTGCATGTTCGCGCTCGCAGCAACCGAGCCTGCGTTCGCCTATGTCGGACCCGGCGCGGGTCTGACCTTTATCGGGTCGCTGCTCGCGCTGATCGGCGCTGTGTTAGCGGGCATTTTCGGGTTCATATGGTATCCCATCAAGCGCCTGCTCCGATTGAGGAAGGCCAAGCGGAAAGACGCCGACGGGACTGATCCCGAATGATCGCATCTTATATGGGGGCGGTTTTCATTATAATCGGCTTCTCGGTACTGTTCGTCAAATTGCGCCTGACGGAAAAGGCAAAGCAAATTCAGGGCGTAGCCTCGCAATCAATGGCAACTCTGTCCAATTCCACGCTCAGCGACGATGACAAGGAAGCTGCCATGCGGCGTGACAGCAAGGCGCTGTTTATGCTGTTCGTCACCTTGACCGCAGGGCTGGCGGTGGCGCTCGGATTGCCATTGTTGCTGGTATGGCTGGTGGGATGGACGCACGTCTGGACATTTGACAGGGTGATTGAAGCATCCTTGTCATGGCCGTTGATTGTTGGCGGAACATTCGTTTTCATCGTCATATTGTTACGCCCCGGACGCAGCGGACGGAAATAAACCTGCGCTTTACGACCGCGCGGTGACGATTGGTAGTTAACAGCTTTTACCTGGCGACTATGATACAGCTATGGGTGTTAAATGGGGCAATTAATCTTCGGGATTGATGGGAATGACAGGGGATAATCGCGCAACCGATCAATCAGACGACCTGCCTTCCGGCCCGCTGGAAAAGATTCTGTTCGCCAAGATTGAGTTGTGGCTGGTTTTACTCGTCCTGATAATCGGCTGCCTTGGTGTGATCGGTTTCGGCGCAGCGGTATTGGATGGTCAGGCGAAAACCGGGAAATATGGGGCAGTTTCGCGGGTTGCCCTGAATATCGCGGAAATTCCAGACACTGCCAAGCGTATGCTGCGCCGCGACACACAGTTGATCATTTACAACAAGGACCGCTTCAAAAACAAACCAACCGGCTGGAACTTTCCGCTGGGCCGCCCGGCAGGACTGTCGGGATATATCCTGTTCAGCCGTTACGACGGCACCGCGAAACGTCACGCAATCGAGCTGTTATCGCTGCCCGATATGCATGTAACCTATCGCTGGACGCTGGATGTCGATGAACTTGTGGGCGACGTCACCCATGCTTCCCGATTTTCGGATCATGATAACTGGAACGAGGCGCATTTCCGCGAAATTCATCCGTGGCTGGAAAGCAATGGCGACCTGATCGTCAAGGATCATTACTCTCCGCTTATGCGCGTTGATCCATGTGGCAAACGCCGGTGGATCAATCAGCAACAGGTTTTCCACCATTCGACCGAGGCGGACGAAAGCGGCAATTTATGGATCCCCTCGCTCGCCGAAAAACATAGCCTGAAAGGCATGAAGGACAGTTTTCGTGAGGACATGCTCACCAAGGTCAGCCCCGCGGGCAAGATATTGTTCAATCGGTCGGTAGCGCAAATCCTGATCCACCACGGCTATGCCAACTGGCTGTTCGCCACCGACATGTACAATGACGATCCCACCCATCTCAACGACATTGAACCGGTGATGCGCGATGGCCCCTATTGGAAAAAGGGCGATGTGTTCGTCAGCCTGCGCAATGTGTCGGCGGTCCTGCTGTACCGGCCGAGCACCGATCAGATTGTGTGGATGAAACGCGGACCGTGGATGTCGCAGCATGATGTCGATATCCTCGACGACCACCGGATTAGCGTTTACGATAATGCGGCGCAGGATTTCGGACATGGCGGCTTTGTCAACGGCACCTCGCAAATCATGATCTATGATTTTGCCACCAACAAGCTGAGTACGCCGCTCGTCAAGGCAATGAAGGACAATAATATGCGGACCGTCACCGCCGGGCTGTTCACGCTTTTGCCGGGGGGATCGATGATGCTTGAAGATGTCACCAACGCGCAGTTTCTGATTTTGCGTGCCGACGGCAAGGTCGTAGCGGAATATACCAATCGCGCGCAGGATGGCGAAATCTACCATCTCGGCTGGAACCGCTATATCGACAAGGCGACAGGCGACGCGGTCCTCCAGAATTTGCGAAAGGTTCAATGCCATGCGTGATGATCGAAAGTGGATAGGCGGGGCTGTGTTGGCGCTCGCGTTGTTGCTGACACCCGCGCCTGCGCTGGCCTATATCGGGCCTGGCGTTGGCGTGGGGCTTATCAGCGCCGTTATCGGCGTGCTGGGTTCCATCTTCCTCGGCCTGTTCGCGATCATATGGTATCCGATCAAGCGGCTCAGGAAGAAAATGCAGAAACGCAACAAAGCGGATGGTTCGGCAAAGGACCCTAAGTGAGTTATGAGATCGCCTTGCTGTTCGCCGGGGCGATTGCCGCAAGCGAAATATTGCTGCGTCTGCCGTTGATGAACCAGATCCAGATCGTTACCGCAACTGCCCAGCGCGCACGCACCGTATTGGGCAGCAAACATATTTCCGACCATTGGAAGGAAACCATATTGCCGGCCTATTCGGTGCGTATCGCGAGCCGGTCCATATTGTTTTTCATCTGCCTTTGCGTTGTCGTGCTGCCAATCGGGTTGGTGGGACTGATGGCGCCGGGCGGCATTGCGCAATGGTTGGAAACATTGATGCAGCCGTTGGCGATGCTAGGCCTGTGCGTGACCTCGATCATCTATATCCTTGTGCGAACCAGGTTATCCCGTGGCTGATTATTCCTTACTCGATAAATTCCTTCACAGCTTTGCGCTGGGTTCCAACATGCGCGCGGAAATGATCCACGACATGGAGCGCGGCGCCTACCTCAAATCGGCGCCAGCGGACGAAGGAAAACATGTTTTCGTGACCGGGCTGGCGCGCGCAGGCACGACCATATTGATGCGCGAAATCCATCGCTCCGACGCATTCGGTTCGCTCAGTTACGCCGACATGCCCTTCGTTCTCGCTCCCAATTTATGGCACAAATTTTCCGCCAACAACCGCAAGGCCGGTGACATGGTCGAGCGCGCACATGGCGATGGGATCAAGGTCGACTTTTACAGCCCCGAGGCGCTCGACGAGGTATATTGGCGCGTTTTCGCCGGAAAAGAGTATATCTACCGCGATCGCCTTGTCCCCCATGCCCCGGATGCAGAGCAGATGGCTGGCTACAGCGATTTGATCCGCTTGATCCTGCTCCGCACGGGCAAGCAGCGTTACCTGAGCAAGAGCAACAACAGCATATTGCGTTTGCCATCACTGGCCAAAGCCTTTCCCGATGCGGTTTTCCTTATTCCGATCCGCAATCCACTCGATCACGCCCACAGCCTGCTCAGTCAACACAAACGCTTTTCTCAAGGCGACAAGTTCACGCATAACTATATGAAATGGCTAGGGCATCACGAATTTGGCGTCACGCACAAGCCGTTCGCGTGGGATGGCATCGTTATCAAAGGCGATCCGCTCACGCTCGATTATTGGCTGGCGCAATGGGTTGCGGCGCATAAGCAGATTGCCGCTGTCGATACTGCCCATGCGAATGTGCAGCTGATTTCCTATCAGGCGCTAAAGAACGACGCGACAATCTGGCCTGCGGTGGCGCAGCGGATTGGCATCACTCCTACGCCTATGGCGGAAATACAGGTCATGCCTGACCGTGGCTTCGATAAGCCACAAAACCCGTTGTTCGATGAAGCAGACAACTTGTTTCGGGTGCTGGAAGATCGCGCGCATCACTCGCTGGGTGCTGTTTAATCGGGGTTGATTCGACCAAGATTCTATGACGGCGTCATAGCCTTTGTCACACGCGCATCGGCATGAGCACATATAACGCCGGGCTACGGTCATTCTCGCGGATAAGCGTCGGTGCAGCGGCATCGGCGAGGTGCAGTTCTACCACATCGCCGCCGACCTGCCCCAAAATATCGAGCAGATAGCGCGCATTAAAGCCGATTTCGAAGCTGTCTGCACTATAATCGCCCGGCACTTCTTCTGCCGCCGTGCCGTTTTCAGGGCTGGTGACGGACAGGGTGATCTTGTCCTTGTCCAACGCCATCTTGACCGCGCGGGTTTTTTCAGTGGCGATCGTCGCCACGCGGTCCACGCCTTCTTCAAAGCTGCGCGGGTCGATACGCAGCAGCTTGTCGTTCGCGGTCGGGATCACGCGGCTATAATCCGGGAAAGTGCCGTCGATCAGCTTGCTGGTCAGGATCGCGTTACCGATGCCGAAGCGGATCTTGCTGGCCGAGAGCGAAATATCGACGCTGCCGTCAACTTCATCAAGCAGCTTGCGCAGTTCCGCGATGCATTTGCGCGGGATGATGATGTCCGGCATCCCTTCCGCGCCGTCGGGGCGTGCCACGGTCATACGCGCGAGGCGGTGCCCGTCGGTCGCGGCGGCCTTCAGCACCGGCTGCGGGTCTTCGCTGACATGGAAGAAAATGCCGTTGAGGTAATAACGAGTTTCTTCTGTCGAGATCGCAAAACGCGTCTTGTCGATGATCGACTTCAATGTTTCGGCAGGCAATTCGAAGCTGGTCGGCAGGTCACCCTCGGCGATGATCGGGAAATCATCGCGCGGCAAGGTCGAGAGATTGAAACGCGCCCGGCCCGCCGCAATCAGCATCTTGCCGTCGCTGGCCTGCAAGGAAACCTGCGACCCTTCGGGCAGCTTGCGCGCGATGTCGAACAGCGTGTGGGCAGAGATCGTCGTCGACCCAGCGGTTTCAACCTGCGCCTGCATGGAATCGACGATTTGCAAGTCCAAGTCGGTCGCCATCAGCTTGATCGTGCCGTCGGTCGTCGCCTCAATCAGCACGTTGGAGAGAATGGGAATAGTGTTGCGGCGTTCCACCACCGACTGGACGTGGCTCAAGCTCTTGAGCAGCGTAGCGCGTTCGATGGTAGCCTTCATTCCCTGTTCCCGCTTCTTGTCCGTGGCGCGCCGATTCTTGCTCCGACCGCCTGATTAGCCGCTTCCTCATTACCAACTATAGGCGGGGGGGCAAGGCTTCCCATCATATTCGTGCGAATTGCTTTTGGAGGTTGCGCGCGATCCTGCTTGCAAAAACGGCGGGGTTGCGCTTTGCCCATGATATGCGGGCTGTA
>JBDTLS010000053.1:0-13356 GCA_039934655.1 Sphingobium sp.
CATGAAGGCTTTTCGCCAGTTACGCCGCCCACACCCGGACCAATTGCTTCCAAGACCCCCGCAAGAAATTCGCGGTCAGGATCAGGTTTTAACTGCGTTAGGTGGTATCTTGGTTCACCGTTGGGATCGACTTCACGCACATAGAGCGCCGCATCCGCGTTATGCTTGCGAGCGACTTCCGCATGCCTCTTTGCGTTACCGCGATAAGCTATAATAGTCGCGAATCCCTTATTTCTTAAATGGTATGCGACGTTCTGTGCCGCACCCTCTAGCTCGGAATTATCGGGGATTACTGCGATCAATGGTTCTAGCGGTGGCGCATCCAACAACATCCCCAACCGCTCGATCCCCGCAGCCCAGCCGACTGCGGGCGTCACCGGTCCGCCCAAACTCTCGATCAACCCGTCATAGCGCCCGCCGCCAAGCACGGTGCCTTGTGCGCCCAGCCGGTCGGTGATGAATTCGAACGCGGTGTGGCGATAATAGTCCAGCCCACGCACCAAATGTGGATTGAGAGTGTAGTCAACGCCAGCCGCTTTTAGGCCGTCCGTCACCTTCTCAAAAAAAGCGCGCGCCTCATCGGTCAGAAACGCATCAATATCCGGCGCAGTAGCCACAACTTGCTGGTCGCGCGGGTCTTTGCTGTCGAGGATGCGCAGCGGATTGCGCTCCAGACGGTCGAGGCTTTCTTCCGACAGGCTGCCCTTATGCCCCGCGAAATGCTCGATCAGGGCCGCGCGCCACGCATCGCGGCTCTGCGCATCACCCAGCGTATTGAGCGTCAACGTCACACCCTCGCTCACGCCCAGTTCTTTCAGCAACTGATCCGCGAAGCACAGCAATTCCACATCTGCCGCTGGTTCTGCCGCGCCAATGACTTCGGCATCGAGCTGGTGAAACTGACGGAAGCGGCCCTTTTGCGGGCGCTCATAGCGAAACAATGGCCCGTGGGTTGCCACTTTGAGCGGCGCATATTGCTGCCACCCCTCGGTGATATAGGCGCGCGCGATCCCGGCGGTGAATTCGGGGCGCAGGGTCAGGCTGTCGCCGCCGCGATCCTCGAACGTGTACATTTCTTTTGAGACGACATCGGTGCTTTCGCCCAGCGAGCGCGCGAACACCGCTGTCGATTCAAACACCGGCACCTCAATACGCTTGAAGCCATACAGACGCCGAACCTTGTCAAACGTGTCGACGACATGCGCGAAGCGGTCCGCGCTGTCCCCCAGCATATCCTGCGTGCCCCGGATCGGACGGGGCGTTTCGATGCGTGCACTGTCTTTCTTGGCCATGATTGCGCCTCTAGCGGCAAATGCGTGCGAAGGAAACTGGCTTGAATGGCGCGATGCGCGCGGGTGCAGTTAGTGGCTAAACAGGGATGGACGAAGCGTCGCCGCCGCGTCATTCTGCGGGCAATCATTCTCGCTTGTGAGGCTTATATATTCCATGCACCATTTCCTGCCTGCCGCCCTGCTATTTTCCTCCTGCCTGACCAGCCCGGCCTTTGCCCAGGCAACGCCCAATCCCGCAGACATCGTCCGCTCCCGCCCGACCGCGCAGCCGATTGTCGATACTATCCCACAGGCCCGCGACATACCCTACCCCGGCACGATGACGCTGGCGATTGATGCGACCGACACCACACGACACATATTTCGCGTGAAGCAGACGATTCCGGTTTCCGCCGCCGGGCCGCTGACCCTGCTGTTCCCCGAATGGATACCCGGCGCGCACAGCCCGCGCGGACCAATCGAGCAGCTCAATGGCTTGCGTGTCAGCGCCAATGGCGTGGACATCGGCTGGACCCGCGACACGCTCAATGTCTTTGCCTTTCACATCAACGTACCCGCGGGCGCGCCCAATATCGTCGCGGAGTTTCAATCGCTGTCCCCCACGGCGGGCAATCAGGGTCGCGTCACCGTCACCGACAAGATGATGAACCTCCAATGGTCCGCGATGTCGCTGTACCCGGCCGGCTATTATGTGCGGCAAATCCCCGTGCAGGCGAGCGTGACATGGCCAACCGGGTGGAAGGCGGCTGGCGCGCTGCGCGGTACGGTGAACGGATCGACGATTACTTACGAGCCGACCGATTATGAGACCCTGCTCGATTCGCCGATGTTCGCGGGCAAATATACGCGCGCGCTCGACCTCGGCTCCAACGTCACGCTCAATCTCGTCGGTGACAGCGCAGCGGAGCTGGCCGCGACCCCGGACCAAATCGCCGCGCACAAGAAACTGGTCGCCGAAGCCACCGCGCTGTTCGGTGCGCGGCATTTTGACCATTATGACTTCCTGCTTGGCATTACCGACGAAATGGGCGGCATCGGCATGGAGCATCATCGCTCCTCGGAAAATGGCGTCGACACCGGCTATTTCACCAAATGGGCAGATGGCCCGGGCGACCGCAACCTGCTCCCGCATGAATTCACGCACAGCTGGAACGGCAAGTTCCGCCGCCCGGAATTGCTGTGGACGCCCGATTACCAGACTCCGATGCAGGACAGCCTGCTGTGGGTCTATGAAGGGCAGACGCAGTTCTGGGGCTATGTGCTCGGCGCACGCGCGGGGATTTACAGCAAGCAGCAGACGCTGGACGCCTATGCCTCGATCGCCGCGCGGCTCGACACCGCCAAGGGGCGTGGCTGGCGGCCGATGGAGGACACCACCAATGACCCCATCATATCGGCGCGGCGCCCCAAGGGCTGGACGAGCTGGCAACGCGCGGAGGATTATTACAACGAGGGCCTGCTGATCTGGCTGGAGGCGGACGCTATCATCCAACGTGAAAGCAAGGGCGTACGCAGCCTTGATGATTTCGCGCACGCCTTTTTCGGCATCAAGGATGGGGACTGGGGCGAAGTCACCTACACTCGGCAGGACGTGATCGACACGCTGAATGCCGTGCAGCCCTATGACTGGGCGGCGTTCCTCACCGAACGGGTCGACCGCACCAGCACCGAAGCGCCCAAGAACGGCCTGGTGCTGGGCGGCTATAAACTCGCCTATGGCGACACAGCCAACAGCATGACGGCGCAGATCGAAAAGGACATCAAGGGCATCGACCAAAGCTATGGCGTCGGTTTGATGGTCAAAAACGATGGCGAGATCATCAGCGTGATCTGGGACAGCCCCGCGTTCAAGGCAGGGCTTACCGTGGGAACCAAGATAATCGCCGTCAATGACACGGAATTTTCACCCGACATGTTCAAGGGTGCGCTGGTCGCGGCAAAGGACCCCAAAACTCCGGTCACCTTGATAGTCAAACAGGATAAGAGCTTTCGCAATATCAGGCTCGATTATTCGCTCGGCTTGCGCTATCCGCGCCTCGACAAAACAGGAGAGGGTGAGGGCAGTCTTGATCGGCTGCTCAGGCCAAAAACATAATCATACCCGTGGCGCAGACCAGGGGATGTCCCATCTAACGTGCGTAACAGATAGGTTCCTAGTTCCATGAATATCGACATGATCGCGGTTGGTGAAGACCCGCCGCACAGCCTCAATGTGGTCATTGAGGTGCCGACAGGCGGCGAGCCGGTCAAATATGAATTCGACAAGAAATCCGGCGCGCTGTTCGTGGACCGTATCCTGCACACGCCGATGCGCTACCCCGCCAATTACGGCTTTGTGCCGCACACGCTCTCGCCCGATGGCGATCCGCTCGATGCGCTGGTCGTGGCGCGCTCGCCGTTCATCCCCGGATGCGTGGTGCGCTGCCGCCCGATCGCGGTGCTGAACCTTGAGGACGAGCATGGCGGCGACGAGAAGCTGATCTGCGTGCCCGACGACGCGACCTTCCCGTATTATTCCAACGTCCAGGAAAAAGCCGACCTGCCCGACATCGTGTTCGCGCAGATCGAGCATTTTTTCACGCACTACAAGGATCTCGAAGCCGAGAAATGGGTGCGCGTCGGCACCTGGGGCGACGCCGCCGAGGCCAAGCAAATCACGCTGGAAGCGATCACCCGCTATAATGAGGGCAAGAAGGGCTGAAGTTTTCTTTAGCTGAGAACATGCGAAGGGCGCGCCGGTTTGAAACTGGCGCGCTTTTTCACCCCCGCCCACGATAGCCCGTGACACCCTGATCCGGCACCCACACGTCTGCCAAGGGCGCGCCCGATTGCCAGAACACGTCGATGGGAATGCCGCCGCGCGGATACCAGTATCCGCCGATGCGCAGCCAGTGTGGTTTCATCTCGTCGAACAGGCGCTGGCCGATGCCGACCGTGCAATCCTCGTGGAAGGCCGCATGATTGCGGAAACTACTCAGAAACAACTTCAGCGATTTCGATTCGACGATGCTGGCATCCGGCACATAATCGATCACCAGATGCGCGAAATCCGGCTGGCCGGTCACGGGGCACAGCGAAGTAAACTCCGGCGCGGCAAAGCGCACCAGATAGCGCGCTTGCGCCCGCGGATTGGGAACATAATCGAGCACCGCTTCATCCGGCGATGCGGGAAGGCTGCTCGTTTGGCCAAGGTGGATCGGGTTCATGGCCGAAACACCTAGTGCAAATCCCGCCCCCGCGAAAGGGGCTGGAAACCCTGCGCCCTCTCCCCTAACGATAGGGCAATGAACTGACGCAAAGGACCGATACGTGGACGATCTGGTAACGACGCAGTGGCTGGCCGAGCATCTGGGCGAGAGCGACCTGCGCGTGGTCGATGCCAGCCTGTTCCTGCCGGGGTCGGATCGCAATGCAGCGACAGAATATGAAGCCGGACATATCCCCGGCGCGTTCTTCCTCAACCTGCCCGAACTCAACGACAGCAATGATCCGCGCCCCGGCATGTTGCCCCCGCCCGAAAAATTCGCGAGCCGGATGCAGGCGCTCGGCCTTGGCGATGGCAGTCGCATCGTCATTTACGACAACAGCCCGCTGCGCACATCCGCGCGAGCGTGGTGGATGTTTCATGTGTTCGGCGCCCATTCGGTCGCGATCCTCGATGGCGGCCTTGGCAAATGGATCGCCGAAAAGCGCGATCTGGAAACCGGCAAGCCCAAAACGCGCCATCGCCACTTCACGATCTGGAAAGACGAAGCGGCCGTCATCACCCGCGATCAGGTGCTGGATAATATCAAGAGCAAGGCCGCGCAGCTTGTCGATGCCCGGTCGATGAGCCGCTTCACCGGCGAAGACCCGGAACCGCGCGCGGGCATGGCTTCGGGCCATATTCCCGGTGCCGTCTGCCTGCCCTATTCGCGGTTGTTCCATGCCGATGGCACATGGAAACGCGGGCATGAGCTGCGCGGGCTTTTTCATGAGGCCGGAGTTGACCTCACCGGACCGATGATCGCCACCTGCGGCAGCGGCGTAACCGCCGCCGATGTGCTGTTCGCTGCGCGCCTGCTCGGCAAGTCGGATGTGAAACTCTATGACGGCAGCTGGAGCGAATGGGGCGCCGACCCCGAAACGCCCAAGGCCAGCGGCCCGGCATGAGCGACGACATTTCCAGCAACCCGGATGCGCCGCGCGGTCCCGCCACTAAGCTGGTGCAGGGCGGACGGCGCCCGGAATGGACGCGTATGCCAGGGCAACCGGGCGCGATCGTCAATCCGCCGGTGTGGCGCGCCTCGACGATCCTTTATGACGACGTCGCACATCTGCGCGCGGCGACCACCAACACCCATGAGCGCCTGTTTTACGGGCGCAAGGGGACACCGACAAGCTGGTCGCTCGCCGATGCGCTGACGGAAATGGAGCCGGGCGCGGCCGGCACGATGCTGTATCCGTCCGGCGTGGCAGCGATCGCCTGCGCGCTGATGGCGGTGCTGCACCCCGGCGATCAACTGCTGATGGTGGACAGCGCCTACGACCCGACCCGCCATTTTTGCGAAAAAATGCTGCGGCCAATGGGGATCGAAACCGTTTATTATGACCCGACAATCGGCGCGGGGATAGCGGACCTGATTACGGAGCGCACCCGCGCGATCTTCCTCGAAAGCCCCGGCAGCCTGACGTTCGAAGTGCAGGATGTGCCCGCCATCACCGCTATCGCGCGGACACGCGGTATCGCAACGCTGATCGACAACACCTGGGCGACACCATTATTCTTTCCCGCGCTGGCGCATGGGGTGGATATATCGATCCTCGCCTGCACCAAATATATCGTCGGCCACTCCGATACGATGATGGGGTCGGTGACCGCCAATCCGGACTATTGGGATAGCATTCGCTCCGCCGCGTTTTTGTTTGGGCAGGTGGTCAGTCCCGATGACGCCTATCTCGCCGCGCGAGGACTGCGCACACTGGCGGTGCGAATGGAGCAGCACCAGCGCAGCGCGCTTGCCATTGCGCACTGGTTGCAAGACCAGCCGCAGGTCGCGCGCGTGCTGCACCCCGCCTTGCCCGGCTGTCCCGGCCACGAAATCTGGGCACGGGATTTTTCGGGTGCGAGTGGATTATTCAGCTTCATCCTTAACGGCGGAACCGAAGCGGCGCGCACGGCGATGATCGACGGCCTCGCCCATTTCGGCATCGGCTATAGCTGGGGCGGTTATGAAAGCCTCGTGCTGCCGGTCGATCCGCAGCGCTATCGCAGCGCGACAAAGTGGCAGGCACAAGGCCCGGCTGTACGGTTGCACATCGGCCTCGAAAATGTCGATGACCTGATTGCTGATCTGGCGGCGGGTTTGCGCCGTTTTACTGCTGCATAACGGTAAGTCCCGAAAAAGAAGGCAAATCTTATTTTGTTAAGCAGTTGTTAACTAAACTCATCCAGACCTCGGCTCGTCGCAGATTGCGTTGCAAAAGAGCAACAGGTGCGTACCAATATTATTGGTACGTTTCTAAAGTGTCTTGTGCATCGCGGAATCTGCGATCATCAAGTGCGCGTCGCTGGTGACTTCGCCCCACCCTCTCACGAGGCATCACGAGGGGAAGACCGGCAACGCAGGTGGAGCGATCATTAGAGATCCACAAGAAGGAAAAAATTAATATGCGTAACATCATTCTTGGCATGTCGGCAGTAGTGCTGGCATCCGTTTCCATGCCTGCAATGGCTGACGAAGCCGCTGCACCCAGCGAGCTGACCATCAACGGCAGCGCAACGGTTGTTTCCGATTACCGCTTCCGCGGCATTTCGCAGACCGACAAGCGTTTCGCGGTTCAAGGTTCGCTGACCGTAACCCACGCTTCGGGCTTTTATGCTTCGGTATGGGGCAGCTCGATCGACGAATATGTTGCCGCTGCAAGCGACCAGGAAATCGACATCATCGGTGGCTATTCCAAGGCTTTCGGCCCTGCGACAATCGACGTTGGCGTTCTGTATTATTACTACCCCGGTTCGTCAGCGATCATTTCGGCTAACACCGATTTCTTCGAGCCTTATGCCAGTGTCAAGGGAACCTTTGGCCCCGTAACCGCCAAGCTCTCGGCAGCTTATGCGCCCAAGCAGCATGCGATTGCCGGTCTTCACAGCCGTGATGACAACTTCTATGGCGCGATCGACCTGTCCGGCGCAGTACCCAGCACGCCGATTTCGCTCTCGGCTCACCTCGGTCATAACTTCATGGACGACAGCTTCCTGTCGGGCGGCAAGAAGTACACCGACTGGAGCGTTGGCGCTTCTTACGCTTACAAGAGCCTGACGTTCGGCGTTTCCTATGTCGACACCAACTTCCCCAAGGGTGCGCTTGCGACACCTTTCACGGGTCGTGATGCTGGCAAGGGCGGCGTTGTCGGTTCGGTCGGCGTATCGTTCTGATCGCCTGATCCGATTGGATTACAGAAAGGGTCGCGGTCTTCGGATCGCGGCCTTTTTTGCGCCTGGGAATGCAGAACGACCCCCACCCGTTGGTCCTGAGTAGACATTGAGCGAAGTCGAAATGGTGTATCGAAGGACCGTGCGCATCGCCAGATGCTTCGATACAGGCCTTCGACAGGCTCAGTCCTTACTCAGCACGAACGGTGTTTGATGTGATGCTATTGAACCTCACATTACCGGCGCCTTCTTGAACAAAGCCCGGTCTTCCGGCCCGAAGCCATAGCGCCAGATCACCGCAGCATAGACCGCCAGCGTCACCGGTACGCCAAAGACCAGCTCCATCCACTCCAACCGGTGCGGCAACGCGACAAAGCCGGTGCCGACAATCACCGCCACGCTCGCCGCCGCCACCAGCGCCGGGCGCCATGTCGTAATCCGGTGCCTCAGCTTGCGTGACAGAACCAGCGACTTCACCAGCGAACTGACCGCCAGCGCCAGCGCCAGTGCCAGTGCTGGGGTCGCGGCCACCACACTGGGCGGGTAGCCTGCAGCGCGCGTCGCCAATATCAGCAAAAGGCTGAGCACCGCTTGTAACACGATCATCAGCAGCGAAATCAGCATATTCTGGTGCCGCGCCATATAGACCAGCGCCGATTCGCTCACGACCGCAGTGGCAGCGCACACCTCTGCCAGCAACAGGAACGCGAGCGCGCCCGTACCCGCCACAAAGTTCGGTCCCACCAACCCCATCACCGCTTCACCGGGGATAGCAAGCGCCAGCGCGATCCCCGCCTGCGCTGCGATGATCCAGAAGCCGACCTGGCTGACCTGCCGCGCGATCGCCGCGAGATTGCCTTCTCGCAGGTTACGCGTGATGACCGGGCCGAGGATTGGTTCAAAGCTGGTTTTGAGTTTTTGCGGCAAGGACGCGAACTGCTGCGCCGCGTAATAAATGCCGACCAGCGCCGGAGTCGCAAAAAAGCCGAGGATGAACAGGTCCAGCCTGCGCGACCCCAGTTCCACGGCATCCGCCATCGCCAGCGGTGCATTGCGCCGCGCCATCGCCCAGATACGTCTCGGACAGGGGGACCAGCCCGGCACCCAGTCATAGTGCCGGGCAAGCGGCCAGAATGCCGCTACGCCCGCCGCGAGCATCGATACGACATAAGACAGGATCAGCCCGTCACGCAGCGAGTAAAAGGAAAAGGCGAACGCGCCGATGCTGATCGTCCACGGCTCAATGATGGCGCGCGCGCGGACCGACGCAGCAATATCATAGCGCCACGCGCAGGCAGCGAGCGCGACTTCCGAACCCGCCACCGCCAAAATCGTCAATGGCAACAGACGGTCGAACCCATTGAGGCCGCTGTTGGGAAACATGACCTGCGGAAACAGCATGAGCACAGCCGCTATTGCCAGCGAAGCCGTGAGGGTCAGGGTCATCGCATCCATCAGGACGTGGCTTTCGGGGCGTTTGGTTTGCGCCATTGCGCCCGCAAGGCCCCGTTTGAGGCCCATCGTCGCGGCCTGCGACGCCAATTCCACCACCAGCACCGCAAAGGCGAAGCGGCCCATGACATCCGCGCCATAAACGCGGCCTGCAATGAACAGAAACGGCACCCGCGCAGCAAGCCGCAGCAGGAAACCAATCACATTGGTCCGCCCGCCCTTTGCCAACGCGACGATATCATCCTGTTCCCGCGCCGCTGTTTCGACTGGGCTGCCTCCTGCCAATCCCTCTTCCCCCCTGGTCATGACAACCAAGCATAGGGTAGCGGGCTGCCCAAGCATAGCATCATTCGGTACGCAACGGGCGGGACAACATGGCCTCGATCATCGCTTCGACGCTTAACTGCCCGGCCAGCAACGCACATACGCCCTCGACAATCGGCATCTCCACTCCAGCGGTGCGGGCGACATCCCAAAGGACCGGCGCGGTAAAGGCGCCTTCCGCCACGGTGCGACGGTTGGCAAGCAATGTCGCGGCGGCCGTCCCCTCTCCCAATCCCTTGCCCAGTGTAAAGTTCCGCGAGTTGGTCGACGAACATGTCAGCACCAGATCGCCCAGTCCGGATAGTCCGGCGAGCGTCTCCCCGCGCGCGCCGCGCGCGAGGCCAAAGCGCGTCATTTCCGCAAAGCCCCGGCTGATCAGCGCCGCCTGGGCATTCAGCCCCAGCCCTGCCCCTGCCGCCACGCCGCAGGCAATCGCCAGCACGTTCTTGACCGCACCGCCGATTTCCGCGCCGATTACATCATCGGACAGATAGGGACGAAACGCAGGCCGCGCGATCCGGTTCGCCAGCCGCTGCGCCAGCGCATTATCTGCGCAGGCAAGCGTCACTGCGGTCGGCAAGCCCGCCGCCACTTCATGCGCAAAGGTCGGGCCGGAGATGACAGCAATCGGCGCATCGGGCAAAACCTGCGCCGCGACCTGCGACATCAGCAGGCCGGAACCTGCCTCGATTCCTTTGGCGCACAATATCAGCGGCACGCCGCCTTTTGGTAACTGGCCCAGCACAGCGCGCAGATGTTGCGCCGGGGCGACGATCAACAACGCCTCACAAACCGCCATGTCCGCCATTTCGCTCGTGGCCCGCAGCGACGGTCTCAACGGAACGTCCGGCAAATAGAGGTTGTTGACATGCTGCGCGTTGATGCCACCCACCACCTCGCGCTCCAGCGCCCACAACAGCACATCCTCGCCGTCGCTGGCCGCCACTTGCGCCAGAGCGGTGCCCCATGCACCGCCGCCGATGACTCCGATCTTCATTGCTCCCGCCTCATCCCTTTACCCCCGCGCCGCGCGCCTTTTCCGCTGCCGGGTCGAGCGGCCAGCGCGGACGCGCGGGAATATCCATAGCGTCGGTCAGGCCAGCCGCATAGCGTTCCGCGCCTGCCCACGCAATCATCGCGCCATTATCGGTGCAGAGCCAGAGAGGCGGTGCCACAAACGGCAAGCCATGCCGCTCGGCAAGCTGCTCCAGCGCACTACGCGTCGCCAGATTGGCCGCGACCCCACCCGCGACGACCAATGCCGTTACTCCTTCGCTTGCGCCAAGCGCCAGTGCTGTGCGATCGACAAGGCAGTCGATCACCGCTTGTTGAAAGCTCGCGGCAATATCGTCGGTCCGATACTGCCCGGATTGCGCCGCCCGCATCACTGCGCTCTTGAGGCCCGCGAACGAGAAATGCGGATCGGCTGTCCCTACCAACGGCCGGGGCAATGGCACGGCGCGCGCATCGCCCCGCGTCGCGGCCTGCTCAACGCGCGGCCCGCCGGGATAGCCGAGGTTCAGCAGCTTGGCGGTCTTGTCAAACGCTTCGCCCGCCGCATCGTCAATCGTCGTGGCGAGGCGGCGATAATGACCCACCCCATCGACGCGCAGCAACTGGCAATGCCCCCCCGATACCAGCAACAGCAGATAGGGGAATTGCAGGGTGCGATCCGCCAGCCGGGGCGAGAGTGCATGACCTTCGAGATGATTGACGCCAATGAGCGGCTTGCCCGCCGCATGTGCCAGCGCCTTGCCAGTTACTAGACCCACCATAACGCCGCCGATTAGCCCCGGCCCTGCCGTCGCCGCCACCGCATCAACATCGGCCAGTTTCAGGCCCGCGTCCCGAAACGCCGCATCGACGAGCGGCATCAGCGCCTCGACGTGCGCGCGTGCGGCGATTTCCGGCACGACGCCGCCATAGGGGCTGTGCTCCGCCTCCTGCGACACGAGCTTGTGCGCCAATATCTGCCCTTCGCCGGTCACCAGGGCGGCGGCGGTTTCATCGCAACTCGATTCAAGGCCAAGGATGATCGTCATTCTGGGTCTTTCCTCTAACCCCCATGACGATTAGAGCAAGCGGCATATGTCGCACATCACGCCCCATCCTTTCTCACCGTTGCGCCTTGGCACCCGCGCTTCCCCGCTCGCAATGGCGCAAGCGCATCTGGTGGCGGCGGCGCTCTGTCAAGCACATGGCTGGCGGGCAGACGCGATTGACATTCGGCCCGTGGTTGCGAGTGGCGACAAGATTCTCGACCGGCCCCTCGCCGACATCGGCGGCAAGGCGCTGTGGACCAAGGAGCTGGACCGATCGCTGATGCTCGGTGAAATCGACTTCGCCGTGCATTCGATGAAGGACGTTGAAACTATTCGGCCAGACGAGTTGACGATCGCCGCGATGCTGCCCCGCGCCGATGCGCGCGACCGGCTGATCGGTGCGGCCAGCATCGCGGCTATTCGGACCAGCGGCACGGTCGGCACCAGCTCCCCCCGGCGCCGCGCGCAGATCGGACGTGCCCGGCCCGACCTGAAAGTCACGTTGTTTCGTGGCAATGTTGCTACTCGCCTCGCCAAGCTGGAGGCTGGAGAAGCCGACGCGACGCTGCTCGCTGCCGCCGGACTCGACCGGCTAGGGCAAAGCGATGTCGGCGTGGCAATCGACGTGGAGGAAATGCTCCCAGCCCCGGCCCAAGGGGCTGTCGGCATCGAAACCCGCACCGACAATGAAGCTGTTCGAGGTCTGCTCGCGCCCATCAACGATGCGCCGACCTATAATTGCGTGATGGCGGAGCGCGCGGTGTTGCTGGCGCTGGGCGGCACATGCCATTCGCCTATCGCGGCGCTGGCGGTGCTGCATGACGGTACGATCTGGCTGCGCGCCGAAATCCTGAGCGCCGATGGCTCGGAAGCCGTGAACGATAGTTGCGTCATCGCGCCGGACGACCTCGGTTCCGCCGCCGCGTTGGGGCACCGCCTGCTCGAACGCGCGAGCCCCGCCTTGCGCGCGCTGTTTAATCCATGACCAGACTGGTCCTCCTGCGCCCGCAGCCGGGAGCCGACCACAGCGCGGCGCGCGCGAAGGACGCCGGATTCGATGTCATTTCCTGCCCGCTCTTTACCGTGCACCCGCTCGCCTGGCTGGCCCCTGATCCCGCCTTGTTCGACGCCATCATGCTGACCAGCGCCAACGCCCTGCGTCACGGCGGCTCGCAGCTTGGGCAGTATATAAAGCTTCCCGCCTTTGCGGTAGGCGCGGCAACTGCCCAGACCGCGCAATTGGCTGGCTTTGTAAATGTTCATGCGGGCGGGGAAAATGCGCAACAGTTGATCGCCGATATGATCGGCGCAGGTCATCGGCAGGTTCTGCATATTGCTGGCCGCGATGTTCGCCCTGTTGACGCAGGCTCGCTCCATCTGACACGGGTGAGCGTTTATGAAAGCGGGGAGGCCAGCAGCGCGCAGGAACTGAATGCCCATCTCCAACGCGGAGATGTCCTGCTCGTCCACTCCGCGCGCGCCGCCCAGCGCCTCGCCAGCCTCGTTCTCCCCGAAGCCCGCAGTGCGCTCAATCTGGTCGCTATCTCTGATATTGCGCTGGCCGCCGCAGGTCCGGGCTGGAACCGCGCACGGGCCGCGTTCACCCCGGATGATGGCGCGATGCTGGCCATTGCAGAACAAATATGCCAATGATCGGTGCCATTGTACCCCATCCCGAGTGCACGGAGCAACATTCATGAGCGACGACAGGTCCGCCGACATGTTCGACGAAGCCCCCACTGCGCCTTCGCCCGTACTCCCTGCTTCGCCAGCCGCAGCCCCTGTGCCACCCCCGTTCGAGGCACTGACTCGCTCACGGACGCCCCGCATG
>JBDTLS010000054.1:0-12981 GCA_039934655.1 Sphingobium sp.
ACGATTATGGCCATCATCCGGTCGAGATCAAGGCGGTGCTCGCCGCCGCGCGGGAGGGCGCGAAGGGACGGGTTATCGCCGTTGTGCAGCCGCATCGCTTCACGCGCCTGCGCGATCTGATGGACGAGTTTCAGCAGGCGTTCAACGATGCTGACGTGGTGTATGCCGCGCCGGTCTATACGGCTGGGGAAGCCCCGATTGAAGGTATCGATAGCGCGGCATTGGTCGCGGGCCTCAAGCGGCGCGGGCATCGGGCAGCTTCGATCATCGATGGGCCGGATACGCTGGCCACTGCGCTGGCCGCTGATGTAAAAGCCGATGACATGATTATCTGCCTCGGCGCAGGGGACATCACCAAATGGGCGGCTGGTCTGGCGGGCACGGTGTCCGCCGCAGCGGAAGCGCAGCCTGCATGAGCCAATTGGCCCGTCAGCATGACGCGATGACGTTGCCGCAGGTCGCGGGTAAACTGACCGCCGATGCGCCGCTTGCGCCGCTGGTGTGGTTCAAGGCGGGCGGCGCCGCGCAATGGCTGTTCGAGCCGAAGGATGCGGATGATCTGGCGACGTTCGTGGGCGCGCTCGATCCTGCTCTGCCAGTGATGGCGCTGGGGCTGGGGTCGAATATGATCGTGCGCGATGGCGGTGTGCCCGGCGTCGTGGTGCGGCTGGGCAAAGCTTTCGCCAAAGTGGACGCGATCGATGCCGTGACGGTGCGGTGCGGCGGCGGTGCGTCGGGCATACAGGTTTCGTCGGCAGCGCGCGATGCAGGCATTGGCGGTCTGGAATTTCTGCGCGGTATTCCCGGTACGGTGGGCGGTTTCGTGCGGATGAACGGCGGCGCCTATGGGCGCGAGGTGGCGGACATATTGATCGCCTGCGAGGTCTTGGCTCGGTCGGGCGAGGTCACAACATTTTCGCTCCCTGATCTGCATTACAGCTATCGCCATTCGGCGCTGCCCGATGGGGCGATTGTCATAGCCGCGATCTTCCGGGGTCATGTCGAAAGCCCGGAGGTCATTCAGGCCGAGATGGACAAAATTGCCGCCGCGCGCGAAGCCAGCCAGCCGCTGCGCACCAAGACCGGCGGGTCGACATTCAAAAACCCCGATGGGCACAAGGCCTGGCAACTTGTCGATGAAGCCGGGTGCCGTGGCCTGCAAATCGGCGGCGTGCAGGTCAGTGCGAAACACACCAATTTCCTCATCAATACCGGCCATGCCTCCGCAGCGGAAATAGAGGCTTTGGGAGAAGAAGTGCGTAAACGGGTGAAAGACAAGAGCGGCATTGCGCTCGAATGGGAAATTCAGCGCGTAGGCATCTTCCAAGAGCGTGTCGGGGTGGCCAAGTGAAGCGGATATACTCAGTCCCCGTTCACTTCGAGCAGCTTCGAGCGCAGTCGAGAAGCGACCGTCGAGAAGCGTTCTCGACCTGGACCTCGACAGGCTCGGCCCCGGCTCGAACCGAATGGTTCCCAAGCTGGAATTTTCACCCATGAGCCGTGGTCCCTGGCATGTCGCGGTGCTGATGGGCGGCTGGTCCGCCGAGCGCCCGGTGTCGCTGATGAGCGGCGAAGGCGTTGCCAAGGCGCTTGAATCGCGCGGTCATCGGGTGACGCGCATCGATATGGACCGCGATGTCGCCCTGCGCTTGGCCGAAACCAAACCCGATGTCGTGTTCAACGCGCTGCATGGCGTGCCGGGCGAAGATGGCACAGTGCAGGGTATGCTGGATCTGATGGGTGTGCGCTATACCCACAGCGGCCTTGCCACTTCGGTCATCGCTATCGACAAGCAACTGACCAAGCAGACGCTGGTGCCGCACGATATCCCGATGCCCGGCGGCCATGTCGTAAAAAGCGAAAGCCTGTATGCGGGCGATCCCATGCCGCGTCCCTATGTCGTCAAGCCGGTCAACGAAGGATCGTCCGTCGGCGTCGCGATCGTGACCGCAGAGGGAAATTACGGATCGCCGATCGGCCGCGATGTCGCGGGGCCGTGGCAGGAGTTCGACGAGCTGCTGGCCGAACCTTATATTCGCGGGCGGGAATTGACCACGGCAGTGCTGGCCGACGAAGCGTTACTGGTGACGGAACTGCGCCCCAAAAGCGGCTTTTATGATTTCGATGCCAAATATACCGATGGCATGACCGAGCATGTCTGCCCCGCCGCAATACCCGAAGAAATAACGCAAGCCTGCCGTGATATAGCGTTGCGCGCGCACCGGCTGCTCGGGTGCAAGGGCGCATCGCGGTCCGATTTTCGCTGGGATGACACGCAGGGCGTCGCAGGGCTTTACCTGCTGGAGGTCAATACCCAACCGGGCATGACCCCGCTCAGCCTTGTGCCGGAGCAAGCGGCCCGGCTGGGCATTGACTATGCGGAGCTGGTCGAGCGGATCGTCGAGGAAGCCCTGTGAGCGAAACCCGCATCCGCCGGGGCAGTGGCGCGCGCATGACCGCCGGGCGGTCGGTGAGTAGCTCGCGTCCGCGCGGACAGGCGCTGAAAAAGCGCAGCGCGCTGGATGCGTTTCTCGCCCGGTTGCCGGTAAGCGAAGCGATGCTCCACCGCCTCGCCACTGCTGCGACGATCCTGATTGTCGCGGGGTGCCTGTGGGGCGGGGCCGCGTTCTTTGGCCTGCCGGGCATGGCGCGCGATGAGCTGGCCAATGCCGCCGCGCGCGCGGGGTTCGAGGTCAAGAAGGTCGAAGTGCGCGGTGTCGAGCGGATGGACGAACTCGCCGTCTATAATATCGCGCTGGGGCAGAAAGACCGTTCGATGCTCAACGTCGATCTGCCGAAATTGCGGCAGGATCTGCTCAAGCTGAGCTGGATCAAGGATGCCCGCATCTCGCGCCGCCTGCCTGATACCCTGGTGGTGGATGTGGTCGAGCGGCAGCCGGTGGCGGTGTGGCAGCATGAAGGCCATCTGGCGCTGATCGATGTCACGGGCGCGGTGCTGGACCAGATAGCGCCGACGCAAATGCCCGAACTGCCGCTGGTGGTGGGACCGAGTGCCAATTTGCAGACGGCGAACCTGACGACGCTGATGGATGTGGCGCCCGCGCTCAAACCCGTTCTGGCGGGCGCGACATGGGTGGGCAATCGCCGGTGGGACTTGCGGTTCCAGTCGGGCGAGACGCTTTCCCTGCCGGAAGGGCCGCAACTCGCCGCTGCCGCGCTGGTCAACTTCGCGCGGCTGGATGGCATCAACCGCCTGCTCGGGCGTGGTATCGTGCGGTTCGACATGCGCGACCCCGACAAGTTCGTGATGCGTATGCCCAAGAATGTTGTGAAAGACGACCCGAAAGCGTCCGGCCAGCCCGCCAGCAACGCAGCCGCTCCGGCTCCCGCGCCCGATGATGATGACAAGCCCACCGCCACCGCGACCGCGCATGGGTCAGCGCGCAGCGCGGAGGCGTGATCCGGTGATGCAGCCCAAACAGGACAAGATCGTTACGGCGATCGACATTGGATCGTGGAAAGTGTCGGTGCTGATCGCGCGCATGGCGGACAATGGCGAGCTGACGATATTGGGCACGGGTCAGCGCGAAAGCCGCGGCGTGCGGCGCGGGTTCATTGCCGACATGGAACGCACCGAGCTTGCGGTGCGCGAAACCGTGGAGCAGGCTGAGCGGGTCGCGGGCATCAATATCGAAAATGTCTGGGTCAGCTTTTCGGGGGGCAGCCTTGTCAGCGACATTGTCACGGTCGAGCGCGACCTCAACGGCTATCGCATCGAGCAAGGCGATATCGATGAACTGTTGCAGGTCGGGCGGGAAAGTATCGATCCGCATGGCCGCGTTGTGCTGCACGCGCAGCCGACCTGCTTCACGATCAACGGCACCGAAGGCGTTAAACGGCCATTGGGTATGCACGCCGACCGGCTGGGCGTCGATATTCATGTGGTGCTGGCGGATGGCGCGCCGATTGCCAACATGGAACTGTGCGTGCGCAACGCTTATCTCAACGTCAACGGCATTGTTGCAGCGCCGGTGGCGACCAGCATGGCCTGTCTGACGGATGAGGAGCGCGACCTGGGGGTTGCGCTGATCGAGATGGGCGCGGGGGTCACGAATGTGTCGGTCTATGCGGGGGGTATGCTGGTCGGGCTGCACAGCATAGCCATCGGCGCGTCGGATATTACCGACGACATCGCATCGGCGTTCGGCATTCGCCGGTCGCAGGCGGAGCGGGTCAAATGCTTTTATGGGTCCGCCATGCAGTCGCGCCGCGATTTTCGTGAGATGATCGAGATTGTGCCCAATGTCGCCGAGGGCGAACGCAGCGATGGCGGGCGGATCACCCGCGCGGCGCTCGTGACCGTAATCTGCGACCGGCTTAACCAGTTGATGGGGCAGGTCAACGACGTGCTCAAATTGATGGGATTTGCGACCCCGGTGGGCCGTCAGGTCGTGTTGACCGGTGGCGGCGCGGAAATGAAGGGCATGGCCGACTATGCGCAGGGCGCGCTGGGCCGCGCGGTGCGGATCGGGCGGCCGCGCGGGCTGGCTGCCTTGCCGGATGCACATGCTGGCCCGGCGTTCTCGACACTCGCCGGCCTCGCGCTTTATGGACATGCTAACCCGCTGGATTTGCGCTCAATGTCGCAGGCGCGCGCGCCCGTTGACCGCAACGCCCCCCATGCCTGGTGGCAACGGCTGGTGCGTGTCGTAAAGACCAATTATTGATGCGCGGTAATAAAGGTTAAAAAAGAGGATGAATTGCGATTTGTTCTCGTGCATGAAGACAAATGATGATGGCGCTGCACACGCGTGGAGCTGAAGGAGCTATACAATGAGCATTGAAATCGGACCCCCGCTTGTGGACGAACTCAAGCCACGGATTGCGGTGATCGGTGTGGGCGGTGCGGGCGGTAACGCCATTGCCAACATGATCGCGGCGTCGGTGGAAGGTGTCGATTTCATTGTTGCCAATACCGATGCGCAGGCGCTCAACGCTTCGCCTGCCGAACGCCGCATCCAGCTTGGCCCGCGTATTACCGAAGGACTGGGTGCTGGCTCGCGGCCGGAAATCGGTCGGGCAGCGGCGGAAGAAACCATCTCCGCGGTTGAGGAGGCGCTGGACGGCGCGCATATGTGCTTCATCGCCGCGGGTATGGGCGGCGGCACCGGCACGGGCGCAGCGCCGGTCATTGCCAAGATCGCGCGCGAAAAGGGCATATTGACCGTCGGCGTCGTCACCAAGCCTTTCACATTCGAAGGGGCACGTCGTGCGCGTTCGGCGGAGGCGGGTATTGCCGAACTGCAAACCCATGTCGATACGCTCATCATCATTCCGAACCAGAATCTGTTCCTGATCGCCAACCCGAACACGACCTTCAAGGAAGCGTTCCAGATGGCCGACGAAGTGCTGCAACAGGGTGTGCGCGGCATTACCGACCTGATGGTCATGCCAGGCCTCATCAATCTCGACTTCGCCGACGTGCGCTCCGTGATGGGTGAAATGGGCAAGGCGATGATGGGTGCGGGCGAAGCCGAGGGCGATGGCCGTGCGCTTGCCGCCGCTGAAAAAGCGATCGCCAACCCGCTGCTTGACGGCGTGTCGATGAAGGGCGCGAAGGGCGTCATCATCAACATCACCGGCGGCGACGACCTGCGCCTGATGGAAGTGGACGAAGCCGCCAACCACATCCGCGAACTGGTCGATCCTGACGCCAACATCATCGTCGGTTCGGCGTTCAACGATAACCTGAATGGCAAGGTGCGTGTTTCCGTCGTGGCGACCGGCATCACCGGGGATGACGGCGTTGTGCCGGTCTCGCAGCCTTTCAGCTTCGCGACCCGCGCCCAAACGGCGACGGCGCCTGCACAGGGGTCGTTCGCGAATTCTGCCGATGTGGCGGCCGAGACAGAGAGCGCGGAGTCGGAACCGCTGGAGCTGACCGTCTCCGCCGAACTGCCCGAAGCGCCGCTCGAAGCGGAACCCGCCGCCACGATCAGCTTCCCGCCCGCCGCGCCTGCGCAGACACCGGCTGTCGCCCGGTTTGACGACATCGAGGGAGAGGACGAACTGCTGCTCGGCGCGGAGAATAGCGTGTCGGTCGTGGTCGAGGAAGCGCCCGCACCGGCACCGCGCCCCAGCGGCGGCACGTTGTTCGAGCGTATGTCGGGCCTGTCGCGCGGTCTGTCGCGTGGCAACGACAGCGAGGAGGAACCGCGCGCTCCAGGTGGCTTCCCCCAGTTTCTCAATCGGCAGGGCAATCAGTAATTCGATCGATTGACCGGTGAACGATGTCAGACCCGGCGGGGGCCGGATGCGCGACTAATCGTCGTTTTCGGTCCATCTGTCGCTTGGCTCTCCTGTCCGCGCATCAATCTTCATAAAGGGTGAGGCGTGAAAAAAGCCAATTGCCTAGGGCCGATCGACATTCAGATGATGACGAGCCGAAAATGGTGGTGTTCCGTGACCCGGAGCGCAGCGTACTCAAGGTACGTGAGCACCGGAAGCGCGGGAAACCACCATTTTCAGGCCGTCAGGGCTGAATGTCGGTCGGCCCTAACTCTGTTGCATATTACGGTCGCGGCCTTGTGCCTTTATGGCGTGGGTGCATTACATATAGGTGCGGCATTTGCACAGGGTGCGGCCACTGGTCAGGCGGATCTGAGCCAGCCCGATGCTGCGGGAATGCTCTCGCGCAACATGACCAAGCTGACGAGTGACCCCCATGATGTGAATGCGCTTATTGGTGCGGGTGAGGCCGCGTTACTGCTGGATGATCCGCGCGCTGCCGTTGGTTTCTTCGGGCGGGCGGACGAGATTTCGGGCAGCAATGGCCGGATCAAGGCAGGTCTGGGCCGCGCGATGCTTCAGATGCAACAAACCGGCGATGCGCTGCGCTTGATGAATCAGGCGAGCGCGCTCGGCTATTCCAACAAGGTGCTGTTGTCCGATCGCGGACTGGCGCGCGACCTGAGCGGCGATCAGGCCGGGGCACAGCGTGATTATCTTGCGGCGCTCAAGCTGGCGCCCAATGATGTGCTGACGCTTAGGCGTTACGCGGTGTCGCTGGGCATAACGGGTCAGGTCGAACTCGCCGAACAGACCATCGCGCCCCTGCTGTATCGCAGCGACCGGGCGGCATGGCGTGACCGCGCCTTCATCCTCGCCATGAACGGGCGGCGTGATCAGGCGCGGAACATTACCGAACAGGTGATGCCCAAGCAGCTCGCCAACGCAATTCAGCCCTATATGGACCGCTTGCCGATGCTGAACGCGGTGCAGCGCGCCGAAGCGGTGCATTTGGGCAAATTCCCGCCGGGGCTGGTCAATGTGAGCGTTGCTTCGGCGGCGGCCAGTGCGCCCGCATCCGGGCCATATGCCGCGCCGGGCAGTCGCCCCGCGACATCTTCGCCGACCGCCGTTGCCCCGACACGCCCGGTTCAGGGCGCGGCTACACGTTCGCCGCGTGGGCAGGTTGCCACAGCATCGCCGCCGCGCGCTGCTCAGCCGAGAGCAACGCCGACTCCTGCTTCGAGCGCCTCTGTTCCACCAGTGATAGATTATGGCCGCAGCGGCACTTATGGGCCGCCCAACAGCGCGACGAATGCGACACCTGCGGCACGGCCAGCCCCGGTCGCTAGCCCCGCACCTGCGGCGCCTGTGCGTGCAACGCCTGCGCCGGTGTATTCCGCGCCAGCATCGCCCCGTCATGCGCCCACACCATCCGTACCAACATCACCCGCGAGCCCGGCCACGTCGACGCGCACCCTCGCGCAAATCATGGCCGAGATACGCGTGCCCGATGGCGAACAGCGGTCCAGCGTGACGGCGGTCGATCTCACGGATATTGCGCGCCTGCAAGCACAGCGCCGCAAAGATCAGGCCATCGTCGCCGCCAAGGCCAAAAAAGACGCTGCGGCAAAAGCAAAAGCCGCCGCCGATGCCAAAGCCAAAGCGGAAGCGCTTGCGGAGAAAAAGCGCCTCGCCGCCAATCCGGCCCGCATCTGGGTACAGGTGGCCAGCGGCCGCAGCACCTCTGCCCTCGCGTTCGATTTCAGGAAGTTGCGCAAGAAATATGCGGACGTTATCGGCGACAAGAACGCCGGGACCTCTGCCTATGGCAGCACCAACCGCCTCGTCATCGGGCCATTTTCCAGCACGAAAAAGGCAAAGAAGTTTCTCGACGATATGGAACAGGCGGGCAGGCATGTCATGCTGTGGAACAGCGATGCCGGTGAGGAAGTTGCTCCCATCGGCGGGAAATAGCTGATCCGCATGAGCGTATATGCGCCCTATGCCTGTTTCCCCGACCATAGCCGGGGCAGGCTATACCCCGAACCGGGCGGCGAAACGCGCGGCCCGCGCGACATATTTCAGCGCGACCGCGACCGGATCATCCACAGCATCGCCTTCCGGCGCTTGCGGCACAAGACGCAGGTATTCGTCGCGCCCGACGGTGACCATTATCGTGTGCGCCTGACTCATAGCCTCGAAGTGGCGCAAATCGGCCGCACGATTGCCCGCGCGCTGGGGCTGAACGAGGATCTGACCGAAGCGTTATGCCTCGCGCATGACATCGGCCATCCGCCCTTTGGCCATGCGGGCGAGGATGCGCTTCAGGCGGCATTGGCGGGGCAGGGCGGCTTTGACCATAACGCCCATTGCCTGCGGATACTGATGGTGCTGGAACATACTTATCCGCGCTTTCCGGGGCTTAATCTGAGCTGGGACATGCTGGAGGGGCTGGCCAAGCATAACGGCCCGGTGGCCAGCCCCACCTGGGCGATGCAGGAGTTGAACACCCTCTTCCCGCTGGACCTGCATAGCTGGCCTTCGCTGGAGGCACAGGTTGCCGCGATTGCGGACGACATAGCCTATGACAATCATGACATCGACGATGGCCTGCGCGCGGGGCTGTTGACGCGCGATCAGATTTGCGGCGTGCCGATTGTCGCGCAGTGCTGGGGCCGGGTTCGGGCGCGTTACAGCGATGTTCGAGAGGCGCTGTTGCTGCGCGAACTGGTGCGGGACCAGATCGGCGTGATGGTCAACGACGTGATCGAAACATCGCGCGCCAATATCATATCCGCTGCTGTCCAGAGCGTGGATGATGTGCGCGCGGCCGGCCGTCGACTGGTATGCTTTTCGCCAAACCTCGCTCAGCAGGAAAAGATGCTCAGCGCCTTCCTGTATGAAAACCTCTACCTGCACGAATCACAACGCGTCGAGGCCGAGCGCGCGCATAATATCGTCGCGGCGCTGTTCGCCGCCTATCGCGCCGACCCGGCCTTAATGGGGCAGGGGTGGGCAGCCGAAAACGATGCGCTCGAAGAACCGCAACGCAGCCGCCATATCGCTGATTATATCGCGGGCATGACCGATCGCTTTGCCGAACGCGCCCATGCGCAGTTATCCACAACGGAAATTAGGGACATTGATTGACAGTCCGTCGGCTTTGAGCGATTGATCGACTGTCTCCACGCCACAGATTCGGCGTGGTCAACATGCGGGAGAGTGTAGGGGCCGGGCGACCGGAACCGACCGCCGAAGGAGCAACCGCCCCGGAATCTCTCAGGCCAACGGACCGCAGGTTGATCTGGACACTCTGGAAAGCGGGCAGGCCATATGGCGCTGCCCCACCGAAGGGGTAAGCCGCGACCATCACCTGATGGCCGGTCAAAGCTCTCAGGTTCCGTGACAGAGGGGGTGGTTGACGACACAGGTCCGTCCGGTGTCGCTGGCCCCTGACCCTGTTCGCATGGAGCCGTTGCATGAACATGACCGAAGTCGATCACGCTGATGAGTATCAGGAGCTGCCGCTTGAGGCGTTGCCGCTCGATGGCTGGCATCGCGCACGCGGCGCGCGCATGGTCGGTTTCGCGGGCTATCATATGCCGATCCAGTATGACGGCATCATGGCCGAACATCAGTGGACGCGCGAACAGGCGGGTCTGTTCGATGTCTCGCATATGGGCCAGATCAGCCTGACGGGTGAAGGGCTGGACGCCGCGCTCGAAGCGGTGTTGCCCGCCGATGTCAGCGGTCTGAAGGCCGGCCGCCAACGCTATTCCATGCTGCTGGGCGATGACGGCGGGATATTGGATGACCTGATGATCAGTCGGCGCGGATCGGATCACGGCCCGGACGGCGACGACATCTACATGGTCGTCAACGGCGCGATGAAATATGACGACATCGCCTGGCTGCTGGATCAATTGCCCGATGCCATCACGATCAACCTGATGGATGAGCAGGCGCTGCTGGCGTTGCAGGGACCACGCGCGGCGCAGGCGCTGGCGAGCATCGTTCCGGGCGTGGACGCGCTGTTTTTCATGCAATGCGGCGCGTTTGTGTGGGGCGAGCATGACCTGTGGATCAGCCGGTCGGGCTACACCGGCGAGGACGGCTTCGAAATCAGCCTGCCGGGTGTAATCGCGGCGGAATTTGCCGATGCGCTGTGTGTAATCGAGAGTGTTAAACCCATCGGCCTGGGCGCGCGCGACTCGCTGCGGCTCGAAGCGGGCTTGCCGCTCTACGGACATGATCTTGACATTAATATCGGGCCGATTGGCGCGGATCTTGGGTTTGCCATCAACAAACGCCGCCGCGCGGATGGCGGCTTCATCGGGCATGACCGGGTCGCGCGCGAACTGGCGCAGGGCGCGGCGCTCCGCCGGGTGGGCCTCGCCATTGATGGACGCTTGCCCGCGCGTGAGGGCGCGCTGGTTTTTGCAGGGACCAAACAGATCGGCACGGTCACGTCCGGCGGCTTCGCGCCCACGGTTGGCGCACCGATTGCGATGGCACTGATCGATCCTGATCATGCCGCCGTTGGCACCACGTTCGACATCGAAGTGCGCGGCAAACGCCTGTCCGCCACCGTCGCCGCCATGCCGTTTGTGCCCCACCGCTATCACCGCCAACCATCCTGATTAAGCGAGGTATTTCATGAGCCGCTATTTCTCCGAAGAACATGAATGGATTGATGTCGATGGCGACATCGCCACCGTCGGCATTACTGACTTTGCGCAGGGTCAGCTCGGCGACATCGTATTCGTTGAGCTGCCGGTCGAGGGCGCGACCTTCGAAAAGGGCGATGACGCCGCCGTGGTCGAATCGGTCAAGGCCGCTTCTGATGTTTACGCCCCGGTTTCGGGCGAAGTAGTCGAGGTCAACGGCGAGCTGGAAGGCGAACCGGCGCTGGTCAATTCCGACGCGGAGGAAGAGGGCTGGTTCTTCAAAATGCGCCTGACCGACGCATCCGAGCTGGACGGCCTGATGAATGAAAGTGCTTATGAGAAATTCGTAGCAAGCCTTTGATTTAATTATATCCAAGATTGGATCGCGATGCGTTATCTTCCCCTGACCGATGCCGATCGTGCGGCGATGCTGCGGACCATCGGCGCACCCAGCATCGATGCGTTGTTTGCGGATGTCCCCGAAGAAGCGCATCTGTATAGCAAGATCGCGGATCTGCCCGATCATGCCAGCGAACTGGCGGTCGAACGGCACATGGGTGCTTTGGCGCGGCAGAATATGGTGGCGGGCGATGTACCGTTTTTTCTGGGCGCCGGCGCCTATCGCCATCATGTGCCTGCGAGTGTCGATCATCTGATCCAGCGCGGCGAGTTTCTGACCGCCTACACGCCGTACCAGCCGGAAATCGCGCAGGGCACGTTGCAGGTGTTGTTCGAATTTCAGAGTCAGGTCGCACGGCTGTTCGGCTGCGATGTCGCCAATGCGTCGATGTATGACGGCTCGACGGCGTGCTGGGAAGCGATCGGCATGGCGCGCCGCGTGACGAAGCGCGGCAAGGCGTTACTGTCGTCCGGCCTGCACCCGCATTATGTCAGCGTCGCCAAGACGATGGCGGGCTTCACCGGCGATGTGCTGGCCTATCAGGAACCGGAGCTGAACCGCCAAGGCGACGGGGCTGATTTGATTGCGGCGGTCGATAAGGACACAAGCTGCGTCGTGGTGCAATATCCTGATATATTGGGCTACATCAGTGACTTGTCGATGCTTGCTAATGTGTGTCATGAAGCGGGCGCGCTGCTGATTGCGGTCGTGACCGAGCCGCTGGCATTGGGCGCGATCCAGGCGCCCGGTGCGATGGGGGCGGATATTGTCGTGGGCGAAGGGCAATCGCTCGGTGTCGGCCTGCAATTCGGCGGGCCGTATCTGGGCCTGTTCGCCTGCAAGCAAAAATATGTGCGCCAGATGCCGGGGCGGCTGTGCGGTGAAACGGTTGATGCGGAAGGAAAACGCGGCTTCGTGCTGACGCTATCGACCCGTGAGCAGCATATCCGCCGCGAAAAGGCGACATCCAACATCTGCACCAACAGCGGCCTGTGCGCTCTGGCCTTTTCGATCCACATGACCTTGCTGGGGGAACGTGGCCTGCGTGATCTGGCAATGCTCAATCACGCTCTGGCGGTGCAGGCGGCCGATGCGCTGGCACAGGTGCCGGGTGTCCGCGTCCTGAATGACCATTTTTTCAACGAGTTCACGATTATTTTTGAGAAAGATGCGAGGGTCGTTGCCCGCCATTTGGCCGATCGCGGTATCCTCGCTGGAGTGGCGCTCGGCCGTCTGTATCCCGACCATGCGGAGCTGGCGAACGGCTTGCTGGTGACAGTCACCGAAACCGCCACGCCGGAAGATATAGCGGCGCTGTGCAGCGCCCTGCGGGAGGTGCTGGCATGAACATGGTGAGGGAAGGCCGCCCCACGGCGCCGGATGCAAGCATCTCCGTTGCCGCGCAGCGCCTGCCGTCCACCGCGACCGGCAACCGCGCGCTGATGCTGGAGGAGGCGCTGATCTTCGAAATCGGCTCGTGCGACCGAACCGGCGTCGATATTGCGCAGCCGCCTGCCGTCGCGTCGCGCCTCGGCGGGCTGGAGCGCGCCGCACCGATTGGGCTGCCCGGCCTGTCGGAACAGGAAACCGTGCGCCATTACACCCGCCTGTCGCGGCAGAATTACGCGATCGATCTCGGCCTGTTCCCGCTCGGCAGTTGCA
>JBDTLS010000055.1:0-12935 GCA_039934655.1 Sphingobium sp.
GTTGGTGCCACCCACGGTGAGCGTCCAGCGTCCGTTCGGCTCCTCATAGCCCACGCTCGCGTTGACCATGTCGGTCGTCGGGCGGAACAACAGGAAGGTACGTTGCGTATCGTTCCAGGCGCCGGTCGCATGGGTCCAATCGCCAAGAATGATGAGCGATCCGCCATTGCCGAGGCGGGCCTGATAGCGCGGGCTGATATTGAACTTCCAGTGCGGCGTCTTGGGCAGGTCTTCACCCACCAGCGTACCCGCCTGGAAGGGGTTCGCGCCGCCGACCGCCGCTGCAGCTGCCGATACCGACGTGTAATGCGCGTCGATATAACCGATGGAACTGTTGATGGTCAGCCCTTTGACCGGGGCCGCCACCACTTCCACTTCGAAGCCCTGGATCAGCGCGTCACCGGCATTCGAAATCGTGGGCGACGTGCCGATCTGGATGTTCAGCTGGATGCCTTTATAGTCGGTGCGGAAAGCAGCGGCGTTAATCTGCAAGTGGCGGTCCAGCAGCGTCGACTTCACGCCAACTTCATAGGTCGTTGCCCTTTCTTCATTGAAGTCTGGCGCAACATTGCCCTGTGGATTGGTCAGGCGCGTGGTCCAGCCGCCGGTCTTGTAACCCTTCGACCAGCTGCCATACAACATCACGTCGCGATCAGGATGCAGCTGAATGCCTAACTTGGGCGAGAAATTGCTGAACTTCTTGTGGTTCATGCCCGGCACATAGATTCGCACCGGATTGGTGGGATCAGGGAAGGACAGACCCTGTTGACAGGTGATCGGGGCGAGCGGGAACGGCCCGTTGGGTGTGATGTTGCCGCTCGCATCCGAGCAACCGAACAGCTTGTAGTTGAAGCCATTCAATTCCTGCTGGCCGCCTTCAAATGCCTTCTTCTCCTGCGTGTAACGGCCGCCGACGGTGAAGCCGATCAGGTCGTTAGGCCGATAATCGATCTGACCGAAAAAATGCGTTATTCTGCGTCTTGAGCCGGTTGGGGCCATCCACCTGGATCAGGCCTTCGGCGAAGGTCACATAATCGTGCAGGTCGCCCGCTTCCTTAAAATAATAGGCACCAAGGACATAGTTCAGCTTGTCGTCCAGCGCCTTGCCGAGCAGCTGGAATTCCTGGCTGAACTGCCATTGATTCATCGTGAAGCTGAGCTGGAGGAGATTGAGCGGCGAACCATCGGCATCAAGGCCAGCGTTCCAGTGCAGCTCGCGATAGGAGGTGATCGACTTCAACTGGACTGAATCGGCCAGATCGAAGTCAACAATACCGCCAAGCCCCCAATTCTGCATACGCGAATAGCTATTGCCTGTGGCGTAGCTTCTGTCCTTGTTAGCCGTCACATAGCGGTTGTCCCAGGGCAGTCGGTCGTTGGCGGGATTGCCGTCGACGTTTGCGCTCGCATAGGATGGCAGCTGGAACTTTGGATTAAATTGCGTGCCGTTGACGCCGCAAAGCCCCTGCGCACCGCGTGCCGCAATCTGGCCCGAGGTGGCACCGATGCAGAAATTATAGAGGCCCGCGAACAGGAAGCCGGTCTGCCCGGTCGGATCGAAAGCCGTACCCGGCAGGTTGGAGCTGCCCGCAAAATTGCCGGGCACATTCTCGGCCGTGCCGAGCAGTGTGGTGGCGGACGTACCCTTGTCCATCGTATAGTCGCCGGACAGCGTAACGCGGACCGGGCCGCCACGATCCAGCTTGAGCTTGCCGCGCAGATTGATGTTGTTGTTCGACCCTTCGTCATCAGAGCTGTGATAGCCCGCCGCCGAGAAAGCCGTGAACGAAGGCGCATTATTGGCGCGCTGATCGGGATAGGGAATACGCTTGAGATAGCCATCGCGCGAGCGAATACCGAAGGTGAGCGAAGAATACACTCCGTCCGTAATCGGCACATCGACGGTGCCGCGCGCCTGAAGCAAATTATAGCTGCCGGTGGTCAGATCGCCTGCAACGCGGAAGTCCTTACCGGGATCGTGGGTCACGATCGAAATGGCGCCGCCAATCGTGTTACGGCCGAACAGTGTTCCCTGCGGACCTTTCAGCACCTCGATACGCTCAACGTCGGGCAAATCCTGATTGGCGCCGACGGTGCGTGCCAGATAGACGCCGTCAAGATAGACGCCGACGCCGGGGTCGATGTTGAAGGCGAAATCGTCAGAGCCGATGCCACGGATAAAAGCGGACAGAACGGAGGTCGATCCCGAGAAAGGCGTGCCCGCATCCAGATTGACGTTCGGCGCGATCGAGGAAAGCTGGGCGATGTTGCCAACTGCGCGCTCTCGCAACGCCTGCGCCGTGAATGCCGAAATCGCGATCGGCACGTTCTGAACATTTTCGGCGCGCTTTTGCGCCGTCACAATGATCTCACCGATACCTACGGTATCATCAGACTGGGTGGTCGCCGGGGCGGCCGCATCCTGCGCCAAAGCCGGGGCCGACACGAATGCGGTCGATGCGAGTAGAACTGCCAGAACCTTGAACATCTAATAGTCCTCCCTGCACACACCGGTCACACAACTCGCCAGTGTTTTGTCAATTATGCAGAAAGAAATTAAGCTCGTCTTGACGCTCAGCGAACTGCAAATGCGTACAGGAACGAACTTGAGGGGTAGGATTCAGAGCCGCTCCGCAGTCCAGCGCGATGGCGCGACCTCATAGCGTCGACGGAAAGAGCGGCTGAACGAACCGGAATCACCGAACCCCACCTCAAACGCAATGTCGGTCACGCTGCGACCATCTTCACATGCGAGCATTTCTGCCGCACGAGCCAGGCGGCGGTCCACGATGAAAGCCATCGGGGTCTGGCCGACCTCCCGCAGAAAGGCTTTTTGCACGCCCCGCGCGGACATGCCGGTGCCGTCCGCGATAGCTTCCGTACTGAGCGCCGGATCACGCAAATGTTTCAACGCGAAAGCGATCGGTGGGCAATTGGGATTCTTGTCGCGCGTGTCCGAAGACTTTTCGCACGCCAGCCGGACCATCGCAAGCAGTACGGCATTGAACCCGGAGTCAATCGCCTCGTGGCGATTGGCTTCGGCCCACAACCCCTCCAGCATCCGACGAAACAACGCCACCGTGGTATCTTCGCCATCGAGCAGAACGGCACGCCAATCGCGCCCGCACGCCTCTTCCCCAAGGGCGCTGGTCGGAACAGTGAGAATCAGGCAATCGTTGCGATCCGAAATATCGATCACATAGGGCTCTGAATCGTCCGCAATGACGATACTGCCGACTGGTGCCACGGTGGTACGCCCACGCTGGGTCAACGCCATGCGCCCGCTTCGTTGAAGATGCAGCACGACGTTGCGTTCGCCTGCTGCGCCGGGGGAGCGTTCCACCCGTGCCCGGTCGCTCCGGGCCACGGCCAGTCCGACGCAACCCAGTTGCCAGCGGGACAGATTGGCGCGAAGCCCCTCGTCTGCCCGCACCGTCATACCGGGAAAGGTTTCGGCCACAAGATCGCGCCAATAGCCGCAGCGCCGTTCCACAGGCACAAGCCGTGTCGAAAAATGCTCCATTTCCATCAACACCACCCTCCCCGGCTGGTCTTTCTGCAGTCTCCGCGGTGCCCCGTTATGCCTCTTCAAGCGCTACCGCGTTGATGATGTGCGCCTGAGTATATTCCAGCAATCCCGCTTCGCCAAGCTCCGCCCCCAGACCGGACTGTTTCACGCCCCGGAACGGAATATTGGCATCAATCGCAAGATGCTGGTTAACCCAGACCGTGCCGCTGTCGATACGCTTGGCGACCTCCATCGCACGGCCCAGATCCTTGCCCCATACCGTACCGCCCAAGCCATATTCGGAATCATTGGCGCGCGCGATCACCTCTTCGATGTCATTATATTTCAGCACAGGCAGAATCGGCCCGAACTGTTCCTCCCGCACGAGCGGAGCATCCTCGTCCAGGTCCCGCACGATCGTTGGCGGGATGAAATAGCCCGGACGGTCGAGCGGCGCGCCGCCCGCCAACACGGTGCCGCGCTCTCTGGCGTCGTCGAGCAGCGCCTTGACCTTGTCGAACTGCATCTTGTTCTGGATCGGTCCCACGGTCGTGCCCTGCTTGGAACCATCGTCGACGACCGCTTCGTTGGCGAGCCTGGCCAGTTCGTCGCAGAATTCGTCATACATCGGCGCGGGCACATAAGCACGCTTGATCGCAACGCAGATCTGCCCGGCATTGGCCATAGCGCCGGTATAGACTTTCTTCGCGACCAGTTTCGGATCGACATCGTCCAGCACGATCGCAGCGTCATTACCGCCGAGTTCGAGCGTGATACGCTTCACCGTACCGGCCGCCGCCGCCATCACCTTCTTGCCGGTCGCCGTCGAGCCGGTGAAGGCGACCTTGGCGATATCGGGGTGTGCGGTCAGCACCGCGCCGAGATCATTCTGATCGCAGACGATGTTGAGCACACCCGCAGGCAGCACATCGCGGCAGAGTTTGCCGAACAACAAGGTGGTCAGCGGCGTGGTCGGCGCGGGCTTCGCCACCATCGTATTGCCCGTGAGGAGCGCAGGTCCGAGCTTGTTCATCAACAGAACCAGCGGGAAATTCCACGGCGTGATCGAAACGACAACGCCCAGCGGCGTGCGGTGTTCGATCACCATGTTACCGCCCTCATCCTTCAGCGTCTTTGGCTGAACGCGCATCGCGGCGAACGCACGTAGCGTGAATATGCTGCCGAACACCTCGAACATGGCCTGATCCAGCGGCTTGCCCTGCTCGCTGGTCAACAGGCTGGCAAATTCGCCGGCCCGCAGCTCAAGCGCATCGGCAAGCCTGTTGATCAACCCCGCGCGTTCCTCGACCGGTTTGGCCGACCAGGCCGGAAATGCGCGCTTGGCCGCAGCAATCGCCCGTTCGATCAACGCTTCGTCGGCCTTGGGGCATTTGGCAAAGGGCTGAGCTGTCGCCGGGTTGATGACATCGAATTCGGTCACGCCGCCCACCAGCTCACCGTCGATCAGCATATGAAATTCGCTATCCGTCATCACCCATCCTCACAAATTTTCGGCGACTCGCCGCTAGTTTTTATGTGCGGCAGAGCGAAGTGCCGCGACAATTGCATTTTTGTACGCCAAGGATACATTGTTGGCAAGGTGGCATAAACAGATGATGTAATACCACAGTCAATCGGAAACCTGTATTTGTTGCATCCGAACTCACCTCCTTATAACGGGACCGTATCCCAAACATACGGATGTAGAATGATCAAGCGCCTCGCACATGACATCAAGATTGGCACTCTGGTGGGTTTTCACCTCCAGATGGTCAGCCTCCGATTGAACGAGGTCGCTCGTATCATGCTGGCCGATTACGCCATATCGCCCGCGAAGGTGACGGCGCTGTCCCTGATCGACGCCAATCCGGGATGCGAACAATCGGCGCTCGGCCGCGAGCTTTCGATCAACCGCGCGAGCGCGATGAAGCTGGTCAACTGGCTCGCCGAACGCGGCCTTGTCGAGCGACGTCCGGGACGCGATCTGCGCAGCAACGCGCTGCACCTCACCGAGACGGGGGAGATCCAGTTGCGGGAGATGATCGACCGGTTGCGCCTGTCGGAAGAAGGTGTCCTGCGTACGCTTGGCGCGCAGGAACAGACCGAGTTACTCCGCCTGCTGAAGCAGCTTCATCGCGAAAAGCCACAGCGACAGGGGTAAATACAGGATGTACGAATTGTTCGGGGTTTCGAGCGTTTTCTAGTCAGGTGGAATCACCTGACGAATCGGAAAACGCGGTAAAACAAGCAGATAGAGCGGTCGAGCCGATGCAATCGGCTAGCAAACCGCTCTAACGAAAACGCGGCAATCTGTTGCCGATCGCTGCGGGCAGGATGACGCGCATTTCATTCATCAGACCGTCCAGATAGGATCGCCCGAAGAGAAACAGCATCGCAACATAAATGCCCGCGCCCACGATCAACAATGCGATAAGATGCGGCACAGTCCCGATAGTTCCATAGACTTGGGTGGCCGCGAGCTTGACGCCCATTCCCATCACCAGCGCCGCTGTCAACGGCGCGGCCATCGGCCCCAGCAGCGCCGCTGGCGACAGGCCAAGCTCACTACGCAGATAATATAATGTTATGGGCATCATCAGCCATTGCGCCGCCATCACGCCGATCGCGCTGCCATAGGTGCCGCCCAGCAGCGCGCCACCGACAACCCCACTGATCAAAAAGCTGACCGAGGCAATGTTGATACGCAAATTCACCTCGGCATGTCCCGCCGCCAGATAAGCCGTACCGGCGAGCAACATCAGCGTCGAGGGCAAAATCCCCAGCGCCAATGTCGCCATGATGATCGCGCTCGGCGCATAGCGCGCACCAAACAGCACGATCGTCAGATCATCGGCCGTGACCGCCGCGCCGATCAGGATCGGAAACATCAACAGCGACGCCATGCTGACGATCCTCGCGAGAGCGCGGCCAATCTGTTCCTTATCCTCAAGCCGGGACAGCGCCGACAGCGCCGCATCCTGAAACGGTTGAACGGTGGTGCGGACAATCACCTCCAGCGCGCGCGCACCGACGCGAAACAGCGCGACCGCAACCGGCCCCAGTATCAGGCCTACCAAAAAATCGGGGGCGCGCGCGTTGGCGACATCTAGCGCACGGCTGGCCGTCACCCTGCGCATATAGGGCTGGGCTTCGGGGAAACCCGGCGCGTGCATTTTGAAGCGCGGCATCCAGTGCGCAGCGCGCATCGTCATCACCGTGCTCAAGGTCTGCTGTACCAGACGCTGCACGACCATCGCCCACAGGCCCCAGCCCGATATGGCGAGGATGATCGCCAATATGCCCGCAACCAGCGTGCCGACCATCACCCGCCCCGCCAGCGCCTTGAACCGGAACTCGCGCCGCAGCTTCGCCGCATGGATGGAGCGCAACGCTTCGATCATGAAAATGCCGGACAGCGCGGCCGTCGGCAGGCCGCTGCCCTGTTGATAGTAACGATCCATCAACATGGCGCCGGGAATGGCCAATATCAGCGCCAGAACGCCCGCTGAAATCAGCGACCGGGTGAAGCACACCGAGCTGAAATCGCCGTCCCAATCCTTGCGCTGCACGATGATTTCCGAGCGGCCGCCGTTCACGAATATGCGCCCGATATCCATCAACACCAGCGCAAACGCGACGACGCCCAGTTCACGGATCGTCAGGAACCGCGCAAGGACGATGAAAACGACAAACTGCATCGCATAATCGGCGGTGGCACCGAGCGCCATCCAACCGGTTCCTGATGCGAATTTGCTCTTGATCGACATTAAACCGCGCCCCCGGCCAGCCCGGATTCTATCACCGTCCACATGCCGCGCACGAAACGATCCGGCCCATAAACGGCGGCGCGTTTTGGCCCGGCAACGCGCAAGCGCGCCCGCAAATCGGCATCCTGCAACCGCACCAGCGCATCGGCCATCGCTGCGATATCTCCCACCGGAACAAGGATGCCATAAGGCGTTTCATATAGCCCTTTGATATCCTCACGCGGTTTGTCCGCCAACATTTCCGCCGGGCCAGTCGGGCAGTTGGTGAAGACTGTCGGCACGCCAAGCGCGAGTGCTTCCAGTAACACATTGGGCGACCCTTCGCTCAGCGTCGCGCTCGCCAATATTTCCGCGCGCGCCATAACGGCATAGGGATTTTTGACGAAGCCGGGCAGGAATACCCGGCCCTCCAGGCCCTTTGCACAGATGAGGTCAGCCAGGGCGTTGCGCTCCGGCCCTTCGCCGAGAATCACGAGCGCCTGCGGTACATCCGCCTGCGTGTAAGCCTCGATAACAGCGGCGGCGTTTTTGCCCTTGGTCAAGCGGCCCACAGTCAGGATGAAGCGTTCCGGCAGGGTAATTTCGGGAAGTTGCTGCGCGGCCTGCAGTACCGCGCTGCTATCCACAGGATTGGCGACAACCGTAATCCGCTCTCTGGACACCCCAAAATTCGTCGCAAGATCATCGACGATTTCCGAGTTCATCGTGACCACGCGGTCAGCACGGGGATAGGTCAATCGCACCAATGCGCCGGATATCTTGCCGTGCAACCCGGACCCGAAGTGGGTGCTCGTGTGAACGCGCTCGCTGATGACGCAGGGGAAACCCAGCACACGCGCGGCGATGACACAGCCCGCATTGGCGCGCGTCAGGAAACTGAACGTCAACGCGGGTCGTACTTTTCGCAATGCACCCGTCAGCGCAAAAATGCTGCGCAGCAAAGACTTGCGGCAATCGAGGCGAATAGTCTCGATCCAGTCCGGGATGGCATAGGCATCAGGCTCACGATCGAGCAGGATCAGCGTAAAATCATATCGTTCCCGCTTGTCAGCAGCCAGGCGTAAGAAAATCGAAAAAACCCGCTCTGCCCCGCCTCCGACGAAGGAGTTGATCACCAGAGCAATGCGTTGCCGTGGCGGTTCCGGCGGTGGTCTTTGGGGTGCATCCGCGCGACGCAGCTCGCCCGTCACAATTGCAATGGCATTCGGTTATTGAACATTGTCCGGCGCTTCGACGCGGATTTCACGATGTTTTGATAGACAATGTTGGTTGCGGCGGCGACCGCATCCCAGTTGAAACGCTCCAGCAACGGCGCAAGGTCGATCTGGTAGGTGCCGGGTTCTACTGCCAGCGCCTCAGCGAGTGCTGCCACATCGCCCTGCGGGAAATAATTCGCGCGCGCCAGACCGAGATCGAGATTGGGCTGAATATCGCTGAGCAAAAGCGGCGCGCCAGCAGACGCTGCTTCCAGCGCCGCAATCGGTAAACCTTCGTGTGACGAAGGCATGACGAACAGTGACGCGTTGGCATATAGTTTTTCCACCATGTCGCGCGGCTGCCGCCCGAGGAAACGGACACGGGCATTGCCACGCGCCATCAATGCGCGTGCATAGCTGTCAACATGGTCCACGCCCCCTGCGATCAACAATTGCGCGCGCGTATCGCTTTTCTCAAACGCATCGATCAGGTCATGCAGACCCTTTTCCGGCACCAGCCGCGCCACGGCGAGGATATAGCCACCGGGCACCGTGTTATGTTCCGCGAGAAAGCGGGTGAAATCTTCCCCGTCATTCTCCGCTGCGGATATGATCTGCGCGCCGTTCGGGATATAGTCGATTTTGTCTGCCTGTGCGGGAAACTGCGCTTTGAGCGTTTCCGTCAGACTGTGTGATACGACGATGATCTTGTTGGCGTTGCGGATGGCAATGCTTTCGCCGAAGCGCAAGGCGGAACGGGCGAACCTGTTCCATTTGGCGCGGTTATAATCGGCGCCATGATGCGTCACCACCACATCAAAGCCAAGCAAACGCGCCAGCGGCGTGGCCAATGCCGGGCCAATGCCATGAATATGCAGGATCGCACCGGGGTAGGATTTGCGCGCCACGCATACGGTCAACAGCGTGTGCAGTAAGGCTTCGAGATATTTGTTGCGGATCGTAAAAACGGACCGGATCTTGAGGCCATGATAGCTATCGTTGTTTTTCGGAACATAGGGCGAGCGGCCGAAAACGACGATTTCATCGCGCGGACGCAATGCCTTGATACGGGGGAAAAGTGCCTCGCAATGGGCTTCAATGCCGCCCATCACCCAAGGAATTCCGCGAAGACCCGTTACTACTATTTCCATAAATAAAATGTAACATCAATAAAGCCTTCACAGGCGACCCACGGACCATAACAAACCATTATACTTGGTTTGATTATTTGCATTTTGTAATATCCGTCAATTGAATATTACCCGAATACGGAATTTTTTTTCGGCAACCTATACTGGAATTAATTTTCATCATCTTGCTACCCCTATTATTCACTTGAGAAGCAAGCATCCTCATCCGCTGGTCTGAACCCCCTGAATCTGTGTTCCCCACTCCACGGTGGCAAGTTTCGCGGGATCGAAAATCATCGGCGTCCCGCTCGGAACATTCATGTCATAACTTTGGATAACCACCCGCACACGTCCGCCATCGGGCGAGATCGACAACAGCGGCGCGGCCGTGTCCGATCGAAACGAGATGTGGGAGAAGCTGTAGGTCGAACTGTTGTCCGCCGCACCGATGAGCAGGATATGCGCCGCTCCCTGGCCTGCTGGATTGATCGAGATGATCGGGCCATCGAAATTTTGTCCGAACCAGAGCTTGAAATTATGATGGTTGCCCGATGCCGTCAAATTGGCGCCAGTCGTGCTACCCGATTTCAAATCGAACCCGGCGTCGGAATTATTGGAGGAAATGATATTTTCCAGACGCACATTGCGATAGCCCATTTCGGTAGCGACACCGTCGCCATTCAAAAATGCCGCATGTTGCGAGCGCAGACCGTCAATCCGCCCGTTGCGGATCAAAAAGTTTTCGCCCACGTCCGTCGCCGTCTTGCCAGCGAACGCAATGCCTTCGGGAATCTTTTGCGGATCGGTATTGATGGTCGTCACCTGCAAGGTGAAATCCTCAACGACGATATCATGGGCCGGCCCCCGGAATTTCAGCAGCCCGCGCTGCGCATCCGTTGAAACGATATGCGAGAAACGCGCATTGCTGAGCCCGGTGTTAACGTCCCATGCATTATACATCATGCCGCAATGCATCATCGTCACATCATGCACGTAAATGCCGTTCACCCGGTCACCCGATCGCGCCTTGATAACCTCGGCTACATCGACAAAATGCCGCCCGGATACATCGGATGCCATTGCAGCGGGCATAGTGACTTGATATCGCACAGAAACAGGCTTGGCAGAAGCTGCCGTGTGAAACAGCATTCCGGAGCTTAGCGCACAGAATAACAGGCGCCGTCCAACTGCATATTGCATATGTATGGCCCCCTTTTGTTAACCTTTTACCGCATGTGCAGCATAGCATAGCCAAAGACCAGACACAGATTTTTGCGATGGTTAGAGGCATTGCGAAGGCGAAATCACCAAAACCATTATCCCACGGCAGTTTAACTCCCTTACGGCCAAGTGCAGGCGCCATGTCATCAAGCCAGCGCCGTACTCGACCACAGGGTGAGCCAGGCGCTCTGCGCGCCGCCGCGCCAGACGAGGCCCGGATAGCGCGCCGCTTTCAGGAAACCACTGCCCGCCGGATCGACATAGGCCGTGACATCGGCCGAGCCGGATACGGTCGAAAGCTGGTGGCCGTTCTGGAACAGTTCGAGCGTATAAACGCCGTCGATATTGCGGATTTGCGCCATCATCACGTCGCTTGATGTCGCGTTGGCAAAGTTGGTGAATGTCGCCAGCGCCGTCACTGTTCCCACCGTGCAAAGCGACACGACCGTTTGCGTAAGCGACGACTGCCCAAATCCCGTGATGCCGATCCAGTTATCCTTGTCGAGCATCAGCGGTGCGACAGCACCGTTGCCGCCATTCGCCTGCTTGAGCGTGAAGTTGACGACCTGCTGCACGCTGTTGCCATTCTGTACTGTCGGTCGAATTGCTCCAGCTCCGCCCGCGATCAGTTTGATGCCATTGGCGTTACCGAGATATTGCAGGCAGCCCGCTGTGTAGCCGGACAGCGCTGTCCAGCCCGTATTGGCGACGGGAATATCGGAGTTGGCGGCATAGGCAGCGCCCATCACGTCCAGGAAGGTCGGGATCACAATCACAATGGCAGCGAGCCGAGCTTGCATCCGTGCGACATTTGCACCAGCGCCGCTCGCGGTGTTAATCAGCGCCTGCGCTGCATCCACGTCAATCTGATACTTGCGCCCCTCGGCAAACAGGACTGATGCTTCTGCATCCGCCTTGGCAAGCTGCGCTGCGGTGGCGATCTGCGATTTCACCTCCGCCGCTTTCAGCGTGTCGAGCGCAGTTGTCGCGTGCTTGCCATCCGTGGTCGGGTAGTTGCCTGCGCCGTTGGTCAGCCACTTGAAGAAGTCCCCCGCATCGCGATTGCTGTCGCGCGTCGTTTTGTAGTCAATACCGCTGATCGACGTGATGCCTTGCGAGAATAGGTCGTCGTTCGATCCTGAACCAGATCCGGTGTGCTGCGTCTGATTGCCTGCGCTCGCCCAGCTATCCGTGCTGTCCGTGTACGGCGGCACATCGTCGCAACCGATGCGGGTGATGCCCTTGGTCCGCATGACGACGGCATCCTGCACGACATATCCTTGCAGTGTGGCAACCGACATCGCCGGAAACTCGTTGCGCCCGAACTGGATGACCCCTTGATTGCCCAGTGCGTACATGCGCTGGACGCGCGCGTCATCCAACCCCGCCTGAATTTTCGAGGATGACACGGCGAGGTTAAGGATCGGCCAGTTCAGCGCCGTCGCCGCCTGCTGAATCCAGCTATCATGATTTTGCGACTGCGAGTTGCCGCGCACCACCAGCGCCTGCACGTCGCTTTCCACCGGAACGCCCACGCACATCGGGATATAGCCCGCGCCGCCGCCCAGGTTGGTTAAAGCTGTTCCGGTGGCCGTAATCGCGCCGGTACTGTTGAGGGTGGCCGTCGTGACCGCAGGGTTCCACGTCACGCTTTGCAGATTGTTGCCCAGCCCGCTCGTGTACATGAACTTATGGCCGGTCGTGGGTTGTGTAAATTCAGTCGTCCACTGGATACTGGTGCCCTCGGGGAAAATATCGCTGGGATATCCGAACGACATTGCGTCCAAGGGATCACAGCGCACCATGTCCTCGCCCGCCAATATCGTGCGATTGAAGATGCCTGCCCCGCCGAACGTGCAGTGCACCACCGTGCCATTGCAGGCGGCATAGAGGTTGGTCAGCACCATATCGTTCGGGCAATCGGTGCCGAGCGAAGTCGACCCCGGCGTCAGATACCAGCCATTGAACTCCGCCTGGATCGATCGCATCGCCTTGGGCAGCGTGTCGATCTTGCGTGAAGCATATTTGGTTTGCGTGATCGTGCTGATCGCGTTGTTCAGGTGGGCACCTCCATCAACGGTGCGATTTGAGCGGACTTGGAGTGATGAGGACG
>JBDTLS010000056.1:0-12596 GCA_039934655.1 Sphingobium sp.
CGGGTCCATGAAGATCAGCACGCGCTTTTGCTGATAATCATGCAGGAAGCTGAACGCGATGGGAATGATCGCCGTTCCCGCCAGCCCCGCGCCGATGAACAGGCGCAGCGGTACACCGGCGAGGAACATGATCGTCACGCCGCCCGCCGCGATCATCGTCGCGGTGCCAAGGTCGGGCTGCACCAGCACCAGCGCCCAAGGCACGCCGATCATCACCAGCGCGGGCCAGATCGCGATCCAGCGGCGAATTTGCCCGACCGGGAGCCGCGCGTAAAATTGCGCGACGGCCAGCACGATCGTCGGCTTCATGAATTCCGATGGTTGCAGTTGCATGAAGCCAAGGTTGATCCACCGCTGGCTGCCGCCTGCGACGCGCCCGACCAGTCCGACAAACAACAGCATCCCCAGCAACAGCACATAGGTCGGCAAGGCCGCGCGGGCGAAAGTGCCGACCGACAAACGCGACAGGCCAATTGCCATGCCCGTAAAGATGACGAAGCGTATCGCCTGATTGAGCGCCCAGGGCGAGATGCTGCCGCCCGCCGCGCTATAGAGCACGATCGTGCCGAAACCCGCGATGGCGGTGAGCAGGGCCATCAGCTTCCACGGCAGCCGGGCAATCTGATAAGGGACGACGCTCAATCGCTTAAATCCTGCGCGGCGTTGGCGGTGGTGGGGGCTGCGGTGTTAGCGGCCGCGTTCATGGCGTTATCGGCCGCGGGCGGTGGCGGCGGGGCCTCCAGTCCCTTGGCGATGCGCCATGCCTCGATCTGGGCCTTTTGCCGGGTGGCGGGGTCGCCGCCCCATTGCTTTTCATATGTGTCGAGCCGTTCCAGCGCCTTGGCCGGGTCAAACAAATAGGTCATGACATCGCTGGAAATCATCGGCGCATCCTCGATACGGCTGACGTGGCCGCCATGCTCGATGATCGTGCCGATGGCATAGCGCGGCTTGTCATGGGGGGCAAAGCCCTGAAACAGCGCATGGTCACGCAGCTTGAACGGCAGCGACGCATTGCTGCGCACCCCGCCGCCGCGCTCGGCCATGCTGATGCGGCGTACTTGCGCGGTGCCGGTCTTGCCCGCCATCAGCACATCGGGAATGGGCAGGCGCGCGGCGCCGCCCGTGCCCCCGCCATTGACGACATCCTTCATCGCATTGTGGATGACTTCCAAATGCTCCTGCGACACGCCGAGCGAAGCGGGGGGCGGGCGGCGCGGATTAAACAACAGGTTCGGCACCAGTTGCTTGCCCGACGCGAGGCGGGCGGCCATCACCGCCAGCTGGGTCGGATTGACGAGCATATAGCCCTGGCCGATGGTGGCGTTGACCGTGTCGTAGATCTGCCATTCCTGCTGGTATTTCTTCAGCTTCCACGCCGGGTCGGGCACCGTGCCATAGCTTTGGCTGGGGAAGGGCAGGGGGAATTTCTGGCCCAATCCTACCTTGCGCGCCATGTTGGCGATGGTCTGCATCCCCATGCGCTGGGCCATGACATAGAAATAGATGTCGCAGCTTTGGGCGATGCCACGGTGCATATCGACCGATCCATGCCCGCCGCGTTTCCAGCAGTGGAACTGGGTATTGCCGACGCGCAGTGATCCGCTGCACCCCACTGTATCGGTGGGGCTAAGCCCGGCTTCGAGGAAAGACAGCGCCGCCATCGGCTTTACCGTTGAGCCGGGCGGATACAGCCCCTGAAGCGCTTTGTTGCGCAGCGGGACATGGTCATCGTGGGATAGCATGTCCCATTCCAGATGGCTGATGCCGTCGGAAAAGCTGTTGGGGTCGAAGCTCGGCATTGACGCCATCGCCAGCATGTCGCCAGTCAGGCAGTCAATGACCACCACCGATCCGCTTTGGGTGCCGAGCCGCCGCCCCGCATATTCCTGCAAGCCCGCATCGATGCTCAACTGGATCGGTTTGCCGGGCGTATCGGGGCGCGTGGTCAACTCGCGCACCACCTTGCCGCGCGCGGTCACCTCGACGCGCTTGGCACCGGGCAGGCCGGTCAGGTTGCGATCGAAGGACTTCTCCAGCCCTTCCTTGCCGACCTTGTATCCCGGTGTAATCAGCAGCGGGTCTTTGCGTTCCTCATATTCCTTGGCCGACGCCGTTCCGACATAGCCGAGCAGATGGCCGACCGACGAGCCTGCGGGATAATTGCGGGAATAGCCCTGCGCGGGTGCGACGCCGGGCAGGTCGGGCAAACGGACGCTAACGGCGGCATATTGGTCATAGCTCAAACCCGCCGCGACCTGAACCGGCTGGAACCCCGCGGCTTTGTCGAGATCGTCCCTGATGCGGTCGACCTCGTCAGCGGGCAAGGCGAGCAAATGCGTGAGCGCCGCAATCGTCGCGTCAGGATTTTGCAGACGGTCGGGGATGATGTCGACGCGGAAATCGGTACGGTTATTGGCGAGCGCATGGCCCTTGCGATCCAGTATCCAGCCGCGACGCGGCGGAATAAGCGTCAGGTTGACCCGGTTGCTTTCCGACAGCAGCGTGTATTTGCTATTCTCCGCCACGCTGATCCAGCCCATCCGCACCGCGAGCAGTGTCGCAATCCCGCCCTGTATCCCCCCCAGCACCATCGCGCGGCGCGTAAAGGACAGGGAAAGGCTGGCTTCGGTAATATGCTTCGGGGTTAGCCGGGGTAATTTCATGCCATTATGCGCCATCGATCCAAACGGGCGATCAGGCGGACAATAAGCGGATAAGTCAGGGCAGACCAGATGATTTGTGGGACGATGAGCTGAGGGGGCGTGCGGCTGCCCGCGATATGCGCCATCAGCAGCGCGCCGCCGATGCACAGCACCAGTGCGCCGACCACCATCAGCCAGTCATGCCAGTAATCGCGCCAGAAAATCCTCTGGTCGATGACCTCGATGCAGATCAGCATCAGCGACCAGAGAAACACCGCTGTCCCTATCGGCTGCCCGCTCATCACATCGTCAAACGCGCCTAGCGGTGCGCCGATCCACAGGGGGAGCATTTCGGGGTGCAGCAATCGCCATGCGAGCAATATCAGCAAGCCAAAGGGCGGCATACTGGGCGATTGGGATATGATCGGTAAAGCGGTCATCATCGATCCCAGCATGATCGCGCAAATGGGGATTGATTGCAGCCGCCAGCGCGACGGCAGGCTCCCTAAGCGGGGGACAGCGGGGATCATCGCGCCATCACGCCCGCGAAAGGCCGCGTGGAGGCGGCGTTGTTGATCGTCGCGGGCGCCGGGACTTCGGCATCATAGGGTCGCTGCACCAGCACCGCCTCCACGCGGGCGGGGTTGGCCAGCGGTACGCCAATGGCGGCGCCATCGCGCAGAGCAACGACGATGGCCACGGGTACGTTGGGGCTGTACAGGCCGCCGGTGCCGGTCGTGACGACGACATCGCCGGGGCGAAAGGGGTTGCTCCCGGCGTTGAGCGGGCGGATTTCGACCGTGCCATCGTCCAGCCCGGTGGAGATTGCCGCGATATTGTCCTTTACCCGGCGTACGGGGATAATGTTCTGGTTGTCGGTCAGCAACAAGATGTCGGCTGTGTTCGGCCCCGCGATGATGACGCGGCCGATCAACCCTTCGTCCGCGCGGACTGGCATACCGGGGAGGACGCCCTGCATCCGTCCCGCGCTGATGCGGGCGATGCGCCGGGCGATGCTGGCCGACGAACTGACGAGGCGCGCGGTGGCGACTTTGTCATGCGTGCCTTCGACAAGATGCAGCAGTTGCTTGAGGCGGATATTCTCTTGCTTGATCGCCTGCGCTTCGATCAGCATCGGCCGGTTGGCATCGACCTGCCGCCGCAGGGCGAGGTTTTGCGACCCGGCCTTGACATAGGCAACGATGTTTTCATCGAGCGAGCCAACACCGCTGACCAATCGTTCGAGCGAAACGGAAACGGGGCGCGTCACTTCGGCCATCGTCGAGCGGATCACCGAGAAACCGGTAGGGTCCGCGCGCGATAGAATGACAAGCAGCAAGCCGAACAGCGCGCCGGTCACCGTTATCACATAGCTTACGAAAAGGCCGTATTGCGCCCGTCTGTTCTGGCCGGGACGACGACTGGTTGGTCGCGCCATGGCAAGACGCCTCCTTCCGTTTGGGCCTTAGCTTAGGCGGTTTGCAGTACGCCGCGATACATCGGGTCTTCCAGCGCGCGTCCGGTGCCGATCGCAACGCAGGTCAGCGGATCGTCGGCAATCGTCACCGGCAGGCCGGTTTCGTCGCGCAGCTCATCATCCAACCCCTTGAGCAACGCGCCGCCGCCGGTCAACACAATGCCCTGATCGACAATATCGGCGGCCAGTTCCGGCGCGGTATTTTCAAGCGCGATACGCACGCCTTCGACGATGGTGCCAATCGGTTCGGCCAGTGCCTCGGCGATCTGTGCCTGATTGATCGAAATTTCCTTGGGGATGCCGTTGACGAGGTCGCGGCCCTTGATGTGGATCGTCTGCCCCACGCCATCGGGGGGCGGCTGCGCAACGCCATATTCCTTCTTGATCCGCTCGGCGGTGGCTTCGCCGATCAGCAGATTGTGGTGACGACGGACATAGGAGACGATCGCTTCGTCCATCTTGTCTCCGCCCACCCGTACCGATGTGGTGTACGCGAGGCCACGCAGGCTGAGGACCGCAACTTCGGTCGTGCCGCCGCCAATATCGACGACCATCGACCCGATCGGCTCGGTCACCGGCATGTCTGCCCCTATCGCAGCCGCCATCGGCTCCTCGATCAGGAACACCTGACTGGCGCCCGCATTGCTGGCGGCGTCGCGAATCGCGCGGCGCTCGACCGAGGTTGAGCCCGATGGCACGCAGATGACGATTTCCGGGAAGCGCCACGGGCGCGCCTTGCCACCATGCACCTTGGTGATGAAATGCTTGATCATTTGCTCGGCGACATCGATGTCGGCGATCACGCCATCGCGCAGCGGGCGAATGGCTTCAATCGACGCCGGTGTTTTGCCCATCATCAGCTTGGCGTCGTTGCCGACGGCCTTGACCCGTTTGACGCCATTGATGGTTTCGACGGCCACGACCGAGGGTTCATTGAGCACGATGCCCCGTCCGCGCACATAGACCACGGTGTTGGCGGTGCCGAGGTCGATAGCCATGTCTTGCGAAGAAAATTTGAACAAGCGCGAAAAAATCGACATGCTTTATCCTGTTTACTGGTGCGCTCGCCGGGGCTGAGCGCACGCAAAAGATCCCGAACCGCGTGCCCGTCACCACGTTGATGCATCCAAAAATATATCCGGTGATGGGTCGCGGAATGCGTCCGCTTGGGCTAGTGCGGTGCATATGTCAATACGCCGACTGCCCGAACATCTGGTCAATCGCATCGCTGCCGGTGAAGTGGTGGAGCGACCCGCCAGCGCGCTCAAGGAACTGGTTGAAAACGCCATCGACGCGGGTGCCACGCGGATCGGGGTACGCCTGTCGAATGGCGGGCTGGACCGGATCGAGGTGAGCGATGACGGGTGCGGAATGGGTCCGGGTGACATCGCGCTCGCGCTCGAACGACACGCCACGTCGAAGCTGCCGGATGAGCGCATTGAACAGGTAACGACACTGGGCTTTCGCGGCGAGGCGCTGCCCTCCATCGCCAGTGTGGCGCAACTGACGGTCGAGAGCCGGGTGCGAGGCGGTGATGGCTGGCGGCGGGTGGTCGACAATGGCGCATTGCTGAGCGAAGGCCCGGCGGGAATCGCGCCCGGCACCATCATTCGGGTGGAAGGCCTGTTCGCCCGCGTCCCCGCGCGCCGCAAGTTTTTACGCAGCCCGCGCGCCGAATATGGCGCCTGTATGGATGTGATGCGCCGTCTCGCGATGGCGTGCAGCGATATTGATTTCAGCGTCGAGCATGATGGCAGACGCGCCTTGTCGGTGCAGGCGGGCGAAGGCCGCGAAGGCCGCGTCGCGGCGCTGACCGACCGGGCACTGGCTGACAATCATGTGATTGTGGAGCTGGAACGTGAAGGGATCAGCCTGTCGGGTGTGGCAGGCCTGCCGACCTATAATCGCGGGGTGGCGGATCATCAGTTCCTGTTCGTCAATGGCCGCCCGGTCAAGGACAGGTTGCTGGTCGGTGCGGTGCGCGGTGCCTATGCCGATCTGCTGGCGCGGGACCGGCATCCGGTGCTGGCGCTGTTCCTCGACGTGCCGCCCGATATGGTCGACGTGAATGTGCACCCCGCCAAGACCGAGGTGCGCTTTCGCGATCCCGCACTGGTGCGTGGTATCATGATAAGCGGGCTGAAACGTGCACTGGATGCGGCGGGATTTCGCTCCGCCCAGCGCCCGGACAGCAACGCGATGTCGGCGTGGCAGAGTGAAGCGTCCGCGCGGGCCATATCGCCCACGCCCATCGGCGCGATGCCGATATTCGAAAGCGCCGCCGCGTCCCCTGCCTACACTGGCTTTGCCGAGCGGCGCACCCATTTCATCACGCCCCCGAACCCTCTGGCACCAATGGCGCGCGCGGAGGTGGCACAGGAGCCCGCGCCCACAGGAGCCAGCTTTCCGCTGGGTGTAGCGCGCGGGCAGGTCGCCAAAACCTATATCGTCGCGGAAGCCGAGGACGGGCTTGTCCTTGTCGATCAACACGCCGCGCATGAGCGGCTGGTGCTGGAACGGATGCGACGCGCGCTATCGGACAGCGGTGTGCCTTCGCAGGCGCTGCTGTTGCCCGATGTGGTGGAGCTGGACGAAACCGCGTGCGATCGGCTGGAGGCGCGCCTTCCCGAACTGGCGGAATTCGGGCTGGAGATGGAACGCTTTGGCCCCGGCGCGATGCTGGTGCGCGCTACACCGGCGATGCTGGGCGCGGGCGATGTGCATGGGTTGGTGAGCGATTTGGCCGACGATCTGGCGGCATTTGACGAAGCGCTTTCGCTCAAGGAACGGCTCGATCATGTCGCAGCGACGATGGCCTGTCATGGGTCGGTGCGGGCAGGGCGGACGCTATCGGTGACCGAGATGAACGCCTTGCTGCGCGAGATGGAAGTGACCCCCCACAGCGGCCAGTGCAACCACGGCCGCCCGACCTGGATCAAGCTCGCCCACGGCGATATCGAAAAGCTGTTTGGCCGGAAATAAACTTAGGGCAGGTTCCGATCCGATTGCATCGGCTCGCTTGCTCTATTCTTTTGATTTGCCGCGTTTTCCGAGTCAGCAGGTGATTCCACCTGCTTGGAAAACGCTCTAATTGGATATGGCCGGGCGGCGTTTGAAAAGCCCGGTGGAAAGCACCGTGAATACCAGTTCCTCGTTCTGGTTATAGACCTGCCAGCGGGTCTTGACGATCCCAACTTCCGGGCGGCTGCGCGACTCGATTTTTTCCAGCAGTTCGACCTCGCACCGCAGGACATCGCCGGGGTAAACAGGTCGCGGCCAGCGCAGTTCGTCCATACCCGCACCGGCTACGCTGGCTTCCGCCATGTCGTTGGCGTTCCAGTAGTTCACCATCATACGCATGGCCATAGCTGCGGTATGCCACCCGCTCGCGGCCAGCCTGCCGAACAGACTGGCCGCCGCGGCGTCATCATCGAGATGAAATGCCTGCGGATCATATTTTGCTGCAAACTCGATGACTTCCTCGCGCGTCACCGCGTAGCTGCCGAAACTATCGGTGGCGCCGACCACCATGTCATCGAAATAGGTGGGCATCTCTTCTACCTAACTATGCAAAAAGTGCATCACGTCGCCGTCGTGGACCACATAGGCCTTGCCCTCGGCGCGTAGCTTGCCCGCCTCGCGCGCTTTGCTCTCGCCGCCCAGCGATACGAAATCATCATAAGCGATGGTTTCGGCGCGGATGAAGCCTTTTTCGAAGTCCGAGTGGATTTCGCCCGCCGCATTGGGCGCGGTCGCGCCCTTGTGCACGGTCCACGCCCGCGCTTCCTTCGGCCCGACCGTGAAGAAGGTGAGCAGGTGGAGCAGCTCATAGCCCGCACGGATTACACGGGCGAGGCCGGTTTCATGCAGACCCATTTCTTCGAGGAACTCGATGCGCTCGGCCATGTCCATACCGACCAGATCGGATTCGATGGCGGCGGAAACAACTACCGCCTGCGCGCCCTCGGCGGCGGCTTTCTCGAACACCTTGGCAGAGAAATCATTGCCAGTTGATGCGCTGTCCTCATCGACATTGCAGACATAGAGCACGGGCTTGGAGGTCAGCAATTGCGCTTGCTTGAACACGCGCAATTCTTCTTCGTCGGCGGGCACGGTCAGGCGGGCGGGCTTGCCTGCGCGCAGTAGTTCCAGCGCCTGTCCCAATACGCTCGCCGCGATCTTGGATTCCTTATCGCCCTGCGCGGCCTTCTTCTGGGCGGCGGGAACGCGCTTTTCGAGGGATTCGAGGTCGGAGAGCATCAATTCCGTCTCAACCGTTTCGGCATCCGCAATCGGATCGATCTTGTTGTCGACATGCTGGATATCATCATTCTCGAAACAGCGCAGCACATGCACGACCGCATCGACCTCGCGGATGTTGCCGAGGAACTGGTTGCCGAGCCCTTCGCCCTTCGACGCGCCACGCACCAGGCCAGCGATGTCCACAAACGCCAACTGGGTGGGGATGATCTTCTGGCTGCCCGCGATCTTGGCAAGCGTGTCGAGCCGCGCGTCGGGCACCGCGACATTGCCGATATTCGGCTCAATCGTGCAGAACGGATAATTCGCCGCCTGCGCCGCCTGCGTCTCGGTCAGCGCATTGAACAGGGTGGACTTGCCGACATTGGGCAGCCCGACGATACCGCATTTGAAACCCATGATTATTCTGTGCTTTCTTTCTTGCTACAGGCGGACACAAACTCAATACCGAGCGGTGTTAGGAATGCGCTGATATAGTCAACGTCATCGGCATGTGACGCTATGTCAATCAACCCAAGACTTTTCAGTAGGATGACCGACGCATAATTTCTTTCGATCCATCCATCAGACTCGCCTCTGTCTAACGCGTCCGAGTCAATGCGTCCCGATAGGGTGAGCCGCTGGCCATTATCTGTTTGCCAATTATGTCTGATTTGATCTTCGCCTAATTGGCTTCCGTAATAGGATAATTTTCCTAGACCAGTGTCGAGTTTGTCAGTGGTGATGCACGAATAAGCTCGCTGCAAAAATTTCACCTCTATCGAACCTATAGCAGATAATATTGTTATAAATGAGCGCTTTAGTGACGTTGGATTGTCCGAATGGGAAATCAGTAACCTTGCCCATTCTTCGGTAAGTTCATTGTCAACGTCATTGGAGCTTCGCTCAAACCACTCAATCATAAATCGCTTGTCAGTTTGGAGTGAATTTCGACTTTCGGCTTCAATAATATCACGCACTCTTACGATATTCTTAGCAGCAGTAATTTGACGCTGACCGAGGATGATGTCGCCAAGATAGCCGAGCGCCTCTGTCGCTGGCGACACTACATCAAGTGCTTGATTAGCGACTCGAGTAACCAATTTTGATGGGAGTTTGAACTTGAAGGCTTTCGCCGACAGCTCAAATTCGGCGCTTTCATCGTCAGGCATGCTTACCCCTCATTTTGGATCAACTAACCTAACCGCCACATCATTCATAAACCGCACGTCGTCACCCGCCGCCAGCCACTGCGCTTCATTGCCCACGGCGGAAAGCATGTCGGCGAGCGGGTCCATGTCGGCCTTGGCGTAATTGCCGAGCACCCAGGGCGTCACGCGGTCCTTGTGGCCGGGGTGGCCGATGCCGATGCGTACCCGGCGGAAATCCGGCCCGATATGCGCGTCCATCGAGCGCAGGCCGTTGTGCCCGGCGGTGCCGCCGCCGCGCTTGACCTTCACGCGCATCGGCAGCAGGTCCAGCTCGTCGTGAAACGCGGTGACGTCCTGCGGTTCCAGCTTATAGAAGCGCATCGCTTCGCCGACCGCCCGGCCGCTTTCGTTCATAAACGTCGCGGGCTTGAGCAGCAGAATCTTTTCAGGACCGAATCGCCCTTCGGCGACCCAGCCCTGAAATTTCTTCGTCCACGGGGAAAAGCCATGCATGTCTGCGATCAGGTCGGCGACCATGAAGCCCACATTATGCCGGTTGAGGGCATATTGCGGTCCCGGATTACCAAGGCCGACCCAGATTTGCATCGTCGCGCTCCCCCCAGCGGGTTGAATTACGCTTCTTCGCCCTCAGGTGCCGCGTCACTGTCCGAACTCTTGAGCGCGGAAGGCGCCACAATCGTCGCGAGCGTGAAGTCACGATCGGTGATCGCGGACTTTACGCCCTTGGGCAGGGTGACGGCGCTGAAGTGGATCGCATCGCCGACTTCGAAACCGGTCAGATCGACGACCACATCGTCGGGAATTTCCGCCGCGTCGCAGATCAGCTCAACTTGGTGGCGCACGATGTTCAGCACACCGCCGCGCTTGAGGCCGGGTGATGCTTCTTCGTTCTCAAAGCGAATCGGCACTTCGACGTGCACGGAAGCATGTTCGCCAACGCGCAGGAAATCGGCGTGAAGCGGACGGTCCGAAACCGGGTGGAACGCCACATCCTTGGGCAGGGTGCGAACGGCGGCGCCATTCACATCGACCATCACCACGGAATTGAAGAAGTGGCCGGTGCCGAGCAATTTGTTGAGAAGTTTTTCCTCAACATGAATCATCACGGGTTCTTCGTTGTTGCCATAAATGACGGCGGGTACGCGGCCCTCTCGGCGGAGAGCGCGGGAGGCTCCCTTGCCAGCCCGATCGCGTGCCACGGCCGACAGGCTAAGCAGTTCGCTCATTGCATGTCTCCGATAAGCATAGGTTGCAGTATCCCGCCACGCCTCCAGGGATGACCATTGCGGGAAGCGCGCCTTTAGCAGGATTTGGAGGAAAGGCAAGCGCGGGGGCGGGGAGGGCTATTTCGGCTTGGGATCACCTTGGGTCACGCGCTTCACTTTGAAGCCCGCCTTGGCGAGGTCGTCGATCACGCTACGCTGGCCCGCGAGGTGCCCTGCGCCCACCGCAACAAACACGGTGCCGGGCTGCTTCATGCGCGCGCCAATCCACTTTGCCCAGCGGGCATTGCGGTCATAGAGCAGAACCTTCGCGAGTTCGGGCGTGCTTTCCAGCGACCCGTTCATTTCGGTGGCGATGGCATCGACATTGCCGCGCGACCAACTGGTGATCAGGTCGGCGAACTGCTGTTCGACACCGGGCAGCTCATCGACGGTGGCGTTGAGATATTTGATCTGCAAGGGGCGGGGCAGGCTGTCGAAATAGCCGAGCTGCTGCTCGACCGTTTCGAGTCCGGCCTGTTTTTTATGGGCTGCTTTGGCCGCCGCCATCAACTGGTCGTCCACGCCGCTGTCGGATGCATAGCCGAGCTTTTCCAGCGGCGCGATGGAAAGGGTAATCGCCGCCATCCACGGGTCCACCCGGTCCAGCGTCGCTGCGGAGAGATTGAGGTTCGCAAGCGCCGCCAGATATTTCGTGCGCGCCTCCGGGGTCAGCAGGCTGGAGGTTGCGGGACCATCGCTATTGACGGCGAGCTTCGCCACCGCCGCGGCCATCTCCGCCGGGTCAGGCGCGATCATTTCCGTCACCAGTTCGCCGGATTGGTCAAACGCGGCCTTCACCTTGCCATCGAACCAGACGATGTTGGGCTTGAGCAAATGAACCGATCCGAACAGATAGATGGTCGTGTCCTTGTCCTTTACCACCCACAGCGCCGGGTCGGCATGGATCATTGCTGGCGTCGGGGCCTCCGCGCGGGCGCAGCCGGATAGGCAGAGCAGGCCGAACGCAATAAGGGACGAGAGACGAATTTTCATAGCCCCTCATGGCGGGGGCGAAGCGGCAGGGCAAGCGCGCTCACCCAAAAAACTTGACCGCGCACTGCTCCTGCGTCAAGGCACAGCGCCAATCCCAACCGCTGACAGGTGCGATATTCGCTATGGCCGAACCGGCGCAGAAATTGAGCTTTCAGGACCTTATCCTGAAACTGCACAGCTATTGGAGCGCGCAGGGCTGCGTGATCCTGCAACCCTATGACATGCGCGTCGGCGCGGGCACATTTCACCCGGCAACCACGCTGCGCGCGCTGGGGCCGGAGGCGTGGAACGCCGCCTATGTGCAGCCGAGCCGCCGACCTACTGACGGCCGCTATGGCGAGAACCCCAACCGCTTGCAGCATTATTACCAGTATCAGGTCATCATGAAGCCAAGCCCTGCGAATTTGCAGGAGCTGTATCTGGGCAGCTTGCGCGAGATCGGCATCGACCCGCTGCTCCACGACATCCGCTTTGTCGAGGATGACTGGGAAAGCCCGACGCTCGGCGCATGGGGGCTGGGTTGGGAAGTGTGGTGCGATGGCATGGAGGTCACGCAGTTCACTTATTTCCAGCAGATGGGCGGCTATGATTGCAAGCCGGTCGCCGGGGAGCTGACCTACGGTCTCGAACGGCTCGCCATGTATATCCAGGGTGTCGACAGCGTCTATGATTTGGCGTTCAACGATCAGGGTGTCACTTATGGCGACGTGTTCTTGGAAAATGAGCGGCAGTTTTCGAAATGGAATTTCGAGGTGGCCGATACCGACGCTTTGGTGAAAGGGTTTGAAGCGGCAGAGGCTGAATG
>JBDTLS010000057.1:0-12548 GCA_039934655.1 Sphingobium sp.
GCACGCAGGGAACGCACGCGGCATCTGATCGAGCTCGGAGGACTGGTGCAAAAGGCTGGGCTGGTCGAAATCGCGGACGACGATCGCGCCTTGTTGTACGGTGCTTTCCTCGAACTCGCGTTACAGATGCAGGGCGATGACGCGGCGCAGATCAAACTATTGCATCGACGACGCGGCGCAGGGGCATTTGCCACCGAAGCGGAACAAACGCGTGCACCCGGTGCGCAACGAAAGTCCGGGTCGTCCGACGAAAAGGATGGGGTCGATGGGAGCGAATAACGTCGGCGCTCAGGTTTACACGTCGCGCCTACCGGCACTCTCGCAGTCCAGCGAAATCTCATTCCTCGTTTCACGACAAACTCGCTCAAGGACGGGGGTGGATCTTCATGCATCACATGTTGATCGGATCGGTGACTGCGACCGGATTGCGCGCGATGTGGATGCATCGTCAGCTCGTGAAAAGTGGGGGCCGTGGCGCTGGCCATTCTCCCATTTCGATCTCGGCGGCAAAATCGCGATCACTGAAACGACGAACCGTGGAGGCTGCCAGAAATTGAACGCCAACCGCCAGGCGAACGACGTCGAGCCGGGAGAGCCCGGCTGGCTTGTAACGACTATCGACATAGGGCGGGAGGTGATCGATCACGTCGCGCACAGATGCGTCGTCGCGATGGGCATGTTCGGATGCAAGCCGATCGGCCAGCTTGCCCAGATCGTGCCCGTCCTTGCCCTTGAAGCTTTTCGGATCGGCGCCACCGCGAACCAGCGCCGCCTTCAGTGACAATTCCGCGACCATGCAGATCGGTTGAAGGATGGAATCCACACTGAACGCGGTCGGCAGATTGTTGGCCGCATCGGCAAGATTGGATGTCGCCATCTGCCATAACTCAAGATCGACACCTGTACCGCGGCGGATGTCGTCCAGACCGTAAGTGAGGTCGAGAAGATCGGCGAATGCGAAATGGGTTTCGGCGGCGATCCGCTCATCCTCCCGGCACCATGTCCACCACGCTTTGGCATCGGCAAACCCAAGCGCCTGCCAGGGCTCAAGCGCTTGGTCGCCAAATACGACCGGCATTGTGACCTTGCGGACCTGATCGACGACGGCGGCGAGGCCGATACCCATGCCAGGCCAAGCGCTATTCACCTCCGGGATCATTTCCGCATAGGCTGCCATGATCTTCTGCACTTCGGGATTGCCGCCGACGCCCATTGAAAATCGATCGCCGAGTATATCGACAGCGGCGTGAAATGGTCGCTGGTGAAGGTGCAGGCCTTTCCTGGCATATGTCAGATCTAGGGCCCGGAGGGTTTCGACAGTCCAATTGGTCATGATCGCAGAGATAGAGTTCGGCGCGTCATGGTCCAGCGTTGGTTGCGACTCCCCCCTGAGAGGCGCTGGACAGAGGGAACAGCGTGTTGCGCGGTTGCACCTCTGTGATTTCGCTTGAAGTACCTGGCGCAGGTGGCGGCTCGGCCCGGACCTCGAATGTCCGACGGCCAATGAACAGGCGCGCTTCCTGCCATCGAGCGGTAGATGCCAGCGCTGGCCGGGCTTCGGCATTCCCGCCAAGTCGCGCAGTGTAGGCGATGGTTTCCGCCGGGAGAGGGATACCTCCCTGCACATAGCGTAGATACTGTCCCGGCCCCGCGTTATAGGCGGACAAGGCACCGGGCCACCCGTAGCGTGTCGCGAGTTCTGCAAGATACATTGCGCCGCCGATCATGTTCATCCGTGGATCGAATGGATCGCGTCCAAGATTGTAGCGCGCGGTCAGATAAGCCCATGTCGATGGCATGATCTGCATGCAGCCGATTGCACCTTTTGCCGAAACGATCCGCATCTTGCCGCCGGATTCCGCGCGCATCACCCGCATCACGATTTCGGGCGCGAGACCCGAGCGCTGCGCCGCTTCAGGCACCTGTGCAGCGCAGCCGCCGACCCTTAAGGGTTCGGAACTTGCGACAGCTGATGGCGAAGCCGAAGCGGTGGTTGCGGCGACGGCGACCGATATGGTCCAGAACGCCGTCATGACCAGGTCCACAGCGGAATTGCGCGGCCGATCACCTGGCCGCGATGAACTGGACCGAAGTACCGGCTGTCGAACGACGCGCGCAGCGCTGGCGCGATGAGCACAAGCTGATTGTGGGTCAGGCGCTGGCATCCTGACCAGGATGGCAACGCGCGCCCGAAGCGATCGCGCCGGAGCGCGAGCGCAACGGTGCGACCGTCGAGTATTACACGCTGATCGGCACGGCAGAAGGTCGCGCCGGCGAGGGCTGCGACCGGCTTCACAAGCAGCGCGTTGGCCTCGACATAGCGACGCGCCGCCATGAAGCCCGTGAGCGCCGGCGACGGTCGCACCGCGACCAGATCGCCCACGCGGGGGATGGCGTTGGGATCTATTCGATAAAGGCCAAGCGGCACGCTGGCCGAGGCATTCCAGACGAGCCGCAAGTGCGGGCGATGGATTGCCGGGACCAGAAGCGCTGCAAGCGCGGCGCCCGTCCCGGCGAGCAAGCCGGCGCGAAGCGGATGGCGGTGCACGCCGGTGGCGGCCGCAGGCGCCGTAGCGGCGGACTGGTCAGGTGCGCCAGTCATTATCGTTGCCCCCCGCGGCTGTCGTCGGGACGGCGCACCGCTGGCAACACGGAACCGTTATTGGGATCGGAGGTGGACGCGCAGGCGCCGCGATCGCACCAGGCGCGCAGTTCCTCCACCGTGTAGACGACGCGGCCGCCTATCTTCCGATAGGCGGGACCTGTGCCGTAGGTGCGGTGCTTCTCGAGCGTTCGCGCCGAGAGGCCAACATAATGGGCGGCCTCCTTGGTGCGCAGATAGCGCGTATCCTTGATGATGTCGGGCATGATGAACTCCGTGATTTCCGGGTCTGCGACGTGATGCGGGAAGCACCTCGTGAGCCCGGCGATCATCGGCGTTGAACGGCGTCCACGGGTGGCCGGAGAGCGGGGGAGCGCAATCCGACCACAGAAGGCATGACGCAATCGGTTATGTTTTTAGGCGTGCCCCAAGCAGTCGCCTGTATCCTCCCGTCGCCATCTCGGCCGCCGCTTCGGCAAGGCGGCGCAGATCGGAACGCTCCGAGCTCAGCCGCCAGTCGTCAGGGACGGGATCGAGCAGAAGGCCGGCAATGTCGCGTAGCGTTGCGCCATCGCGCTGCAGATCGTGGATGCAGAGCATCGCAGCCTGTCGATGGGCATAAGCATTTGGTGGCGGGCGGAGCGGCGCACCGATGCCGGTCGCGCGGCGGAATGTTTCGGCCACGCGGATGCGATCGCCGTGGTTGCGGTCCGGATGGAGATAGATCCCAAATGGCTTGCCCGGCACCGGTGCAAGTTCGGCCGGAATCCAGAGTGGCAATTCCGGCGCGCCGTGTCGTTGGATCAAAAGCGACGTCCCGCCCGGCGCGGCGATGCGGACGATGCGATCACCCCAGGCTGCTGGCCGGTAGAGGATATCACCGATCGATCGCGCCCAGGCCACGGGACGGACGATCGTCAGGGTGCCGACGTCAAGCGATGGCAGCCAGGCGACTGGCGGCCTTGCGGTCGCGGGCGTGTCTGGATCGACTGCGAAAGGTCAGGCCCCAATGGGACCACCTCCCCGCCAGAACATGCTGCGGAAGGTCGACCACCGGTCGTGCAGAGCGATGGGTGGCGGCCAGGGCGAACGCAGAAGCGCGGCGCGCGGCTTCGCCGGCCGATGTCCAGATCGCGCGGAAGTCGCGATTGCGGCGTACCCATTCCCAGGCAAATCCACGCGCGCTTAGAGTCAATAAAGCCCGATAAGGCTCGGGCAGCCGCATTCTTTGGTATCCTGGCATCGCATTACTCCCGGATGCCCCCCGTACTATCCGATTATGTTGCGAATGATTCGCGACTCAAGGCCGCCCGCGCTTATCGCCGGATAAGCCGGCCTTATGCTAAGCGCTTAATATACAACCAAATGGATCAAACGAAAGCCCCGCCCGATTGGTCCGGGCGGGGCATTGAAGGGCTAACTCAGTCGCCGTTGCGCTTGGCAGGGCGCGACCAGATCAGGCTGTACGTGTCGCCTTCCTCGTCGTCGAAGAGGTTGGCGTAGATCGGACTGGTGAAGCTCGGGTCGTCGAGCTTGAGGCCAAGATATGCGCGGCCCTCGTTCGACTGCTTGGTCCAGCCTGCCCCGATTTCGGCCCGACCGACCATCACCCGGTGCGTGGGAGCGGCGTCGCTTGAGCGATTGGTCTCGGGAACGATGCGCACGCCCTTGGCCTGGACGCTGAGAGTCACGATCTCGCCGGAGAAACCGTCCGAGGTCTTCTTGAAAGTGCCGATGGTTGCCATGATAAAAACTCCTGTCTTGAATTTCGAACCCGCGCCCATCGCGGCCTCGATGGCTTGCCGGTTGACCGGGACTGCCGCCGCCGCAGCCGACAGGCCCGAAGCAAAGCGGAGGACGGGGGAAGGATCGCTATTTTGCCTCGCGAGGAATGGATCCCTTCAGGGTCCAGGGGAAAATAGCGACCCGGCCCCCGTTGCGGCTCAGGCGGCAGAGGCGAAGCCGGTTTCGGTCATCAAAGCCATCAAGGAGAGGCCTTGTGGGACCGGGTTTGGAATTCGCCAGACAGGAGATCGGCACACCCCGGAGAGTGTGAAAGAGGCTCGGTTCCGGCGTTGTAGGATCGGATACCCCCGACTGCGAACCGGCGGGTTGCCTAATATCCTTGGCTATTCGCTCAATCGCGCTTTCGTCACCGCATGCGTGGACCGGCGCCTCCGGCGCAGGCTGGACCAAGCAGTCGCACGAGTGAGTCATTCTCGGCACGCTCCCGTCTCCACCGCCGGCCAACGACAAACACCGGCGCAGGATCAGATACGGATATGACCGCTGCCCTTCCCGGCAATCGGTGGTCAGCCCAAGCAAAGCCCCGGCCGGACCAATCGGGCGGGGCGCGTTTTGAAATCAGCAATCGAGAGGCGTCGACATATCTATGATGCGGGTCGGCCGATCCGGCTGGCAGCCGCCACTCCGGCAAGTGCCGCCGAGGCAAGGGCTGGGATCAACGCGGGCAAGCCGGATAGACCTGCGAGACCCTGGCCAACCTGATATCCTGCCAACGCCGCAGGGATCGCTAGCGCGGCCGCCACCGCAATGCGGGCTGGCGGCGACCCCGTGAGCGCGAAGTATCGCGCCAACCCCGTCACGAGCATGAACGCGGCTAGCCCGATCAACATGGCGGCTGCTGCAGAACAGCCGGTATGGGCAGAAGCGACCGCTGCGGCAAAGCCGGCCGCGAGCGCCAGTGCATGACTGGCCGCATTGAAGAAAAAATGGATGAAAGCGCCGATGCCAATCAGCGCCACGGGTAGGAGAATGATCATGACAAACGCGCCCTTCCAATCAATTGGGGACGCGCCTCCACCTTCCACCATGGCGCGTCTGGATCATAGCAGATCGAAGCACCCGGCGAAACCGCCGAGCGCGATCCTCTCGATGCGATCCATCGCTGATTATGCAGCGAATACGTCGTATTCGCGGATCACTTGATCGACGTCGCCGTCATAATCATCGCTCGGCATCGCCTGATACCCTTGCGGGGTCTCGATCAGGATAATGATCACCTTGAGGGTGCAAGCGAGGTTCCAGGCGAGACGCTGTGCTGTTTCGAGGGACATGGACTGGCTCCTGTCGATGGAGCGGGGCCACTCCCCGCTCGACAGGCGCCGACGCATCCGGCCGACGGCCGCACGTCACCGCGCTGGGGTGCAGCCCCAAGCGGCCGCATGCGGCACGCATAGCGGACCCTTTAGGGGTTGATCGTGAGGAGGTCGGCGGTCGGAAAGGACTAGCGCCTCAAAGAGCGGAGAGGGGCCCCGTGGCACCGCGAGAAGCTCTCTGGTCCATCCCGCGTTACTGCCGACGATCTGCGGCCGTCGTTTGATGGCCATGTGATGCAGGGGCTGATATTCAATCCAGAGTAGCAACAAGTGGATATGGATCATGGCTGAGTTTGGCGGGCGAGACCTCCACCTCGTGAAGAAAGCGCTCGCGATCGCAGTGCTGTCGATCGAGCGCATGCCTGGTCCATTTCAAAGCGGATCTGACATGACCGACATGAAGGAGCTGCTCGATCAATTGATCGAGTCTGATGTCGAACTTGAGCATTATGCCCGTGCTGCACAGATCGCCGTCACTGGAGAGGTGCCGGAGCGATAAACAAAATAGCTATTCGATACATACTTTTCAGCCTGCGACGAAAAGCTATAAACCTTTGTTCAGCGCGCTGAAGGCATCAATTCAAAAGGTCGCGAGTGGCGTTCTTTCCTCAACGTCCGAGAGGCAAAGGTGGCGGATAATTATTGATTAGTTCCGGTTGCCCGGCTTGCTAGGCGGCCAACGCTGCCCACTTAGCCGCAAGAACTGAGATGGTCGCGCGTTCGAGAATAAATTTGCCCAAGGCAGTGCGCATCGGTCCTTCTGCGTCAGCGAGCGTTACGGGCCGCTTCGGCAGCGGCCCGACCCCGCCGTGGCGACAAAACGGGCCCAGATAGGCAGGGTTGTTCGCCGTGTTTGTAAAGTCGTTCAATTGAGCCTTCGACCAACCGGCCTCCTTCGCGATCCGGTCATCATTCCACCCACCGCTCTTCATCCAATCGCGATATGCATAGAGCGTCATATAGGTCAGGCCCTGAACGCCGGTATATTTAAGGATCGCGCAGACGAGGTCGTCGTAGCGCGCGAGGAAGATCATGCGCGCTACCGGATCCTCAAGGGGTGTTCGCCACTTAGCAACCCTCTTCCTGATTTGCTTTTTCGAAAAGGGATCGACACGAACATCGCCGGGGTATGGCAGTCCGAGCTCCCAAGATTTGTCGATGGGCTTCTCGGCTGTGAGGTTTTGCAAATTTGGTGGGTGATAATCGGGTCCCAACGCGATGTAGAGCGCACCGTCGAACACTGCCTTGAGTGACGCACTGCGATCGACAAGTTCCTGCGGGGTCCCAACATCATCGAGATGGTGGGATGACCACGCGAACCACGCTGGCGGAACATCGGCACTATCCTCAGGCCACATATGGATGTCGGGGCTCGTGAAATGCTGAGCGAAAGATTCGAACCACGCCGTCCCCGCGTGCAACCAATAATGCCATCGGGGTGCGGTCTCAATTATCGCCATAGTCTGTCACATCCTCCCGTTCTCCATCTGCCCCCACCGCGGGTTTCGATCAACGTGGGTCGGCGCGATTTTGAATTTGAACGATTATGGAGAGCGCTGGCTTTCATCCCAAAACCCCGGGCGGCCCAAATCCTGGCGCCGAAAACGCTAGTGCATCGCCGTAACCTCATGAAAATTCTGAGCAAAAGCGTTCTTTCGATGTCTCACACGGTAGCAAGCGCTGCCGCTTTCGGGAACGTTCCGACCGCGATCGATAGATTGCCAGAATTTCGAAGGAAGGGTTGAACGCCGCGCACGATCACTTAAGTCGAGATTGTCAGGGTCGCGGCGCTTAATGCCGCAAGAACCGCTTACGGTGAGAGCCGTAAGAGCTGAACGATCCGAGCCAACGGATTGCCGCTGACCTATTTCGCGCAATTTTTGCGCGGGATGGGTCTCGGCTGTGTGGTTCACCGACCCGTCCCTTTCCGAATGAACCACGTGATTTAGCGGATGGAGAACGACATGGGAAAGCTTCTACAATTTCCGACAAAATGATGATTGCGCCTCTGATAGTTCGTAAAGGCCGGAGGCACCGAATTAGCGTGACGGTGCTCGACGAATTAAGGCCGCGCCGCACGCGCTGGGTCGTCCAGTTCGAGATCCAGGAATCCGCTGGATATGACGCAAATACAGGTTTTACCGACGAAGCGGTCGCAGCAGGCTGTCGCCACGGCTTCTATGTCACCACCACCAGCGCAGTACGCCGGTTCGTAGCCGAGACTTCGCAATTGGTGACCGACCGGAAGGTCGCGATCTGGGTCGATGGCGTACGCGTACGTCCTGCTGTCGCACGAGTAGCGTAACCGTCAGCTTATCCAGACCTCCAGGATGGGCAAAGTTGGGGCAGCGAGGGCGATTGGCTTTCACTGGAAACGCCATACCGGAATGCCCATCTTCCTAGCCTTGTCGGCGAGGTTTGCGCTGATCCCAGTACCGGGGAAAACCAGCACCCCGATCGGAATCGCTTCGAGCATTATGTCGTTGCGTTTGAACGGTGCAGCCTTGGCGTGACGGCTCCAGTCGGGCTTGAAGGCGATCTGCGTCACCTTGCGATTGTCGGCCCAGCAGGCTGCGATCCGTTCGACACCACTGGGCGTGCCACCGTGGAGGAGGACCATGTCCGGATGTTTGGCATGGACCCGGTCGAGTGCGTCCCAGATGGTGCGATGATCCTGATAGTCAGCGCCGCCAGTGATAGCTATCCGCGTGCCCGTAGGCAGCAAGACTTCGCGATCGGCACGTTTTCTCGCGGTGATGAAGTCGCGGCTGGCGATCATGCTGCTGGTGAGCGCCTTGCGATTGACCAGCGATCCGGTGTGCGGTGTCCAGGCATGTTTGGTGTGTAGCCGGAATTGCTCGGCGCAGGCATCGCGGAAGAATTCCATGGCGTCACGGCGTTCAATCAGGGTGGTGCCTTCGCGCAGCAGCCGTTCGAGTTCGACCGATTTGACCTCGGAGCCATCCTGCTCGCGCTGCGATCGTTGCTGCGCCGCTTCGTTGTCGTCCAGTTCGCGTTCGATCCGTTCAGCGGCCCGGTGAAAGATGTTGCCGATGCCCCAGAGCAAGGGTTCAAGGTCGGGTTCGAGTCTGGTGTCCTGGAGGGTCGAAACCATCGCGTCGAACATGTCGGCGATAGCGCCGCCGGCAAGTCTCGCCTCCGGCAGCGGTCGTGGATCGGGTTCGTCGTCGAACGGGCGATAGCCGAACAGGGCCAGTTCCTCAAGCATATGGGCGGTAGGCGAGCTTTCGGGCAGATGTTCTGCGCCTGAATCGATGGTCATGATGATCTCCTCGTCGAAGCCGCGCGCCTCGCGGCCTTCCTGGGCGATCTTCCGGGCGGCAGGGAGATGGCGGCCGCACCCGTGAGTCAGGTCTGAAATGACGAATATCGTTCGGGCCGAAGCGAAGCGGAGGACAGCGGCAAGCGGCTATTTTGTCTCGCGATGCAAAGCGTGGGGATCGGAACGATCCACGCGGCGGAAAATAGCCGCTTGCCGCTGTTGCGGTCGCCGCCTCCCTGCCGCCAGAGCGCCCCTCTCGAAGGCCGGCGCGCGGCCCTCGCGTGTCAACATGCTCGTGTCAGGCGGAAACTCCGTAACGCGCGATTTCTTCCGATCTCAGCTGATGCCGCAGCTCGAACAGAAGCCGATCGCGCCCGAGCGCCATCAGACCGTCGTTAAGATCATTGCCGGCGGGGCTTAGGATCGGGATAAGTTCGACTCTCCGGGCGTCGGCTCGATCAGCGAGTTGCTTCCACGCAGCTATGCCAGCGGCATCATCGTCGCGGACGACGTAGAGGCGCTGGACACATGCTGGCCATTCGAATGCTGCGAGATGCGCGGCGGAAAGCGTCGCTACTACGGGCATTGCGGGCAGTATCATGCGCCAGGACAGCATGGTTTCGAGGCCTTCGCCGATCGCCATTATCGTGCCTGCATTGCCGAACCGGACACCATGGCCGAGCAAGTCACCCATCGCCCTGCGCGGTGTGGCGACTGCAGCTTTGTCGCGGTGGACGGGATCGAGCCAGGTGCGGTGAGCGCCGGTGATTGTGCCTGCGTCATCGGTGACCGCGGCGATCAGTGCCGGGAAGGCATTGGCAATACCGGGTGCATCGTCCTCGGACGGCCGATACCAGCAGCGCGGATGATAGCGAAGCCAGCGTTCGGTCCGCAGATTCGTGAGCATTCGTGCGCGCAGATACGCTTCTGAGGGCGTACCTGCAATTGAATGGGATGCTGCGAAGAGGCGTTGAGCAGCTTTGCGCGATCCTGCCGGTGCACGAACCACGTCCCGATCGGCCTGCTCGCTGGTTCTGGGAAGTGCAAGATAGCGTCGGGCCTCATCGAGCGTCGCGCTCAGCTGGTTGTGGCCAAGGTTTTGCCCAATCAGATCGAGTAAATCGCCATGCTCGCCTGTTGAAGCGTCGGTCCATTTGCCAGCCGCCCCCTTACCATGGTCGCCGCCCTTCAGACGAACATAGAGACTGCGGCCCTTGGAGCCATGGACATCGCCCGCGATCCAGTAGCGACCCTCACGACGCCCGCCGGGAAGATAGGTCCGACAAACCTGTTCGGCGTCGCGCGCGAGTTTGCGGGCAATGTCGGCGACGGTGTCGGGCATGGCAGCCTCCGTTAAACAGAAGGGGCCCGCCTCGTCGGCGGACCCCCGAACAAGTGACGGATGCTATTCGGCAGCGATTGCCAGCGGCTCCTCCTCCAGCTCCGCAGGATCATGGATGCCGGCATCGCTGTCGATGGCCGATATGGCGCCGACGCTATCCGGCACGTCGCCCACCGGCTCGATGACGACCGGCGTGCGGAGTGGTTCAGCAAGCCAGGCGCTGCCTTCGAGCAGAAGTTCGGCCTCCTTCGCCATGTCACCCTTCTTCATCGAGGCGATGCGAGCGGCAGCCTCCGGGCCCCTGGCCTCATTTACTGCGGCCATGATCCGGGCTTTCGTGACACGGCCGAAATAATTGTCGATGCATGCGCTCCAGCCGGCGGCCACCATGTCGAGATCCGATGCCCGCGCAACGATATGGCTGTGCTCGATTCGACCTGCGATCTTAGTGGGCGAGACACGACCGTCGTTATAGCGATTGCTCGGCTCCCATACGGCATTGATGCCGAACGAGGCGCAATGCGCGAACAGCGCTGCCTGATCGTCGCCGTCGAATGCGATGAGCTCATCCCAGAGTTGCTCGGCCTGTTCGGGCAAACGCTGCTTCCAGGCGTCGTGACGCCGCTCAATCGACTGCGCCGAGATGCTGTCATTGAGACCAGGTGCATGAATAGACAGGCTGCCACCGCGGACCGAGACCTCGATGCAACTCTCGACCTGCGTGTAGCGATAGAAGGTCTCGAGCACGAAGGCGTGGAGAACGGCCGCGAATGCGACCGTGGGATGTGCTGCAACGGCATCGCGCAGCGCCAGCGTACGGTGCGTGGTGAGTTCGGTCACCAGGCGGTCCGGCAGTGGTTTGAGCAGATCCTCCTGCTCATCATCCTCATCATTCGGAGATACCACCATGGTTGCCGCACCGTCGGTGCCGGTCACAGCGCGTTGCAGGTCGTCGGCGTCGGGTGCAACCACAATGCCGTCGCCGTCTGCTGGGCTGGTCTCCTCGTCGCCATCCACCTCCTCGACCGGCTCGTCTTCGGGTCGAACGAACCCGCGTTCGATGTAAAGCGAGCCATCGGCATCGATGCTGATGAAGGCGCCGGCTCGCGCGATCTCAACCGGATCGTAGATCAACGGACGCGACACGAGCCCGGCGATCTCCTCATCGATGGCATTAACGCGGGCGTCGATCTCCTCTGGGAGATCGCCCATGCCCGACCATTCGTCCTCGATCGCGTCGGCTTCTGCCCGGAGCGCCGCCAGCTTCGCCTCATCGTCGTCGGTCAGGTCAGGCTGGACGCCCTGCAGTTCGCGCAGATCATCGTCATAGCCATAGGCAAAATCGACTGCGACAGCGATCCATTTCCAGCCCTCCTCGCCGATGCGAGCGGCTTCGTTCTGGAGATTCTCGTTCACCAGGCGGTCTAGCAGAGCGACATCCTGCAACCAGCCGCCGTCGTCGGATTCGAACAGGTCGCGGAGCACATAGCCGCCGGCGGCGACGTAACTGTCCAGCCCGACGAAGCAGACCCGCTTGTCGGAGGCGCGCACCGCATCCTCGGTGAGCTTCGAGCGAATGAAGTACGGCTGCTTGTTATAGCTCGTCTGGAGTAGATCCCAGACCTGTTCCTGTCGCGCATGGTCCTCCGACACCGAGAAGGCCATGAGCTGTTCGAGGCTCATGCCGTCGTCGGCATAGACTTGGTGCAGCTTGGGCGAGACCGACGCGAGCTTCAGCCGTTGTTTCACGACGGCAGGCGTCACCATGAAGGTGGCGGCAACGGTCTCGATGTCGGTGCCGCCCTGGACGAGTTGCCGCATCGCGCGGAACTGGTCGAGGGGATGCAAGGCCTCACGGTGCGTGTTTTCAGCGAGCGAATCCTCCTCGGCGCTGATGTCGGCATCGTCACGCACGATGCAGGGCACAGCCTGGGTCTTCACTATCCTATTGGCCTTCACTAGCTGCTGAAGGGCCCGGAAGCGGCGACCGCCGGCCGGAACCTCGAATAGCCCGGTCTCGTTACCCTCGGTGTCACGCTGGGGGCGAACGCTGAGGCTCTGGAGCAGGCCCCGGCGCGCGATGTCGGCGGCGAGCGTGTCGATCGAGACGCCGGCCTTCACGCGCCGGACGTTGGCCTGGCTCAACACCAGCTGGCTAAACGGTATGTCGCGCGAAACATTGAGCGCGATCTTAACATGCTT
>JBDTLS010000058.1:0-12358 GCA_039934655.1 Sphingobium sp.
AGCGAAGGAGCGGTACAGCGATGATGTGTGGTCGCCGCTGCGCGCTGCGATGGGTAAATTTGCGCCAACGGGCGACCTGACCCACCCCTATTGGCAACACGATGCCCCCTGTTCAATGCACATTCAGGAAGTGGAACGCATCTGGTCAGCCATTGATGGTGATGATGACTGGGCACCGCTCTATGCCAAAATCGCTGCGATCCACGAAATGCGCGGAGCTTTGATCGGATTTGATACCTAAGTTTTAACTCCCGTGTCGTATAAGTGTCAGAATCTTGCAAAGACAGGTAACAGGTCGATAGCCGCCGCATGACGCAGCAATTGCTCTCCTATGAACCAGCGACCGGCGCGCTGTTGTGGCGCGGCGATCATAGCGATGTCGCGGCAGAGGTCGCACGGGCATGTTCCGCGTGGGTGCATTGGGCCGCGCAATCGGCAACATTCCGCATCGAAACATTGCGCCGATTCACCAATGTCGTGCGTAACCAGCAAGATGCGCTGGCCGACAGAATCGCACGCGAAACCGGCAAGCCATTGTGGGAGGCGCATAACGAAGTCGCCGCCCTGATTGCGCGCGTCGATGCCAGCGTTGCGGCCTATTCGGAGCGCACCGGCCAGCGCCGGATCGAGGGCAATTTGGGCGCACGGCAGAGCGTCCGGCACAAGCCGCATGGCGTCATGGCGGTGCTTGGGCCGTATAATTACCCGGCGTCGCAACCCGGCAACCACATCATCCCCGCGCTGATCGCCGGGAACGCCGTGATCTTCAAACCGCATGAAATGACCCCGGCGACCGGGGCGTTGCTCGTCGACCTGTTCCATCAGGCGGGCATACCGGAGGATGTACTGCGGCTGGTCATCGGTGGAGCCGAAGCAAGCGAGGCGTTGCTCGTCCACCCCGATATTGGCGGCATATTGTTCACCGGCTCAACCCGCACCGGCATCGCCATCAATCAGGCGCTGGCGACCCAGCCTGGCAAGATCATCGCGCTGGAAATGGGCGGCAATAATCCCGTTGTGCTGTGGGATACGCCGGATCTTCCGGCCGCCGCCACGCTCATCGTGCAATCGGCCTTCGGCATGAGCGGACAGCGCAATACCGCCGCCCGCCGCCTGATCGTGCGTGACACGCTGGCCGATGCGCTCATCACCGAGATCACCAAGATCACCGATCGGCTGATCGTCGATCATCCCCATGCCGACCCTGCCCCGTTCATGGGTCCGGTGATCGACAACCATGCCGCCGATGGCCTGACCGAGAGTTTTCTGGCGCTGATGAGCCGGGGCGCGAAGCCGATCCGCCATATGCGCCGCCCGCACGGCGAGCTGCCGTTCCTGACGCCCGCCATTCTTGACGTGACCAAAATTAGCGACCGGCCTGATGTCGATATGTTCGGGCCGCTGCTCCATGTCGTTCAGGTCGAGAATTTCGAATCCGCAATCGCCGAGGCGAACAACAGTCAATATGGCCTGTCCGCCTCGCTGATCGGTGGTAATCCAGAACTATATGAACAATTCTGGTCCGGCGTGCGCGCGGGCATCATCAATTGGAACCGCCCCAATGACGGCATGTCACCCGGTCAGCCATTTGGCGGGGTTGGCCTGTCAGGCAATCACCGCCCCGGCGCTTATTATGCCGCCGATTTCTGCGCTTACCCGGTGTCGTCAGCGGAAAGCGTCCAGCTACGCGCGTCCATCGGGGTTGGAATGCTCCCGGTGGATATCGCTGCGATGGGCGACTGAAACGCATCGATATATCCCACCCAAAGATTAACTTAGCCCCCCGATAGGCATATTGCGTTGCGGTAATCGGCAATTCGCACCATTTAGGCAGCATGGCGCAAGTTGCACCCCTTTCAATCGGCACCGTCTATCTGGTCGGCGCGGGACCGGGCGATCCCGATCTGCTCACGCTGCGCGCGGCGCGGCTGATCGGGCAGGCGCAGTTGATCGTGCATGACGGTTTGGTGGATGCCGCGATATTGGCGCTGGCACCACCGGATGCCGAGCTGATTTCGGTCGCGAAAAGCCGTGATCGCCATACTTTGCCGCAAGGCGACATCAACGCGCTGATCGTGGCGCAAGCCCTCGCCGGGCGCGATGTTGTGCGATTGAAGGGCGGCGATCCATTTATATTTGGTCGTGGCGGCGAGGAAATGAACGCTTGCCGCGAGGCGGGCGTGCGGGTCGAGATCGTTCCCGGTATCAGCGCGGCCATCGGTTGCGCGGCGCAAGCCCATATGCCGCTGACCCATCGCCATGCATCGAGCGCGGTTACCTTTGTCGCTGGACAGTGCAAGGGGCTGACCGACCAGAACTGGACCGGCCTCGTCGGGCATGATCGCACGCTGGTGATCTATATGGGTATCGCCGCTGCACCCGATATTGTCGAAAAGCTGATCGCCGATGGCGTAGCGCCGGACATAGATGTCGCGGTGCTCGAAAAGGGCACGCGGTCGGACAGCCGTGCCCTACGCACGAAGCTGCACGATCTTGGCGACCTGATATTGCGAGAGGGGATAGTAAGCCCCGCGCTGATTGTCGTCGGCGACGTGGTGCGCCATAGCGATGCCATTGGATATACTGGGAACACGCTGGCCGACTGGCCCGCACAAGAGGAGAAAATAGCGTGAAACTGCTGACGGGGAATGATCTGGCCAGCGGCGATGTCATCTGGTGGACCGGTAACGGCTGGTCGCGCCATGTGGGTGACGCCGTCGATGTGGCGGATAATGGCGATGCGCTGCTGGCAAGCGAAAGCGCCGCGCGCCGGGTCAACGCCGCTTATATCATTGATGCCGACGCCACCGCCGCCGGTCCGCTGCCCACGCATATCAAGGAACGCATCCGCGCCAGTGGCCCGACGGTGCGGACCGATCTTGCCATCAATCCTGAAATTGAAATCGTAAAGGCCTGATAAAATGTATCTTTATGACAAATATGATCAGGCTATGGTCGATGCCCGTGTCGAGGAATTCCGCGATCAGGCGCGCCGCCGTCTGGCGGGCGAATTGACCGAGGACCAGTTCAAGCCGCTGCGTCTGATGAACGGCCTCTACCTGCAACTGCACGCCTATATGCTGCGCGTTGCCGTGCCCTATGGCACGCTGTCGGGGCGGCAGATGCGGATGCTCGGCCACATCGCGCACAAATATGACAAGGACTACGGGCATTTCACCACCCGCCAGAACATCCAGTATAACTGGATCAAGCTGGAGGATGCTGCCGATATTCTTGCCGATCTGGCCAGCGTCGAAATGCACGCGATCCAGACATCGGGCAACTGCATCCGCAACATCAGTTCGGACCAGTATGCTGGCGTGTCGGCGGACGAGGTGACGGACCCTCGCCCCTGGGCCGAGTTGCTGCGCCAATGGTCGAGCTTTCACCCGGAGTTCAGCTATCTGCCGCGCAAGTTCAAGATTGCGGTGATTGCTTCGCAGGAGGACCGCGCGGCGATGCGCCTGCACGACATCGGGCTGGAGCTGGTGAAGCGTGACGGTGTCGTGGGCGCTCGCGTGTTCGTCGGCGGTGGCATGGGCCGCACACCGATGATCGCGCCGGAAATCAGGGACTTCGTGACGGAAGATGAGATTATCTCTTATGTCGAGGCCTGCCTGCGGGTCTACAACCGCTATGGTCGGCGCGACAACAAGTATAAGGCGCGCGTCAAAATCCTCGTCCATGAACTGGGCAAGGACGAATATCGCCGTCAGGTCGAAGAAGAATTCGCGCATATGAAGACGCTCGGCCTTGACCCGCCGGTGGCTGAGCTGGATCGCATCCGCACCTATTTCGCTGATCCCGCCTATGAGACGGGCATTGCCGACACGGTCGACCGCTCCGATCCTGATTTCGCGGTGTGGCTCGACCAGAATGTCGCGGCCCACAAACAGCCCGGCTATGCGATTGCGACGATCAGCCTGAAGCCGGTGGGCGGCATCCCCGGTGATGCCTCGTCCGACCAGATCAAGTTGATGGCCGACCTCGCGGAACGCTACTCGCTGGACGAGCTGCGCGTAACCCATGCGCAGAATATCGTGCTGCCCTATGTGAAGAAGGCAGACCTGTACGCGTTGTGGCAGGAGCTGGATGCAGCGGGGCTGGCTCCGGCTAATCTCGACCTGATCACCGACATCATCGCCTGCCCCGGCCTTGATTATTGCAGCCTCGCCAATGCGCGCTCGATCCCGGTCGCGCAAAAGATTGCCAACCGCTTTGCCGACATCGGGCGACAGCAGGAACTGGGCGAGTTGAAGCTCAAAATTTCCGGCTGCATCAACGCCTGCGGCCACCATCATGCCGGGCACATCGGTATATTGGGGGTCGATCGCAAGGGCACGGAAAATTACCAGTTGCTGCTCGGCGGTTCCGGGGCGGAAGACGCCAGCCTCGGCCAGATCACCGGGCCTGGATTTGACGAAAACGGCATCGTCGATGCCATCGAAACCGTGACCAACCTGTACCTGCGCGAACGCAGCGAGGGCGAACGGTTCCTCGACACATACCGGCGCCTCGGCATGGCGCCCTTTAAGGAGGCGATTTATGGGTGACGTTCTCAACTTCCGCGACAGCGCCCCCGCCTCCGAAACGCCGGTCGCTCTCGCCGCTTTTCTTGGCGCGTCCAATGCGACAGCAGTGCGTATTGAACCGGGCGAAGATGCGCGGGCGTTACTCGCTCACCTCGATCGCCTATCGCTGGTGGAAGTGACTTTCCCGGCGTTCGGCGATGGCCGTGGCTATTCGGCGGCGCGTATCTTGCGGGAAGCTGGCTATACCGGCGAACTACGCGCGAGCGGCGATGTGCTGGTCGACCAGTTGCTGGCGATGCGGCGCGTCGGCTTTGATACGCTGGTGCCCAACGCACCGCTGGATCCCGCGATTGTCGAAACGACGCTGAGCCGTTTTGCGGATGTATATCAAAAGGCTGTTGATGGCCGTACGCCCATTTGGGCCAAGCGGTATGAGGAGGCATAATCATGGGCGAAGCTGCTCGTAAAATCGACATCATCGATGTACGCCCCGCGTTCACGCAGGCGGACGCGGATGCGCTCAACGCGCGCTTCGACGGCGTTGATACCGCGAGTATGCTCAAAACCCTGTTCACCGAAAAAATGCTGGGTAACGTCGCGGTGGTTTCGTCGTTCGGAACCGAAAGCGCGGTGCTGCTGCATCTGGTGGCCACTGCCGATCCTGACGCTCCGGTCATTTTCGTCGACACGCTCAAAATGTTCCCCGAAACGCTCGATTATCGCGAGACTTTGATGAACCGTTTCGGTGTGACCGATAGCCGTGTCGTCACGCCACTGGCCGATGTGATCGCGGATAAGGACGCCAACGGCCTGCGCTGGTCCTATGACCCGGACGGCTGCTGCGACATCCGCAAGGTCGAGCCACTGGCCCGCGCCAAGGACGGACTGGACACGTGGATTTCGGGACGCAAGGCTTTTCAATCGGTTACGCGGCAAAACTTGCCACGGTTCGAGATGGAGGACGGGCGTCTTAAGCTCAATCCGCTGGGCGATTGGACCAAGGACGATCTCGAAGCCTATTTCGCCGAACATGATCTGCCGCGTCACCCGCTGGAGGCGCAGGGCTATTTGTCGATCGGCTGCGAACCGTGCACGTCCAAGGTGCTGCCGGGTGAAGATCCGCGTGCCGGTCGCTGGAGGGGATGGGATAAGGTCGAGTGCGGCATTCACACGCCATCGACCCCGCTTGCCGACCCGGATGATCCAGCCAATATGCCGGTGTTCTAACCTGATCGTTTGGCGGGATGGGTTGCGATCGTCGCAGCTTGGTCCCGCCAAATAATTGCCGCGCAGACCCGCGCACGGCGACTTTGAACCACGCCCCTTGCAGGGCCTTTTCGCAGATACAAAAATTCGCCGCCAATTCAGAACGTTGCGTCGCAAAGCGGCTTCAACGCGTGCTAACGACGAGTTAGTGAATCGGCCCACTAACAATTTGTATAATATGGCTTGCTTATTTGCCTCCGGGCCAAGTACAGACCTAAGGATCAGAGTGTTCGTGTAAGGAAAATACAATAATGGCTTACACTATTTACTCATCACCTCTCTCTCACCAAACATTATTGCGAGTTACGGTGTGAACGCGTCCTTCGTTCCGCCGCCGAATCTCACGAAAATTCGTGAGACGGGCTTGCGTGTAATCCGCCAGGAAGCCGAGGCCTTACGGGCACTGGCAGATACGCTCAACATCACCTTTGAACGTGCGGTTGATTGTATCTTGTCAGCCCCGCGCCGGGTTGTGGTATGTGCGCTCGGCAAGTCCGGTCATGTGGGGCGGAAGGTATCTGCCACTCTGGCGGCTTCGGGAACGCCTTCGTTCTTCATCCATGCTTCGGAAGCATCGCACGGCGATCTCGGCATGTTGATTGCGGGCGACGTGCTGATGCTCTTTTCCAACTCGGGAGAAACCCCGGAGTTGAAGCCCGTTATCGAGCGTGCGATTGCCCTCGCCATTCCCGTAATTGCCATCGCGTCAAAGGCGGATTCGTTTTTGATGCGCAAGGCGGATTATCCGCTGTTGTTACCCGACATGCCTGAGGCCTGCCCCAATGCGATCGCGCCGACCACGTCGACCACCATGATGATGGCGCTCGGCGATGCGCTTGCCGTGGCGATCATGGAACAGCGCGGCGTCTCGCGCAAAAAAATGGCGGCGCTTCATCCTGGTGGCGCCATCGGCCATCGCCTTATGTCGCTGGAAGCGTTGCTCGGCGACAATAACGATCTGCCGCTGGTATTGCCGCACACATCAATGCGCGATGCGGTGCTGGAGATGACATCGACTGGCAAAGGCGCGGTTTGCGTGGTCGATGATGAGGGAAATCTGGCCGGAATCATTACGGACGGCGATGTCCGCCGGGCAATTGACAGGATTCATACCGCCACGTGCAGCGATATCATGAACGCCGATCCGCTCACGATCGCGCCGGATACCGCCATTGAGGATGCCTATCAACTCATGAGCGCGCACCGGGTGAATGTGCTTATCGTGCTGGATCGCGTGGTGGCGCGCAAGCCATTGGGCATCATCCATATACACGACCTTACCCTCCTGACCTGATACGCGCGGGGGGGATAGCATTTGTCGACCGTCATCGTCATTCCGGCGCGCTATGCGTCATCGCGCTATCCGGGGAAGCCGCTGGCGAATATTCATGGCGCAACCGGCCAAGCAAAATCGCTGATCGAACGAAGCTATGCGTCGGCCATGCAGGTTTCCGGTACTGACGGAGTCTATGTCGCCACCGATGACGTCCGTATCGCAAGCGCCGCGTGCGCTTTTGGGGCGGATATCGTCATGACGCCGCCGGAATGCGAAAATGGCACGGAGCGTGTGGCGGCGGCCATCACCCAGCTTGAGCCCGTCCCCGATGTCATCGTCAATTTTCAGGGCGATGCGCTGCTCACGCCGCCAGATTTGGTGGAGAAGCTGATAGAATATATGATCGCGCATCCCCACTGCCCGGTCGCGACCGTAGCGGTGCGCTGTTCGCCAGGCGTTTACCAACACCTGATCACTGATCAGGCCGCGGGGCGGGTTGGCGGCACCACGGTGGTTCTTAACGATGCAGGTGAGGCCTTATATTTCTCGAAACGCGTGCTGCCCCATATCAAGCCCGGCGATCCTGTGGAGGCAAATCCGCCCGTTCTGCTCCACGTCGGCCTCTATGCCTATCGCGCCGCCGCACTGGCGAGCTATGTTGCCGCGCCGATCAGTCAGTTGGAGCAACTTGAGGGGCTGGAACAGTTGCGATTTCTTGCCGGGGGTATTCCTGTCGCGGTCGTTGCAGTAGAAGCCCCCGATTGGGACCTGATCGAACTCAACAACCCAAGTGACCTGCCCGTGATCGAGGCGATATTGGCTGAGCGGGGAATAGCCTGAGCTATGCACATCGGTTCCAATCAGGTCGGCGAAGGCGCGCCGTTGTTCGTTATCGCGGGGCCGTGCGTGATCGAATCCGAAGCGCTGGTGATGCGTGTCGCGGGCGAGTTGCGGGCGATTGCCGAGCGGCTAGGGCTGTTCATCATCTTCAAAAGCAGCTTTGACAAGGCCAACCGCAGCGCGGGTACGTCCTTTCGAGGACCGGGGATGGAGGAAGGGCTTGCCATCCTCCATCGCGTGCGAAATGCAACCGGCTTGCCGATATTGACCGACATCCACACGCCCGACCAGGCGCGCGCGGCCGCCGATGTCGTTGACGTGCTACAAACGCCCGCCTTTCTCGCGCGCCAGACCGACCTGATCACAGCAGCGGCGGCCACCGGCAAGCCCGTGAATTACAAAAAGGCTCAGTTCATGGCGCCTGCGGACATGCAGCAACTTGTGAGCAAAGCGCGTGCGGCGGCACAGGCAGCAGGTGTCGCGCAGGATAACTTCATGGTCACGGAGCGCGGCACATCCTTCGGGTATAACAATTTGGTCGTCGATATGCGCGGCCTGCCGATATTAAAACAGACCGGCTGCCCGGTGGTGTTCGACGCCACCCATTCGGTGCAATTGCCGGGGGGCCTTGGCGAACGATCAGGCGGGGATCGGGGCTATGTCCCCACGCTTGCCCGCGCAGCGGTAGCGGCGGGCGCACATGGCGTGTTTATCGAGACGCATCCTGACCCCGACAAGGCGATGTCAGATGGCCCCAACAGCTGGCCACTCGACAGGCTCGAACCGTTGCTGGCCGAACTGATCGCGCTCCATGCGCTCCCCTCGCAGTTTTAATCCGCACCGATGAATGCGCTCGTCCTGCGCTGTCCGCCGTTTCCTGGCGCGAAAATCAAGCCGCTGGGTATCCCTTCGGATAACGCGCCGTTGGTATTGCCCGATCTTGCATCCCATTGCCTCGACCTGATGCGCGAAAACCGGGTGGGTGGAACCTTTTGGGGCGCACAGGGTCAGGTCAGCCGTGGACAAATCGATCCTTGGTATCTGTTCGCCCGGACGGAACATTGGCAGTGCGACGCCAACGATGAAACCGCCCTGCTCGCGCGGATCGCCGGATTGCATGTCACTGTCCAAGGCAGCGGCCGCTTTGCCGATTGCGACAGTGCGCAAGGCATTGCGCCCACACAGCTTGTCGCGCGTCATATCCTGAACGGAGTGGATTATCGCGATCCGTTTACGGGTATGTCCTGCGGTGCGGACGTTATCATAAGGCACTTAAGTGAATGGCGTCGCCTGATCGATGCCAATCGCAGCTTCGCCGGGGTCATCGGTATCGCCAGATGGAAGCGTCCGACCGTTACGCCCCTGCTGTGGAATGGCAGTGAGCCGGTTCGCTACGCACGTCGCCCCGACCAGTTGCCGCCCGAAGGCCGCATAGCCGTCTGGAAATCGCGGACCTCGATCCGTTCGCTCGCCGCGCTGGAGCGTTCGCACCAATCCATCGCGGAAATTGAGGACGGCTTTATCCGCTCAACCGGGCTTGGAGCGGATTGCGTACCCCCGCTTTCGATCATTGTAGACGATGAAGGCATCTATTTCGATCCGTCTGGCCCCAATACGCTTGAGATTCTGCTGCGAACCACGACATTTTCGCCTGAACTTCTCACGCGGGCCGAAGCATTGCGGCGCGCGATCCTCACCAGCGGTATCAGCAAATATGGCGCGGGAACACGGGCGCTGGCCCGACCGGATGGCGAGCGCCGCCATGTGCTGGTAACCGGGCAGGTCGAGGATGATCGGTCGATCCTGGCGGGCGGCGGCGCTGTTCGCACCAATCTCGAACTGCTCAAACGCGCGCGCGATGCCGAGGGCGATGCCTATATACTCTACAAGCCGCATCCCGATGTCGAAGCTGGCCACCGCATCGGCCATATTCCAGACGATCAGGCGCTGGGCTATGCGGACGCTATTGTCCGGGATCAACCGATCAGCGCGCTGCTCGACATGGTCGATGCCGTACATGTCATTACGTCGCTCGCGGGGTTTGAAGGATTGCTGCGTGGCAGGGATGTCGTAACCCACGGCTTGCCTTTCTATGCCGGTTGGGGTCTGACCACCGATCTGGCGCAAATTCCTGAACGCCGGGTTATGCGGCGCAGTCTTTTGGAGTTGATTGCCGCCACCCTGATCCTCTACCCTCGCTATATGGACCCAGTCACCGGCCTGCCCTGCCCGCCAGAGGTTTTGATCGAACGCATGGCCAGCGGAACGGATACCCACCCTTCCGTACTGGTCGAAATGCGCCGTTTGCAGGGCAGAGTGAAACGATGGCTTTCGGCCCTTGCGGCAAGAGGTTCATCATGAAAGCCGTCAATCTCGGACGCCGCAGCTTTTTGTTTCTGCAAGGTCCGCCGGGACCATTGTTCGCGTTGCTTGCCGAGCGACTGCGCGAACGCGGTCATACTGTGTATCGCATCAACCTCAACGGCGGGGACCAGCGCGACTGGCCGACAGCCGCGACGGCATATCGCGGTACGATGAGCAACTGGCCGCTGTTCGTCCATGACTTCATGGAAAAGCATCGCATTACCGACCTGATCCTTTATGGCGATTGTCGGCCGGTACATGTTGCTGCGCATGGCATGGCCCAATTGCGCGGCGTGGCCATCCATGTGCTGGAGGAAGGCTATATTCGCCCCGACTGGATGACCTGGGAACCCGATGGCGTTAACGGCCATTCGACATTGCCCAAAGATCCGGACTGGTATCTGGATCAGGCCAGTCGCCTACCCCCCCTGCCCGATTTGCCGCCGATCACCGCGAGCTTTCGGCGGCGCGCCTATGATAGCTATCAGCATTATCATCGGATCATTACTGGTCGCTGGCGGTATCCGTTTTATCGCACACATCGCCCCGGATCATTGCTTGGCGAGGGGTTAAGCTGGATGGTACGTCTGGCTACGGAACAACGCCGCATGAGACGAGCAGATGCCGTTTTGGAGCAACTAAAGGGACAACCCTATTTCCTGTTGCCGCTGCAACTTAGCTCCGATTATCAAATCCGCATTCATTCGCCCTTTGCGGACATGCGCAGCGCGGCAAGGCTCATTATATCGAGCTTTGCACGTTATGCGCCGCCCGGCACATATTTGCTGGTCAAGGATCATCCGCTGTATAGCGGCATCCGCAACTGGGGCCGGTTTGTACGGCGACAGGCCGCCGAACTCGGCATGGGCAACCGCATCATCCATATATCAGGCGGCAATCTTGATATGCTCAGTGCGCAATCGCTTGGCATGGTCTGCGTCAACAGCACATCGGGCACGCTGGCTCTGGGAGCGGGAACGCCGGTCAAGGTGCTGGGCGAGGCCGTTTATGACATGCCGGGAATCACTGACCAGCAGCAACTCGATCGCTTCTGGAGTGCGCCGCAAGCACCCGATCCCCGGATATGGGAAGCATTTCGGCGCGTGTTGCACGCCCGATGCCTCATCCGTGGCGGGCTGGCCAGCCAGAGCGCCATCGCCATCTTGCTAGACGGGCTGATCGAACGATTGTGCCCGGAGAATGATATGCCAGCGATCGCGATGCCAGCTATCGCGTGCCTGAGTTAGAGCCGACCGACAATCAGAGCTGCCGACCGCCTGTCATGCGGTCGGCTCCAGACCCGCATTGCTCACCCAGCCTCGGCGATAAGCAACATTGAACAGCGGATTGAGCAACGGGTTTGACCAGCCGCAATTGGTGGCAAAGTCGCGCTTCAGGCTGTCGTGGTGCTTCTGGTGTGCACGTGGCGTCATCAACAATCCAAACCTGCGCATCCATCCGATAATTGCCGGATTATCCGTGCGATGCAGTGTCCCGTGGAAATATTGCGCGAACGTCGCCCCCGGCAGAAAGCTGACCATCGCCCAGATTATCGCGTCTGGCGGAGTGCCCGCCCAGCACCACAAATTCACCAACAACGAGACCGGCAATGTCCCGAACGCCACGGTCGAACCGACCTGCACCAGCATAGAGCGGCGACCCAGCGCATCGGGACGGGGATGGTGGTTCTTGAAATCATAGACCAGACGATGAAACGGATTTATTCGCGCCAGTACCCGGCGGCGCAGATCCAGATATTCCGACCCTTCGCGGTTGCCCGAATAGAAATAAAGCTGGTCCAGCCCCACGCCCGGCGGGCACTGCTTATAGTCCATATACAAATGCACTACCCCCGATGCGAGGTCGGCCGCATACCAGCCGCCCAGCACCGCTAGCGGCATCCACGGACTGATATGGCCGAACGCATATGCCACATTGGCAGCGAAAGACACCCAGAAGGCCACAAGAACGAACCGCATCGACATGCGCCATAGTATCGCCATGCCGCGCGCCATCCAATAGGCAATCGCGCGTCGGACCATTCCGCTATGACGATCCTGGGCATCTCCAAAGCAGCTAG
>JBDTLS010000059.1:0-12296 GCA_039934655.1 Sphingobium sp.
CTTGGGAATTCGTCCAGATGGGCAATTGCGGATCGCCGATCGAGATCGACGAGGGATGGCTTGTCATCACGCACGGCGTGGGAGCGATGCGCAACTACTGCATCGGCGCGTGCCTGCTCGACAAAGTCGACCCGTCGAAGCTGCTCGCGCGTGTCACTGTCCCACTGATCCGGCCGAGTGAGGAGGAACGGTACGGCTATGTCCCCAATGTCGTCTACAGCTGCGGCGCGCTGGTTCATGGCCGCATGCTGCTTCTGCCCTATGCGATCGCCGACAATGTCACGACCTTTGCGACCGTGCAGCTCGACCAGCTCATGGCGGCGATGGCGTAGATGGTGCAGCCACCCATGCGACCCCTGATCGCCGGCAACTGGAAGATGCACGGGCTTCGGGCGCAACTCGCCGAGATTGCGGGGATGGCCCAATCAATCCGCGAGCAATCGGGCGATGTCGATGTGCTCGTCTGCGTGCCGGCGACACTTATCGCGGGCGCGGTGGCGGCGGCGGGCGGCTTGATCGCGATCGGCGGCGAGGATTGCAGCGCCGAGGAGGCGGGGCCGTTCACCGGCGACATCGACGCTGAAATGTTGCACGACGCAGGGGCGGCGAGCGTGATCCTCGGCCATTCAGAGCGCCGCCAAGGGCATCATGAGAGCGATGCGATGGTTGCCGCGAAGGCGAAGGCGGCGTGGCAGCATGGCCTCGCCACAATCATCTGCATCGGCGAGACCAAGGCGCAGCGCAGCGCCGGCGATGCGCTGAAGGTCTGCGGCCATCAGCTTGCGGCAAGCCTCCCCAATATGCCGGACTGCGCGCGAACCTCGATCGCATATGAGCCTTTATGGGCGATCGGATCGGGCACGATGCCGAAGCGCGCCGAAATCGTCGAGGTGCTGGCGCACGTGCGCGCCGCGCTGGAGAAGCGCTTCGGCAGCGCCGCGCGGTCGATCCGGATCCTCTATGGCGGCTCGGTCACGCCGGACAACGCACGCATGATGCTGAACACGCCGCATGTCGACGGCGTCCTGATCGGCGGCGCCAGCCTGTTGGCGGCTGATTTCAACGCGATCGTCGATATCGCGCGCGGACGCACACCACCCGCAGCGCTTGAGTAGTTTCCGAAGCTGCCGTGGCACGCGCCACCGCATTAGCGTTCGCGCAAGGCCTTTTGGCTGGAGCTGAGGCGCTGGCGGGCGACAGGCTCTGTAGATATCCAGAACAGGAAAACATGATGGCAGCGTCCTCCAAGGCGAAGGCCCCCGCAGCGAAACAGCCCGACACGCCGGCGTCAGGCGGGACTGCTGATCTCAAGTCGGTGCCGATCGCAGAGGTCGAGAAGACGCTGAAGACTTCGCCCGACGGCCTGACTCAGGCCGAGGCGACATCCCGACTGGCCAAATACGGCCCGAATGAGATTGCCGATGAGAAGACCAACCCGTTCCTCAAGTTCCTGTCCTATTTCTGGGGGCCGATCCCGTGGATGATCGAGGTCGCCGTCATTCTGTCAGGTGTCGTGCGGCACTGGCCCGATTTCTTCATCATCCTGCTGTTGCTGGTCGCCAATGGGTGCGTTGGATTCTGGGAGGAACGGCAGGCCGGGAACGCCATCCAGGCGCTGAAAGCCAAGCTTGCGATCACGGCACGCGTGAAACGTGACGGCAAGTGGGCGACGCCGCCCGTCAAGGAACTGGTGCCCGGCGACGTCATCCGCCTGCGGCTCGGCGACATCGTGCCGGCCGATGCGCGGCTTTTCGACGGCGACGAGATCTCGGTCGATCAGTCGGCGTTGACCGGAGAATCCCTGCCCGCCACCAGGAAGTCCGGCGACGCGGTGTTTTCCGGTTCGATCATTCGCCGCGGCGAGATCGGTGCGCTGGTATACGCCACCGGTGGCAAGACCTATTTCGGCAAGACTGCCGAACTGGTCGAGACCGCGCGTACCACCAGCCACTTCCAGAAGGCGGTGCTGAAAATCGGCAACTATCTGATCGTGCTGGCGGTAGCGCTCGTCGCGGTCATCATTGCGATCGGTGTCTATCGCGGCGATCCCATCCTGACGACGCTGCAATTCGCGCTTGTACTGACCGTGGCCGCGATCCCGGTCGCGATGCCGACGGTGCTCTCGGTGACAATGGCGGTCGGCGCGCGCCTCCTCGCAAAGAAGCAGGCGATCGTCAGCAAGCTCGTCGCGATCGAGGAACTGGCGGGCGTTGACATACTGTGCGCCGACAAGACCGGCACGCTGACACAGAACAAGCTGACGCTTGGCAATCCGTTCGGGCTCGGGGACGTGACGGCGGAGCAAGTCATCCTCGCGGGCGCGCTCGCGTCGCGCGCCGCCAATGACGACACGATTGATCTCGCGGTCCTCGGCGGCGTCAAGGACGACAAGGCACTCAAGAGCTTCGAGGTCCAGCATTTCACGCCGTTCGACCCTGTCCACAAGCGCACCGAAGCCACCGTCAAGGGCGCCGACGGCAAGGTCTTCAAGGTGACCAAGGGCGCGCCGCAGGTCATCCTGAAGCTGGCGACTGTTACCGCGACCGAGAAAGCCGCCGTCGAGAAGGCGGTGAAGGATTTCGCCGCCCGTGGCTTCCGCGCGCTCAGCGTGGCGCGCGCTGACGGCGATGGCGACTGGAAACTGCTGGGCGTACTGCCTCTCTACGATCCGCCGCGCGAGGACGCCAAGGCGACCATTGCTACCGCAAAGGCGATGGGCGTGCAGCTCAAGATGGTCACTGGCGACGCCCTGGCCATCGCACGCGAAACCGCCAAGGCGCTGGATATGGGCACCAACATTATCGATGGCGCGAGCCTGGGGGATTCCAAGCACGACGAGAGTGCACAGGTGATCGCATCCATCAAAAACGCGGACGGCTTCGCCCAAGTCTTTCCCGAGCACAAATTCCATATCGTCGATGTGTTGCAGAAGCATGGTCATATTGTCGGCATGACCGGCGACGGCGTGAACGACGCGCCGGCGCTCAAAAAGGCTGACTGCGGCATCGCGGTCTCGGGCGCCACAGATGCAGCGCGCGCAGCTGCAGCGATCGTGCTGATGTCGCCCGGCCTGTCGGTGATCATCGAGGCGATCAAGGAAAGCCGCAAGATATTCCAGCGGATGAACAGCTATGCGATGTACCGCATCGCCGAGACGTTGCGCGTGCTGTTTTTCATGACACTCGCAATCGTCGTGTTCAATTTCTACCCGGTCACGGCGGTGATGATCGTCATGCTCGCGCTGCTCAATGACGGCGCGATTCTCTCGATCGCCTACGACAATGTGCATTATCGCAATGCCCCTGAAGCATGGAACATGCGCACGGTGCTCGGCGTATCGACGGTGTTGGGCGTGCTCGGCGTAATCGCCGCGTTCGGCCTGTTCTATCTCGGCATCCGGGTGTTCCATCTCGACCGCCCGCATGTTCAGACACTGATGTACCTGAAGCTGTCGGTGGCCGGGCATCTGACGATCTTCCTCACCCGCACGCGGGGCCCCTTCTGGTCGGTCCGTCCGGCTCGCATCTTGTGGGGCGCCGTGCTGGGAACGCAGATCGTTGCCACCTGCATCGCGATCTTCGGGTTCGGACTGGTGACGCCGCTCGCCTGGTACTGGGCGTTGCTCGTCTGGGGCTATGCGATCGCCTGGTTCCTGGTCAACGACCGCGCCAAGCTGCTGACCTACAAGCTGCTCGACGACCTCCGCGCGGGCAAAGAGGCCGATCTGAAGGCCGCGGCCAAGCAGCCTGCATTGCACCCTGATGCGCAAGCTGCTCCTGCCGGCGCAGCCAAGAGCAGCAAGGCCGACGCGAAAGACGAATCCGGGTCGCTAGCGCCGGACGCTGCGCCGCAGGATACGAGCCAGGGATCGCCGAACGCTGGCAAGCCCCATGGCGCGCCGGCACACGCGTCAAAGCCCGCTGTTGTTCCAGGCGGGCGAGCACCACACACCGCGAGGACTCCGCCCGAGGTCGCGGCGCTGCTCGATACCAAGCTTGGCGACATATTGCTGGCGGGCCTGCTCGAGCACCCCGACGATGCCGGACGCCTGCTCGCTGAGGAGATCGCCAAGGCCGAGGGAGCAAAGGGTAAGACCGCTTTCGAACACGCTTCCCCGAAGAAGCCGCGGCGGAAACGCGCGAGCCATTGACCGACACCTCCAATACAGGACGATAAGCCATGAAGATTCACCTCAAGGACTATCGCATTCCCGAGGGCGAGGATGTCGATCTCAAAAGGCGGGAGACGCGGGTCGATCCCGTGTTCAAGTCGAAGGCTCAATATGACAAGATTCTCGCCGCGCACGTCGAGAAGCTCAGCGAATTGCAGCGGATGCACTATGCCTCGAGCAAATATGCAGTCCTCATCATTTTCCAGGCGATGGATGCGGCGGGCAAGGACGGCGCGATCCGCCACGTGATGTCGGGCGTGAACCCGCAAGGATGCCAGGTCTTCAGTTTCAAGCATCCGAGCGCGACCGAGCTCGAACATGACTTCCTCTGGCGCACCACGCGCGATCTCCCCGAGCGTGGACGAATCGGCATCTTCAACCGCTCTTATTACGAGGAGGTGCTGGTCGTCCGCGTGCATCGCGGCATCCTGAAGGTAGAGTCCATCCCGGACGCGCCGCACCACGACGCCAAACTATGGAAGGAGCGCTATCGCTCGATCGTCGATCTCGAGCGACATTTGCATGCCAACGGCACCCGCATCGTCAAGATCTTCCTCCATCTGTCGAAGGAGGAGCAACGCCAACGCTTCCTCGCGCGGATCGACGAGCCGGACAAGAACTGGAAATTCAGCTTTGCCGATATCGCGGAGCGCAAGTTCTGGAAAGATTACCGCAAGGCCTATGAGGAGTGCATCGCCGCCACGAGCACCGCGGACTCGCCGTGGTATGTCGTGCCCGCCGACGACAAGGACAACGCCCGGCTGATCGTGTCGCAGATCGTCGTCGACACGCTCAAGGGGCTGAAGGCGCACTATCCGAAGGCTACCGCCGAACGGGTTACGCAGTTGCAGTCGATCCGGGCGGACCTGACGTCCGACATCTGACGGCGCCGGCGCGCCGGTTACGCCTCGTTATGAGTGACCGTGAGGATTTCGTGAACAAGGGATCATACATTCCTTATGCACCCCTCCAATGTCTGAAGCCGTTCGCAGACCAGGTCTGGATCATCGACGGGCCCGAGATCGGCATGCGGTATTTCGGTCTGACGCTGCCGTTTCCCACACGCATGACCGTGGTGCGGTTGCGGGACCGGAAGCTGTGGGTTCACTCGCCGATAGCCTGGAACGATGATCTCGGCGCCGCAATCGACCAATTGGGAACGGTCCATTATCTGGTCGCTCCCAACACCCTTCATTATTCTTATCTGGAGACCTGGCAGGGCCGTTATCCACGGGCCCGAAGCTATGGCCCGCCAAGTTTGGCCAAGCGGGTCGAAACGCCTCCGATCGACGAAGTGCTGGGCGAGATCCCGTCAGAAGCGTGGGATGATGGCTTTGCGCAGTGTCTTGTAACGGGCGCACTCTTGACCGAGGTCAAATTCCTTCACCGGGCAAGCCGAACGCTCATCATCACCGACCTCATCGAGAACTTCGAGCCGTCGCGCGTCCGCAGTCATCTCCTGCGATGGATCATGAAGGCGTTCGGAGCAGCCGATCCCGATGGCAAGGCGCCGATCGACATGCAACTCAGTTTCATCTGCCATCATCGGGCTGTTCGAAGTGCTCCATTGCAGATGATCGCATGGGCACCGGAACGGATCGTGTTGGCGCATGGCCGCTGCTACGACCAAGATGCCGTGGCGGAGCTGCAACGGGCCTTCCGCTGGGTATTGTAACCGAGCAGAGCATTGACGTTTGGCCGGCCGCGTACCGAGCCGCCGCCGAGACATAGCTGCCGCAGATGCGGTGATCCCGGCTGAACGCATGCCCGCCTCGGTACAGCGTCAGCGCTCATGCGCCCGAGACGGTGATTTCCAGCAGTTCGGTGTGACTATCGGGACGAAAGCGGCACATCCCGGCGGCGGCCGGAAGGAGGATGACGGCACCCGTCTTCATGCCAAATTCGCGGCCGCCCTGTTCAACTGCACCGCTTCCCAGCATACAAACCAGGACTGTCGGAGCGTCGGCGAGCCCGATATCGAAAGGGTCCGAGCCCGCTACACGCCACACGCGAAAATGCGAACAATCAAGCACCCGCTCACGCCGAACCGGCTTAATCGTCTCGATCAACGGCATGACCGGCCGGATGATTCCTTGCTCCATGTCGATGCATTGCAGCGCCTGTTCGATCTGCAGCGGTCGTGGGCAGTGAAGTTTGGGATCGACATGATCCCAGTCGTATAACCGGAACGTGATGTCGCTGTTTTGCTGCACTTCGAGCACGACGACCCCATCGCCAAGCGAATGCACGGTTCCGGCTTCGACGAGCACGCTCTGGCCAATCGTCGGGCTGAAGCTGGCGAGGCAATCATCCACCGTCTGCAATGACAGTGTCCGCAAGTCCCCGGCCGTTACTCCCGGCTTCAGCCCGGCATAGATGCGCGACGCCGGCTTCGCCTCGAGCACGACCCAGCCTTCGGTTTTTCCGCTCTCGCCTTCCGGGATAAGACCGGGATGAGCGTCGGATGGATGGACCTGCACCGACAGCATCGCTGAAACGTCGAGGAACTTCAGCAGCAAGGGAAATCGCTGAAACCGCGGGGCGAGTTTTCCCAGCAGATAGGCGGGCGACCGTCCGATCAGGTCGGCGATGGTTTGCCCCTTCAGGGGCCCCTCCGACACGCGGCTGGGATTGTCTTTGCGGTCGCTCAGCAGCCACGCCTCACCGATCGGTCCATCGGGCAATGGCTGATCTATCCAATCGGCCAGACGTCTGCCGCCCCAGAGCCGGTACTGACAGATCGGATCGAACCGCAGCGGATAGATGGGCAGGTCGGGCATGCCATTTCCTCTTCGATTGGGGCTAGGCGTGGAACATGGAGGCACGTCGGTAAGTGTCGCGGCCATTTGGTACGCCTGCGCAACCACTGATTCTGCCGGATTTCTGATCCGGCGCCAGCATCGGAATTTACCCAGGCTAGCCCTTGAGTAGTTTCCGAGCCTGCCGCCCGTTGTTCGAGGCGTCGTATAGGATCTGCGCAGGCGCACGGTGGCTGTCGATTATTCTCAGGCGAGTCACCTGCCGAGTCGATCTCGCAAGGCGGTGGAGTGCGCGACCCGCCGAACGCCCGCGTGTTAAATGGAGTACCTTTGCAATGGACGCTGTCGTCAAGCCGCGAGATTCGCACAGTCTCGACGAGACCGCCCCGGCGAAGGATGTGCCGGCGGCGCTCGGTGCCAAAGATCTGAAACTGATCAATGCCTATTGGCGCGCCGCCAACTATCTGTCGGTCGGCCAGATCTATCTCTACGACAATCCGTTGCTGCGCGAGCCGCTCACGCTGGCGCACGTCAAGCCGCTGGTGGTCGGGCATTGGGGCACGACGCCGGGCCAGAACTTCATCTACGTCCACCTCAATCGGGTCATCAAAGCCCGTGACCTCGACATGTTTTATATCGCCGGACCTGGGCACGGCGGCCCGGCACTGGTGGGGAACACCTATCTCGAGGGCAGCTATAGCGAGATCTACCCGAACATCAGCCAGGATGAGGAGGGCATGAAGCGGCTGTTCACTCAGTTCTCCTTTCCCGGCGGCATCTCCAGCCATGTCGCGCCGACCACGCCGGGATCGATCCACGAAGGCGGCGAGCTCGGCTATTCGCTCAGCCACGCGTTCGGCGCCGCGTTCGACAATCCGGGATTGATCGTCGCCTGCATCATCGGCGATGGCGAAGCCGAGACGGGGCCGCTGGCGACTGCTTGGCAGTCCAACAAACTGCTCAACCCGATCAGCGACGGCGCGGTGCTGCCGATCCTGCATCTGAACGGGTACAAGATCAGCAATCCCACGCTACTGGCGAGGATCGAGCCTGACGAGCTTGAGCAGTTCCTGCGCGGTTGTGGCTGGACGCCCTATTTCGTCGAGGGCGATGATCCGGAGACGATGCATGCGCTGATGGCCGAGACGCTCGATCATGCGATCGACGACATTCAGCGAATTCAGCGCAAGGCGCGATCCGCTTCCGATCCGGCACGCCCACGCTGGCCGATGATCGTCCTGCGTTCCCCCAAGGGATGGACCGGACCCAAGGTGATCGATGGTCTCAAGATCGAGGGGACGTTCCGCGCCCATCAGGTGCCGATCCTCGTCGATGCCAAGCATCCCGACCATGTCGCCGACCTTGAAAGCTGGATGCGCAGCTACCGACCCGAGGAGTTGTTCGACGCCGACGGGCGGCTGATCGCCGAGTTGGCGGCGCTCGCTCCCAAGGGCGATCGGCGTATGGGTGCCAATCCGCACGCCAATGGTGGCAAGCTGCTGCGCGACCTGAAAATGCCGGATTTCCGCAAGCACGCCGTCGATGTGCCGGCGCCTGGCACGGTCGCCGCGCAGGACACGATGGTGCTCGGCAAATTCCTGCGCGATGTCGCTCAAGCGAACGAAGAGCAGCGCAACTTCCGCATCTTCGGCCCAGATGAAACGCTGTCCAACTTGCTCGGCGCAGTATTCGAGGTAACCAACCGCCAGTGGGACGCGCGCGAGACCGACGACGATGAGTTTCTGGCGCCGCAAGGCCAGGTACTCGACTCAATGCTGAGCGAGCATCAATGCCAGGGCTGGCTGGAGGGCTATCTGCTGACCGGCCGCCATGGTCTGTTCAACAGCTACGAAGCCTTTATCCGCATCATCGATTCGATGTTCACCCAGCATGCCAAGTGGCTGAAAGTCACGTCCGAACTGCCGTGGCGCCGCGACATCTCGTCGCTCAACTATCTGCTCACCTCGCATGTCTGGCAGCAGGACCATAACGGCTTCACCCATCAGGATCCCGGCTTCCTCGACCATGTGATAACCAAGACGGCCGACGTGGTACGCGTTTACTTGCCGCCTGATGCCAACTGCCTGCTATCGGTGTTCGATCACTGCTTGCGCAGTCGCCAGTATGTGAACGTCGTCGTCGCGGGCAAGCACGCGCTGCCGCAATGGCTGTCGATGGAAGCGGCCGTCATCCATTGCACTGAGGGGCTCGGCATCTGGCAATGGGCGAGCAACGATCAGGACGAAGCGCCCGATGTCGTAATGGCGTGCTGCGGCGACACGCCGACGCTCGAAATCCTCGCTGCCGTCTCGATCCTGCGCGAGCATCTGCCCGAGCTCAGGATCCGTGTCATCAACGTTGTCGATCTGATGCGGCTGCAGCCGCAGAGCGAACATCCGCACGGGCTCAGCGAGGGTGACTATGACCAGCTTTTCACGATCGACACGCCGATAGTCTTCGGCTTCCACGGCTATCCTTCGCTGGTCCACAGCCTCACCTATCGGCGAACTAACCGTAATCTGCATGTCCGCGGCTACAAGGAGCAGGGCACAATCACGACGGCGTTCGACATGCGCGTCCAGAATGATCTCGATCGCTTTCACCTCGTGATGGACGTGGTCGATCGTGTGCCAAACCTCGGCACGAAGGGCACCTATCTTCAGCAGCATATGCGCGACAAGCTGATCGAGCATAAGCACTATATCGACAAGCATGGCGAGGACTTGCCGGAGATCATCAACTGGGTTTGGGGTCAGTCGGTGTGAACGCGCAGGGACTCGTTGCATGCGCCACAGCTTTGGTCGGGAGCGGCAAGGGCCTGCTGGCGATGGACGAGAGCAATCCGACCTGCAACCGGCGCTTCGCTGCGCTTGATATCCCGCAGACGGTCGAGATGCGGCGCGCCTGGCGGGAGTTGCTCATCACTGCGCCGGGGCTGGGCGAAAGCATCAGCGGCGCGATCCTGTCCGACGAGACGATCCGCCAGAGCGACCGCCAGGGTCGCCGTTTCGTCGACCGTTTGACCGACATGGGCATCATTCCCGGCATCAAAGTTGATCTCGGCGCGAAGCCGCTTGCGCTTCACACCGGCGAGAAAGTGACCGAAGGGCTCGACGGCCTGCGCGAACGGCTGGCGGAATATGCCGACATGGGCGCGCGGTTCGCCAAGTGGCGCGCGGTGATCGGGCTCGATGGAGATCAGCCGAGCACCGCCTGCATCCGCGCCAACGTGCAGTCGCTCGCCCGCTATGCGGCGCTGTGTCAGGAAGCCGATATGGTGCCGATCGTCGAGCCCGAGGTGCTCATGACGGGGTCTCATCCGCTCGAAAGATCCCGATCCGTCACCGGCGAGGTGCTGACCGCGTTGTTCGAGGAACTGCATGTCCAGGGCGTCATGCTCGCGGGCATCATCCTGAAGCCCAACATGGTCCTGCCAGGCCTCGACTCACCGGTACAGGTGCGGGTCGAGACGGTTGCTGTCGCAACCGTCGAATGCCTGTTGCAACATGTCTCTCCCGCCGTTGCCGGCATCGCCTTTCTTTCGGGTGGTCAATCGGCCGAACTGGCATCGGCACGGTTGAACGCGATGAACGATGGTGTGACGACCAATCGCGCACCCTGGCCGCTAGTCTTTTCTTTCGCCCGCGCGATCCAGCAGCCCGCCCTGGAACGCTGGCGCGGCACGGAAACCAACGTGGCCGCGGCACAACAGGCGCTCATTCACCGCGCGCGGTGCAACCACGCCGCGCTTCAGGGTGAGTATGACGCGGCGACGGATTCCGAGTACGGCTATCGCAAGGCCTCGTGATGGTCACGAAGAATGTGATGCGACTATCGGCGACAGCGCTCAGCCAGGGCGCACGTGTGCGCCACCCCCGAGGCGTCAATCGTATCGGTGGCGCAACCGCCATTAACCGGCCGGTGATCTCCCCGCGCTTGCAATTAAAAGGAACCGAAGATGGCCTCAGGCTCGCCCAAATCGCTCAACCAGCTCGGCCAGAGCCTTTGGCTCGACAACATCACCCGCGACCTCCTCGATAGCGGCACGTTGGAGCGCTATATCGACGAACTGTCGGTCACTGGTCTGACGTCCAACCCGACGATCTTCGAACACGCCATCACACGCAGTTCTGACTATGACGCTGAAATCCAGCGCCAACTGGACAACGGTGCGACCCGCGAAGGATTGTTCTTCAACCTCGCCATCCAGGATCTGAGCCGGGCAGCGGATTTGTTCGCGCCGGTTCATGCGCGCACCGGGACGGTGGATGGCTTCGTATCGCTGGAAGTGTCGCCCCTGCTCGCCTACGACACCCAGGCGACGGTCGCGCAGGCCAAAATGCTGCACGCGAAGGCGAACCGACCAAACCTGTTCATCAAGATCCCCGGCACGGCCGAAGGGCTGCTGGCGATCGAGGAAGCGATCTTCGCCGGCGTCCCGGTCAATGTGACGCTGCTGTTCTCCGCTGAACAATATGGTGCTACGGCCGATGCCTACCTGAAAGGCCTGGAGCGTCGCGTTGCCGCCCACATGTCCCCCGACATACGCTCGGTCGCCTCGCTGTTCATCAGCCGCTGGGACGTTGCGGTGGCGAGCAAGGTGCCGGCCGAACTTCGCAACACGCTGGGCATCGCCATCAGCAAGCAATCCTATAAGGCCTATCGCGACCTGCTGGAAAGCGATCGGTTTCAGCGTCTGGCGAATCTCGGCGCTCGACCGCAACGCCTGCTGTTCGCCAGCACCGGCACAAAGGACAAGAGCGCATCGGACACTCTTTACGTCTCCGCTCTTGCCGCTCCGAACACGGTCAACACGATGCCGGAGGAAACGCTGCTAGCGTTCGCTGATCACGGGATGACAAGCGGTGCACTGCCGCGAGATGGCGGTGATGCGGAAGCGGTGCTCGTCGCCTTCGCCAAAGCCGGCATCGATATCGGGGCGCTGGCAGCACAATTGCAATCCGACGGCGCTAAGGGCTTTGTCGCTTCCTGGCACAAACTGCTCGCGGCGATCGACGCCAAGAACAAGAACAAGGCCATGGCCTGAATCCAGGAGGACACCGATGACCGCTCTTAGCCCAACCCCAGCCTGGCAGGCGCTTGCTGCGCATCACGCACAGATCAAGGAAGTGCATTTGCGGCAGCTATTCGCCGATGATCCAGGCCGGGCGGCGCGGTTCTCCGCAGAGGGGGCGGGGCTTTTCCTCGACTATTCGAAGAACCGTATCACAGATGAAACCGTGCGCCTGTTGCTGCGGCTGGCCGACGAGCGCCACGTGTCGGAGCGGCGCGACGCGATGTTTGCGGGCGCGAAGATCAACACCACGGAACGCCGCGCCGTGCTGCACGTGGCCCTGCGCGCGCCG
>JBDTLS010000060.1:0-12187 GCA_039934655.1 Sphingobium sp.
ACCCGGGTCACTTCTCGATGAAAATCCCGGGTCAGCTCTCAGTGCAAATCAACACAGGGGATCCGCCCACCACTGAACTCGGTCGCCGTTTCGCGCAGAAGATCGTGACACAATGGCTCGACGCGCCGGAGAGCGGGCTGGAAATCGTCTATTGTGATGGCGCCGGCGATGGTGGGATCGACCTGGCGGTCCTCGACGTGGGGCCGGATGACGAGAATGCGGGCCAGCCAGGCCACACCTGGTACCTAATCCAGAGCAAGCACGGCACTGCGTTTGCCGGCACTCGCACGCTTCTGGTCGAGGCGCAGAAGGTGATCGAGACCCTGGACGGACGGCGGTCGGGTCTGAATTCGCTGGCGGAAGGATTGCAAGAACGGCTCGCCATCTTCCGATCACAGGCCGGGCCGAACGACCGTATCGTGCTGGTCTTCGCGACCGAAAGTCCGCTGACCGCCGACCAGAAGATCGTGCTCGACGACATCCGGACGATGGGCCGTGAACATCTGGGCGGCATGTTTGATGTCGAGGCGGTTTCGGTGGAAACGATCTTTGCGCGGCTGGAGGACGAAGCGCCCGAGGACGGGTTGCGGATTGCGCTGCTGTCGCATCTTGTGCCGTCGGGGCCAGATCTGCTGGTCGGGTCGACTAGGCTGGTCGATCTCTATCAGTTCTTGGTCGGCTATCGCGCCGCCACCGGCGATCTGGACGGCATCTACGAAAAAAACGTGCGCCGTTTTCTGGGCGGCCGCGGCAAGGTGAATAAGGGGATGCAAGATACGCTGCGCGATGCGCCGGAGCGGTTCGGTCTCTACAACAACGGCATCACTATCGTGGCTTCCGACTGGACGCAGGACGAGGCGGGGAAGGTCCAACTGGTGGAACCCTATATCGTCAATGGCTGTCAGACCTCCCGCACCATCTGGGAGGTGTTTCACCGTCGCTACAGCGCGGGCGGCACCGGCGTAAATCCGGAGATCGAGGAGTGGAAGGCACGCGCGGGCGAGGGGGCGGTCGTCACCAAGATCGTGAAGGTCGGGGCGGCGGGTGAGCAGCTATTGCAGGCGATCACCCGGTACACCAACAGCCAGAACGCGGTACGAGAAAAGGATTTTCTGGCGCTTTCTAGCGACTTCAAGAGTTGGCAGCAGGGCGTGGCCGAGCGCTACGACATTTATCTGGAGGTTCAGCGCGGTGGGTGGGATTCGCAAAAGGTGCTCCAGAACGCGAACCCCGCGACCCATCAGTTCACTTGTCATGTCAACGCGGCCGATCTCATTAAGGTATTCGGCGCGGGCTGGCTGGGGGAGGCGGGGATGGCGTTCGGCAAAAATCCGCCCTTCTTGCCCGAAGGGTCCGTGTTCAAGCGCATCACTGCCGTTCCAGAAGATGGGCAGCCGGCGTTCGGCATCGAGGATCTTTATGCCGCCCATCTACTGCAGAAAGCGGCCGATGGTTTCGGGTTCGGACGAGGCGGGCAGGTGTCCGAACGCATTCGCGAGATAGATGGGCTAACCGACGGAGCTCTGCCTACTATCGCAATTCTTGTTGCAGATGGGGCTGCGCTCGAACCTTTGGCCGGCGCTTTGAGCGAGGCGCTTGAGGACATGAATATCCGTGCTGTGGCTTGTCCGAAGGGCATGGTGAAGGGGCATGCGCAAGCACCGAGTAGAAGGCTTCCGCCGATACGAACGCTTCGAACGACGGCAGAGAGATGAGATCAGCGCGGGGATCATAAAAGGCGGCATCGCCGCCGTGCCACACATCGGCAGGCTGTGCCGTGAAGAAGGATTCGGCGCGTTCGATCCGAGCGGAAGCAGGGAGAGCCGGACAGGCCTCGGGCGCATATCCATCGACCTGATCGGCGTTGAACACGGCAAAGGCCCGGGCGAGCATACGGCCGGTTTGACGCTCGTCGCTATTGTCGTCTTCGCCCTTCGCCGCGAGCGGCTTCCACAACAAAACGAAGGTAGATTTCTCGCCCCGGCGGACCTGCGCGCCATGTTCTGCCCATTGGCGATAGGTGGCCCAGTGCCCCGAGCTGAACCGGGCGCGGTCCGCTTCTATCCACAAGAGGAGCGTATTGATCCCGCGATAGGCTCGCCCGGTGAGCGCGTTGGTCGGGGTACCGATACCGCCGCGCCGGTGCCACGGCATGTGGTATTCATCGGCACCGGCTTCGATGGCGGCTGTAATCTGATCCGTGATCCGCTGATAGATATCTGCTTTCATCGTGACCCTCGCCGTTCTGTGCGAGGGGATATTCACGAAAGCCGGCGCGATCTTTCTAGGTGGCGTCAGCCTGGCAGCGGCACCGGCGCGCTGCGCGCATAGTGTTGGTCGGCCCAGAGCGTGTAGCGGTCCGCCGGGATCACGAACGCTCGCAGAATCTCCTGGACGAATGCCCGCCGATGCAGTCTGCGATCAGCGTAGATCCGGTACTCGTCCTTCCGAGGATCGAAGACGATCCGGCCGCGGATATGTCTCATAGGGTGTCGAGGCGATCAGCGGCGGGAGATCGAGCTGGCGAAGACGGGTCGCGCCCATGCGCGCCAGGCTCGTCCAATATTCGTGATGGCCCCGGTCGTGGGTCTTGAGGTCCCCATAATCAGGGGCCTTTCCGATCGGCGTCATGTCCGCGAGCAATATCGAGTCACCATATTCTCCAGGTACGAACCAGAAGATGCCGACTGATGGCGTGTGCTCAGTCACCGCCATAGTCGCATGTCACATTTGCCGGGAGATTGTCGCATTCGCCCGCTGTGCGCGCCTCACCCGTCGCCTCCGGCTTTCCCGTATCTGCCTTCGGTGCGGGCGGTGCGTAATCCTTCATATAGAGATTGCCAGCAACAGAATCGAGCAGCTTGCCCTGCGCCTGGCCAGTCACCTCGACACCATCGGCGACCATGCGATGAAGCACCACCTCGACCTTGGTTTGGCTGCAACCCGGTGATGGCTGGATGCCCGGTTCAGGTGAGAACAGGAACGAGACCTCATGATTTGCCTGTCCGAGGTCGTCGCGCCAGCGCTGGCGTAGAATCCAATCGTTTCCGCTAGGCGACCATATAACGGAACGCCGCGCCGCGATTAGATTGGCAACTAAGCGCTTCACCCGAAAGCCCATCGGTACGCGGTCAGCTGCGACACACAGGTCGAGAAAGTCAGCCGGCGGTTGGACGTCCGTTGCGGTTGGCCTTGAGGCTATCGCGGACGTTGCGTTCGACGGTGAAAAGCTGCTGTTGGTTAGGAATTGATCGGCCGGCGCTACGGTATTCTCGATCGTCGGAGTTCGCGCGCCCGATTCGTAGGAATAGATGCTGAAGCCGAAGCCGGCCACCGCGACAAGCGCTAGGCCGCCGACGACCCACAAGCCATTCCTCCGAGGCGCCGTCACAACGGGGCTGTCGGGCAGCGAGTGGTTCGGGTTTGGCTCTTGTGGGCTTTTGAGGATCGCCGCCTTGCGCATTGCGAACTCCTCATCGGTCAACAGACCGTCGGCCCTGAGTTTGGCCAGCCGTTCGAGTGCATCGATCTCATTCATGTTGTGCTCCTAAGTCGCATCTCGCTGAATACATACTATAGTACATAATAATCCTTAGCGTTCTCGTCGATTCCGAACGCATGGACATGCGGAGATTGGTCGGTCGAAACGTGAGGCGATTGCGCCTGGCCAAAGGGCTGACGCAGGAAGAGTTCTCAGACCTGTCGGGCTTCACACAACAATATATTAGCGGTCTCGAAGCCGGGAAGCGTAACCCGACCATCGTGACGATCTACGAACTATCGCAAGCCTTGGGCGCTTCCCATCTCGACCTGCTCGATCCAGCCGCCGAGTAACTAGCTGACGATCCTCCCGGCGGTGCGCGCTTCAGCCGCGAAGGAAGACAACGGCTTATCCGCTACGAACCAGAGGTCTGCCTCAATCGCGAGGCCGAGCCGACCCCGAACGCCTGCTAGCTCCGTCAGACTTACATAGCCCAGTTCCGGAGCGCCGAGCCCAAGATCGCACAGGCCGAACGCCCGGTCGGGTTCATCAGGATCGACCTCAGTGAGCAGCCAAGTGGCCCCGGCATCAGGTGTGAACAGCTTCACGACCGGGTGAGGATCGAGCTCCTCCCCCGCCGCCGTGCGCCGCCCATTGGCGAGGAGCCGCTCCCAATTCGCTGCGGTCAGGAACGTGGGCCGGGCCATCATGCCGCCTTCCCGATCAATGCAATTGGTGCCGTCGCCGTCAGCGGGCGGAGATTCCACTGCTGGCTCTTCACGGCGAGGGCCTGTTCGACAAGCGCGTCCAGCTTCCACCAGGCGCAGTACCGGTCATGAAGGGCGGCGGCGTAGTCGGCCTGGCCGGCCAACTCGAGCGCATGGATGACCTGCTCCAAGGTGAGGTTGACGAATGGAACCTGGCCCTCGAGCGCGGGCTGGAGATGGGCGGCGTAGAGTTCGGCGCCGCGTTGGACGAGATGATTGGTCGCCGGTCCGACCAGGGCGAAGGTCGCTTCGGCCCAGTCGCCCCGCATGAGGGCAGCCTGCGTGAGCAGATGCTCTCTGAACAGCTGTTGCAACGGATTGACGCGCAGCACGGCGCTGAGGGGCTCTTTGAACAGGCCGGAGGCATCGGCGAGCGCGTCATAGCGCGGGTTGGGCTCGCTCGACGCGAGGTCTTGCAGGCTCTCGCTGTACTTGACCTCGAACCCGAGGAACCCGCGTTGCCCGTCTGACCGGAGGTACACCACGCCGACATCGAATGCGGACCGGTCGCCGGTCAGCTCGGGGTGCAGGCGCCCGGGGGAATGCTCAAAGAGGATCTGCGCCACCGCACGAATATTGGCCGCCGGGAACAGGCGCCGCATCACCTTGGTGCCAAGCTTGAGGTCGAGGGCGAGCGGGGCGAACAGATTGAAGCACAGTGGCATTGAGGAAAGGAGATTGCGGAACAGGCGCCCCTGCTCAATCATCGCCCCGGATTCCTGATAGGCGACGGCGCGACGGGCGACGTGCGCCACAGCCGGTGTCAGGAAATTGCGGCCGGCATCTGCGACACTGGCATTGAGCAAGGAACCGATCCGGCGGCGGCGTCCCTGGCGATCGTCATATGTGCCGATCGGCAGATCCTGCTCGGCACGCCAGCACGCCTGGAGAACCCGTGCGCAGGAACGGAACCGGTTGTCGTGCTTCTCGTAGCAATGGTGCTTCTTGAGCACCTCTACTGGCACGATGGGCAGTCTGTTATGCTGAGGACGAAAGAAGGACGACGCCATGAGTATCTCCTGCAAGAACCGCCCGATCGGCGGCGCAGAAGAGGTTCACTGATACAGCGATGATGTTGCCACCAAGGGGCCAGACACCAGCAGGCGCATCGCAATTGCCGAAAACAGAATAAACGGAAAATCTACAAATTCAAACTCTCTACTATATTCATCCGGATGGAGGGCTAGGCAGTATAGATCGTATAGACGATGAAGGAGTAGAGATAGTATAGGTGTAGGTGTAGGGGTAGGGCGCAAGCGCATATAAAGCGAGTGTGTACGGCCGGTCGGGACGCAGAAAGAGGTAACTCCCGCAGCGTTTGGGATTTACCTTCAAATAAGCAACGCCCCGTCTTCGGTACTGCCTGCAATGGACAACAGTGTCGCTATGCCGCCCCGTATAAAGATCACTTCCTGAAGTGGCATAATGCGCATGCCGCTCAACTGCGTGTCCTGGGCCTGGCTTGATCCCAATACGGGCCGCGAGGAAGGGCGCCTGAAGGCGGGCTCGAGCTGGAGGTCGGCGGCACCCTGAAAGTCCGCCTGAGGTTATTTCGGCTTTTTCGGCTCCTTTATTTTCAAATATTTGGGCGGTGGTCTGACCGGGGTTTTACAGTGATGGATCGGGCCAGGAGGCCCACTTGTCCCTGCCGGCTTATTGGTAGACGTCGGGCCAGGTTTTGCGATGCTCGACAATGCGGCGATCCGCCGCGTCATGGTCGATCCGGTGCGCAAAGCCGAGGTAGAACCCGCTGGCTGGATCATGAAGAGCATCCTCGGATGGCGCCAGGCTGCGCACATCGTCGGCACTGACCCACCACGCTCCACCAACCTCGCGGGTGCGCAGCCGGCCAGTCTGTACAGCTTGGGCGATACCAGCCTGACTGGACGACATCCAATCGACACGAACATTGAAGGGGCGTGGCGGCCAGCTCCGGCGCCATTCCACAATCTGCCCCGCTTCCCGTGCGGCGGTCCGCAACACGGCTTGGCGCTCTTCGGGATCTGCATGGGTCAAGGCAGCGTCATTCGGCTCCAGAAGATAAGGAACATCCAGGATTGCATGGGGCGGCACAAAATACGGGTCATTTGGATCCGCGACATCGTGATCGGGTCCGATCTGCTGAACGAGGTCGCTGAACCGGACCCAAGGGTTCGTGCCCGCCGTCATGTGCGCCGGCAGCGTACCCGCGGCGATGGCGGTTTGAACACCGGCGGCCAAGCCCAACGGCAACCTATGCACCTGCACATTGAACTCGAGCGGGTGGTCCGGGCTGAAGCCAGCGGCCCCGAAAGCGAACTGGTGAACACGCATGCGCTATGCCTTCCTGTAGATGATCGAGGTGATGGTGCGGGTCATATAGAGACCTCTGTCGGGTAATCGGGCTCGTCGCTTGCGTCGAAATCATCACCCTCAAGGGTGACTTCCATCATGGGGGGGGCGGGCTCGGAAATCGGCCGACGCCAATTGCTGCGCGGCGGCGTCGGGATCGGGTCGCCACGGTCCTGACCATCGACGCTCCAGTCTCCGATGCTGACTTCGCGCGGTGGCGGCGGCTCCGTGGGCACGGCTGGCCAGCCCAGAACCATCTCGTTTGTTGGTGCAGGCGTAAAAGGGACCTGCTCCCGCACCGCGATTGCCGGCTGGCCTTTGAAGATCTGCAGGCTGAAGTCATAGCCGGGCACGTCATTGGCGACGACGGCCTGGGCGATGATGGTCCAGGCGTTGGAGCCGGGTGCCATCATGCCGATGCGCGCGAGCGCCTCGCGCTGGGGGATATAGCGGATGCCGTCCAGCTTCTGCCCGACCAGCCCCTTGGCCCAGCCGTACAGCCGTCCCCGAACGCCTCGATAGGCCAGTGTCTCGGCAGGAATCCTGGTGATCCGATGCGCAGCGATCTCGTCCTGCAACCATTCTGGAAGGCTCACATAGAAGCGGCTGGCATTGTCCACGGGCGTGACAAACAGCAACTCGTCGCGCTGGCGGATGGATTGGCTCCCCCAGTTCCGAACCTCGACGGTCGTCATGACCAGCCGACGCAGTGACGCTTTGACGGCTTCGATCCCCGCATCATCAACGGGCTGGCCGAGTTCGGCGAGCATACGCGCCGGGTCGAGTTCGACGAACCCGCATGAACTGGAATGGGTGTTGAACATCCGGGTGGCTTCAGAGCAGATATAGGCAAGTGGCACGGCATCGTCGAACGTGGCTCGGCCGATCGCCTTGTTGCGGGTCGACACGATCATCTCGACCTTCTTGGTACGCTCCCAGACCTGAGACCGGTCCGGGGCTGACGTCGGCTCGATCGCAAGGATCGGCAAGCGATGCACGGCGACGAACTGACGCAGATGCTTGTCGGGCCTAAAGGTCTCGCCTTTCTTTGCACCGGAATTCTTCCGGAACGGGTTCACTTGGACAAATGGCGCGGTCATTTGCCGGCCTCCCGGTCCCAGGACGCAAGGGACTCGAAAAGGGACTGATGAGTATTTTCTTCTTTTTCTTTTCCTAGGGACTTGGTATTTTCTTCAAGGTCTCCCTCCCCCCTACTGGAGTTCCCGGCGTCATTCTTGGTCACCGTTTCGGCCATCATCCGGGCTTGTTCCAGCATCGGATGGAAATAGGCGAGGTTGCCGCGGCCGCCGCCGCGAGCGACACGGCGTGACCAAAGGCCATGCGCGACCAGTTTGGCACGGGCGCGCTTGACGGTGCCAAGCGCAAGATCAAGCTGCGCAGCAAGGGTCTCCGCGCCGATGTAGCAGCCAGCCTCCCCGCCGCAAAGGGTGAGCATGTAATGGGAAATGCGAATCGTGGCAGGAGCGAGTTTCCCGGCGGCGCCGATCCTGTCCACCGCCCGCGCGAAAAGCTGGCGAAGATCGGCAACCGCCTGCGCACTGAGGTCGGGATATGCCCGCGTCGGTGGCCGCGACTTCCCCGACTTCAGCAGGTAATCGACCTTACGTGCGACGTCCTGCTTTGACCAGGGACGTAGGCCGTCGCGCGCAGGCCGGACCAGGTCGACCGCCTTGGAGAAGATCGCCCACGCCTTCTCGATGATCTCCTGGCGATCCTCAACGCCCGATGCCCAGGCGGTCCAGACGGCCCGGAGCATCACATCGTCACGGCCGTCGGCGATCAGCTCTGAGACGCGATCGACGGAGTCGGTGGTCGTGGGCATCGCAAACACGACGGGACGGGTGAGCTCTGCCCACGCCGCACGAACAGCGATAGCCTGATCGAGCGTGATCACCGGCAAGTCGGCAAGCGGTCGGGTCAGCGGAGAAGCGCCAACCCAGCGATACGGCGCCTTGGTTACGGGGTGAATCCCGAAAGCCATGACGTAACTGCCCTTCCCGAGGAGGTCCGCGCCTTGAACACGGCGGAGCGGCAAGGGAGTTTCGCAGCGATAAAGCAAAACGCGCTTCGGATACTGGCCGTAGCGAACGAGCGGCTCGCCTGGCACCAGTCGACGGGCGATGGACTCAGCGCGATCTGCGACCTCGCGGTCGAGGAAATCGATATCGAGCGCAAAACAGCGACCGCACGCGATTGCAGCGCCATAATCTGGGTAGAGCTTGATCTCGTAAGCAAGCTCGGCGTCCGATGGTTGGCGAAAGCAAAGGCTCTGCCACTTCACACGCGTCGCTTTTTTGGAGCCTTCAGGAATCGCAAATGTGGAATAGTCGTTCCGATGGAGCCGCTCCGCGACATCAGCAAACCGGGTTAGCTCGAGATGCCCATCCTGCTCGGCGAATTGCCCGACCTTAAGCGACATGACGCGTCACCCCAGCCTGCGCATCGAGATCGTTCAGCCAGGCGATCACATCTGCGGGGCGGTAAGCGTAGAAATGCCCCAGGCGCAAGCCGACGGGGCCTTCGCCACGACGGCGCAAACGGGCCAGCTTTGCTGGCGATATGCCTGTCAGGTTCTCGACATCGGACGTCAACATGTAGGTATTGCCGCGCATCGTCGGCCAGAGAAGAAACTTTCTTTCCATCTTACGCCTCCCCCAGCAGACGGAAGACGCTCTCAGATAGGACAAGAGTGCGGCGGCCCAGTTTGCGCGTCTGCAACCGGGCTTCACCAATAAGCTTGTACACGGTGGTGCGCCCGATCCCCAACGTGGCCGCAACATCGTTAACCGACATTGCGAGGGCAGGATGTCGCCCAGGCTTAGCAGCATCGGGTGATACTGATGGGTCGAGCGTCCCCGCGATCTGCGGCTGACTGGCTAGCTTGTTCTTCAATTCGGACATTTATGTGCTCCTGAACACCAGAGAATTCCTCGGCGTCCAGGTTCTGCGGAAGACTAATTTGCCCGCCTAGCCGGCAATCGTGTTACTTTGCTTTGGGTCCTCGTCGAGGCCGTCCAGGCCACTCGATGGACTCGACGACACTTCGCGGGATGCCAGCTCGCCGCAGCATGCGCGAGATATCTCTCGTGGAAGAGGTGCGGGCAGCCAGGCTGAGGCGTGGGTAGATCTTTCTCGCCAATGCGTCGTAAGGCCGGTGGCGCCGCGGCTGTAGGTCGTTGCGCCGAAGCCATTCCTCAGCGTCGCGCTTGTGAAGAACAAGCCTACATCCATGTCGTTTGGAGTAGAACGACTTTGGGCCATCCGAACCGAAAGAAGCTTTCGCCCAAGAAGACTGTAGCAAGCCGATACGATATTCCGGAAAGATCGGCGGATCACCTATGAAATCCGGATCGGGATCTACGTAAATCCTTTCAATAAACCACGCTAGGGCGCTGATGCGAATGGCGCGCTTCTGCTTGTCAATCAAATATACGGAGATATCTCCTGCGGCTAACGCCTTCACGATCATCGTCATAGCTCGCTCGCGCGCTAAGAATGAAGGGTCACCACTTATCTCATCATCCATGATTCTTTCAAAGAAAGTTTTGCGTTCCTTTTGGTTCATTTTGTCTATTGTAGATGCGCAGATTTTCGTTTGTGCTAGAATAAGGTTGCCGAGAGGGTATTCGTCTTGATCGCGAAGCTTGCCGCCAGTTCGAAAAAAACTACTCAACGCCGCACGCCTTCGATAGGTATCGCGCCCACTCTTCCATCATCTCGCGTCGTCGCTCAATAGCCGTTCCGCGCCGGTACGCGCGTTCGGCTTTGCTCTCTATCGTGTGTGCGAGTGCCTGCTCCACCAATTCGCGGGGGTAGGAGGTGGCATCGCCGGCCCAGTCGCGAAACGTAGATCGGAACCCATGTGTGGTAACGTGGCTGTAACTCATCCGACGGAGCAGCATCGCCATCGCCATATTCGACCGGATTGCCCCGTTGATCGCAAAGATCGGACCGGATCGCTGTGGGTTCGCCTCGGGCTTTAGGTTCCCCAAGAGCGCTAATGCAGCAACTGACAGTGGCACCACATGAACCGCCCCGGCTTTCATGCGGTCGGCCGGGACGGTCCACAGCTTGGCGTTCAGGTCGATCTCACCCCACGTTGCCCCAAGCGCTTCTCCGCTCCGTGCCGCAGTCAAAATGACGAACTCGAGGCATCTCGCTGCCGGTGCCTGGCGAGCGCGGAGCGCCGTCATGAACGCAGGCGCATCTTTCCAAGGCAAAGCGGCATGGTGCCCGCGGGCGAGCCTAGGCTGAACTGGCAGAAAGAATTCCAGATGGCCGCGCCAGGTTGCAGGATTCATCGCATCGCGTGAGAGAAGCCCTTGTGCCTTGGCAGCGTTGAGGATTTTCTCGATGCGCCCCCTAACTCGCTTCGCCGTTTCGGCCTTTTTGATCCAGATTGGGCGCAGCACCTCCAGCAGGTCGTCCGTCGTGATCTCCGGCAAAGGTTTGTCCCGAAGCGTATGCGCGTGATCCCGAAGGCTGTTGCGCCACTGCTGACGGTGCACGGCGTTGCGCCACCCTTCCTCTACGCCGGCGATATAGTCGTCAGAAAAGGCACCAAAGGTCAGCGTCGGCTGCTCTTTTGGAGGCGCTTCGCTCAACAGCACGCGCCGTACATCGGCGCCGGTCGCCACCGCTTCACGCATGACCATGGCAATTTCACGGGCTTTTGCCAATGTTACCGCGCCCGCCGAGCCCAGGCCGATCTCGATCCGCTTGTCGCCTTGCTTGGCCATGAACACCCAGGCTTTCGCTCCCTTATTGGTGATGCGCAGATACAGCCCCCCACCATCCGCGTGGCGGCCAACTTCCTTCAACGTCTGCACTTGCCGCACCGTCAAACGATTGAGCGCTCTCGCCAATGCCACCTCCTGCAAGAAGCGCTTTGATGCCCACTTTGATGCCCACTTGCAACCTGGCTCTGAGCGGGCATCCACGAGTGGCCGCGAACGTCACGAAGCGCTCTTAGGCGCTATATCCACATGTTTAGATGACAAAATATGTACAGCCGCGGGCCTCCGCGAGCAGCCGCGAATATCCGGGTTTGGCGGACTCCCGCTCCGCCATCCCGGTGGTCCGCAACGGGCCGCCGGGGACGACTTTTCTCTCCTGAATCTGATACTTGGGAGATCAGCTTGGCCAATCGCGGCGACGCCCCGGTTCCCATCGCTGCCGACTGCACTCGGTTTTCCGCAGACGCTGGTCGAAGTCGCGTCCTATGGTAAGGCTTGATCCATGATCACCGCACGCACGCTTCTTTTCGTCCTCGCAGCGTTTTACTGCTGCGCTCCAGCTTGGGCTGAGCCCGATGCGGATCGCAGCGCCGCGCCCGCGGCGGCGTCAGCGCCGCGCGAACGGATCAACATCGACGCCGATTGGCGCTTCGCGCTTGGTCATGCCACCGATCCGGCGCGCGATTTCGGGCATGGCACGGCCGATTTCTTTTTCGCCAAGGCTGGTTATGGCGACGGCCCGGCAAGCCCGAAGTTCGACGATCGTGCCTGGCGTCGGATCAATCTGCCGCACGATTGGGGCGTGGAGGTGCCGTTCGATTCGCGCGCTCACACCGCACACGGGTCGCGCA
>JBDTLS010000061.1:0-12134 GCA_039934655.1 Sphingobium sp.
TCATCTCCGGTGAGGCCGACTGGATGGCGCTCAAGCCGATGAACTGCCCGGCGCATATTCTAATCTTCAAGCAGGGGATCAAATCCTATCGCGACCTGCCGCTGCGCATTTACGAAAACGGCTGCTGCCATCGCAACGAACCGCATGGCGCGCTGCACGGCCTGATGCGTGTGCGCCAGTTTACGCAGGACGACGCGCATATTTTCTGCCGCGAGGACCAGATTGTTGAGGAAGTACGGGCCTTCTGCGCACTCGCAGACCGGGTTTACAAGGACTTGGGTTTCGAGAGCTATTCGATCAAACTCGCCCTGCGCCCCGAAAAGCGTTTCGGCACCGAGGAAATGTGGGACCAGGCAGAGGCTGAACTGCGCGCCGCAGTGGTAGTCGCCGGTCTCGATAGCGAGGAATTTGGCTGGGAAGAGCTGCCGGGTGAAGGTGCGTTTTATGCGCCCAAGCTCGAATGGCATCTGACCGACGCCATCGGTCGGACCTGGCAGGTCGGCACGATCCAGTCCGACCGGGTGCTGCCCGACAGACTCGATGCCGCTTATGTGGGTGAGGATGGCGCCAAGCATCGCCCGATCATGCTTCATCGCGTGATCTTTGGCTCCTACGAGCGGTTCATCGGTATATTGATCGAACATTTTGCGGGCAAGCTGCCGTTATGGCTGGCGCCCGTGCAGGCCGTGGTCACGACTATTGTGTCCGACGCTGATGATTACGCCGGACAGGTGCTCGCGAAGCTCAAGGCCGCCGGGATTCGCACCGAAATTGACCTGCGCAACGAGAAGATCAATTACAAGATCCGCGAGCACAGCCTCGCCAAGGTGCCCAATCTGCTGGTGGTCGGCAAGCGCGAGGCCGAGGAAGGCAAAGTCGCGCTGCGCGTGTTGGGCGCGGACCAGCCGCAGCAGATTTTGGACCTTGATGAAGCCGTCGCCCTCCTTGCAAATCAGGCGCTGCCACCCGATATGCGGTGATGTCGCTGATGCAATGACGCAACATCGTTAACGGCTAATGCACATCCTTGCGCTAGGCCCTTTCCGAACGCGACAAAAACAGCTATGCGCTGCGCAATTCAAGTTGAAACTACTAAAGGAGATTCCGCTATACCACCCCCAATGACGCGCCGCCCACTGGCGCCTGTGCCGAAATCTGGCCCTCGCTACAATGAATTCATCACCGTTCCCAAAGTGCGCGTGATCGACGAAAATGGCGAAAATCTGGGTGTGCTCTTTACGCGCGAAGCGATCGAACAGGCGGCGGAAGTCGGCCTTGATCTGGTCGAGGTTTCTCCCAACGCCGATCCCCCGGTGTGCAAATATCTCGACATCGGCAAATTCAAATATGAAGCGCAAAAGAAAGCCAATCTGGCGCGCAAAACCCAGCGGACGCAGGAGATCAAGGAGATCAAGATGCGTCCCAATATCGACGATCATGACTACGACACCAAGATGAAGAAGGTGAACGACTTCATCGAGGAAGGCGACAAGGTGAAGATTACCCTGCGCTTTCGCGGTCGCGAACTCTCGCACCAGCAACTCGGCATGGCTTTGTTGCAGCGGGTTGCGGAAAACACCGCCGAAGTTGCCAAGGTAGAGGCCTATCCGCGCATGGAAGGCCGACAGATGCTGATGGTGCTTTCGCCCAAATAGGCTGTCTTTGGTATTTCAAATACCGATCCGTCATTGCGATCCTAGCGAAGCAATCCAGCGCGGTGGAGTGGGTTGCTTCGCTACGTTCGCAATGACGATTTTATATCAAATCGCCATCAATCACACGTCCAGATTGGCAACGTCGAGCGCGTTGTCCTGAATAAACTCGCGGCGCGGCTCCACCACGTCGCCCATCAGCCGGGTAAAGATGTCATCGGCATCCTCGGCATGGGGAACATGCACACGCAGCATCGAGCGGTTGTTGGGATCGAGCGTCGTTTCCCACAATTGCTCGGCGTTCATTTCACCCAGCCCCTTATACCGTTGGATCGACAGGCCCTTGCGCCCCGCGGCCAACACCGCGTCGAGCAATTCGCTAGGCCGCGAAATGATCGTAACGCCCTTGGTAGGCGCAGCGGGTAAATCCTCGCCTTCTTCGCTCGCTTCGGCCGCCGCAGCTGCTTTTGCGGTAATCAGGCGACTGCCTGCGCTATAACTAACGGATTGTTCCCCCGCGAGCGCGTGCAATTTACGTGCCTCCGCGCTGCCCAGAAACGCGCCTTCGATCACCATATGATCGGTCACGCCCCGCCACACCCGCTCGAAATGATAGCCGCCCTCTTCCGCAATACGACCGGTCCATGCCCCCTCGGCGTCGTTGGTGTCCATCCACTTCACAGCACCGGCGAGCCGCGCGATCCGATCCGCGCCGTTCAGCTCGACATCAAGCGCACCCGCGAGCGCCAGCGCCTCGATAATGCGGCTGTCATAGCGGCGCGGCACATAGCGCATCAATATCCGCATCCGCCGCGCATGATCGATCAGGCCGCGCAGGTCATCGCCCATGCGCGTGCCGTCGTTGGTTTCCAGCGCCATCGTATCGACGCCGTTGTCGACCAGATATTGCTCCAGCGCCGCTTCGTCCTTGAGGTACACCTCCGATCGCCCTCTGCTCGCCTTGTAGAGTGGCGGCTGGGCGATCAGCAGATGGCCGTTCTCGATGATCTGCGGCATCTGGCGATAAAAGAATGTGAGCAACAATGTGCGGATATGCGCGCCATCGACATCGGCGTCGGTCATGATGACGATCTTGTGATAGCGCAGTTTCTCGATGTTGAAATCGTCGCGAATACCGGTGCCCATCGCTTGAATCAGTGTACCGATTTCCTTGGAACTGAGCATCCGGTCAAATCGCGCGCGTTCGACGTTGAGGATTTTACCCTTCAACGGCAAAATCGCCTGATAATGCCGGTCACGTCCCTGCTTGGCGCTGCCGCCCGCCGAATCGCCTTCGACCAGAAACAGTTCGGACTTGGCTGGGTCGCGCTCCTGACAATCGGCGAGCTTGCCGGGCAGCGAGGCGATGTCCATCACACCTTTGCGGCGTGTCAGTTCGCGCGCGCGCTTGGCGGCTTCACGGGCAGCGGCGGCGTCGATGACCTTCTGGATGATCGAACGCGCATGGCCGGGGTTTTCATCCAGCCACTCCGCCATCTTGTCCGCCATCAGGCTTTCAAGCGGCTGGCGTACTTCCGAACTGACCAGCTTATCCTTGGTCTGACTGCTAAATTTTGGATCAGGCAACTTGACTGACACGATGGCAGTCAGCCCCTCGCGCATGTCATCGCCGGTCAACGTGACCTTTTCCTTCTTCAACTGGCCCGACTTTTCCGCATAATTATTGAGCGTGCGGGTCAGTGCCGAGCGGAATGCGGCAAGGTGCGTGCCGCCGTCGCGCTGTGGAATGTTATTCGTGAAGCACAGCACATTCTCGTAATAGCTGTCGTTCCATTCCAGTGCGACATCGATGCCGATGCTGTCACGTTGCCCCGTAATCGCGATCGGCGACGGCATAAGCGGGATTTTATTGCGGTCCAGATAGCTGACGAATGCGCCGATGCCGCCCTCATAGAACAGCTCAACCTCGCGCTTTTCTTCATGCCGTCCATCGACCAGAAACAGTCGCACGCCCGAATTGAGGAACGCCAGTTCCCGGTAACGATGTTCCAGCTTGTCGAAATCAAACTCGAGGATTTTGAATGTCGCCGGGCTGGGCAGGAACGTGACCTTCGTCCCCTTCTTGGCCTGTCCGTTTTCGGTGGCCGGCGCGGGTCCGACAACCTTGAGCGGCGCCACTGCGTCACCAAAGGCGAAGCGCATATAATGCTCTTGCCCGTCGCGCCAAATGGTGAGGTCCAGAAACTCACTGAGGGCATTGACGACCGACACACCCACGCCGTGCAAGCCGCCTGAAACCTTGTAGGCGTTGTCGTCGTTCGTATTCTCGAACTTGCCGCCCGCGTGAAGTTGCGTCATGATGACTTCGGCGGCCGACACGCCTTCTTCGGAGTGAATGCCGGTTGGAATACCGCGGCCATTGTCCTCCACCGATACCGATCCATCCGGGTTCAGCGTGATGGTAATCAGGTCGCAATGCCCGGCCAGCGCTTCATCGATCGCATTGTCCGAAACCTCGAACACCATATGGTGCAGGCCCGACCCGTCATCGGTGTCGCCGATATACATTCCGGGGCGTTTGCGCACCGCATCCAGCCCCTTGAGGACCTTGATGCTGTCGGCGCCATATTCATTGTTGTTGTGGGCGTTATTGGGTTCTTCTGTCATGGCGGCCTTATAGGGAGACATGCTGCAAAACGGAAGGGAAACCTGTCACAACGCGGGCGATACCAGCGCTTCGTTTTCCTGCGTCAGTTTGCGGATGAACGGCGCGACCAGCAGCACCAATATCCCGGCGAGAACCGCCAAACCGCCCGCCATTTGATAGATGCCAAGCGTCGCGGAAACTGCGTCTCCCCCTTCCGCGCTCTTCGCGCCAATTGCCGATGCGATCATCCCGGCGATGAATTGCCCCCCAGCGGTGGCGAGGAACCACACACCCATGACGAGGCTGACCATGCGCGCAGGCGACAGGCGCGACATCGCCGAAAGGCCGACGGGTGACAGGCACAGTTCGCCCGTGGTGTGCAGCAGATAAATCAGGAAGATGAAGATGACCGGCGTGGGATTGCCCGTGCCCACCGCAAGTGCTCCGGCCACCAGCACCAGAAAGCCCGCGCCCAGTTGCAGCAGCGCCAACCCGAATTTGGCCGGAGCCGAGGGCTCCCACCCCCGCTTTCCCAGCCATTGCCATAATATTGCAAATAATGGCGCCAACATAATGATATATATAGAATTTATTGACTGAAATACTGATGCTTTAACAACTATGCCGAACATCTGCCGGTCCACATGCCGGTCAGTGAACAGATTGAGCGAGGAACCGGCTTGTTCGAACAAGCCCCAGAACAATGGATTGAGGCTGATGAGGAACAGCGCCGCCAACAGCCGATTGCGATCCACCCGGTCGAGCCGGACAAATGCTTCCCACAGCAAATAGGCGACCGCGATGGCACTCGCACCCAGCAACAGCATCCCCACCGCGCCATGATGCGGGATCAGCCACCACACCCCGACGATGGAAAGCAGCGCAGTCGTATAGATCAGCCACTCGCGCGAAATCACACCCGCCCATTTCGCGCCGAGATGCTCCGGCCGGGGTGGCTCGCCATTACCCAGCAAATGCGGCTTGCCGATCACGAACACGAATATCCCTGCCAGCATCCCGATAGCCGCCGCGCCAAAGCCATAGGACCAGCCCAGCGTCTCGCCCAATATGCCGCAGACAATCGGCCCCAACGCCCCGCCGACATTAATCCCCATGTAGAAAATCGTGTAAGCCGGGTCGCGGCGAATGTCCTCGCGTGGATACAACTGCCCCACCAGCACCGATATATTCGCCTTCAGAAATCCGGTGCCGACAATGATGAACGCCAACGCTGCCCAGAACATGTTGAGCGCGAACGCATCCTGCCCGCCGCTCCCTTCAAGCCCCAGCAGCAGATGGCCAATCGCAATCAATATACCACCAAACAGGACCGCCTTGCGCTGCCCCAGATAGTGATCCGCGAGATAGCCGCCCAACACCGGCGTGATATAAACCAGCGAGCCATAAGCGCCATACACCATGCCGGACTGCGCATCGGACATCAGAAAATGCTTGGTCAGGTACAGGACCAGCAACGCGCGCATCCCGTAAAAGGAAAATCGCTCCCACATTTCTGCGAAGAACAACACGTACAACCCTTTGGGGTGGCCCAAAAACGTAGCGTTGGCGGATGTGGGAGAGAGCGGGCTGGCTGGCATCGGCGGGCCTTATGAGGATGACCCCGCCCAAACCGGACGAGGAGAGCGCCAACCTAATCATATTTATCGCCCTGTGAAGATGCCCTGTGAAGATGCCCCGTGAAGATACGATGTGAAATGAGAAGTGCGCTGCCACCTTGCCATTGTGGGCTTTCTCCCCCACATGGCGCGCATGTTCAATGACACCTCCTCCCCCCTCACCCTGCTGCGCACTCGCCGGTCGGGCAAGCCGCGCGATCTGATTTCACCCGGCCCGGACAGCGATCAACTGCGCGCCATATTGGAAATCGCGCTGCGAACGCCCGACCACGGCAAGATATCCCCCTGGCGTTTCGTGATTGTGGGGCAAGATCAGCGATCCCGCTTCGCTGAGCTGCTGGAGCAAGCCTATCGCGCGGAAAAACCAGACGCCGGACGCCTCGAAATCGAAGCGATGCATCAGTTCGCGCATCAGGCGCCCACGCTGGTGGTCGCGCTTTCCAGTCCTGTCACCGCCAGTCATATTCCGCTGTGGGAACAACAATTGTCAGTGGGTGCGGCGGTGATGAACCTGTTACACGCGACACATGCAATCGGGTTTGTCGGCTGCTGGCTGAGCGCATGGCCGAACTATAACAGTGACGTTCGCGATGCTTTCGGTTCAGCGGATGAACAAATCGCCGGATTTATATTTATCGGCACACCGGGACGCGAACTTGAGGAACGTCCGCGCCCTGATTATAGCGCCGTAGTATCGCACTGGGCGGGGTGAAGCGATCGGCCGGATGACTCTTTGATCGCAATGACGAAGATGCTTACGCCAGCGCGCCGTGGCAATGCTTGTAGCGCTCCCCGGAACCGCAGGGGCACAAGGCATTCCGGCTGATGTCCAGATCCGCATAGGGATTGCCCTGCCCGGTCGCACCGATCTGCGCCATAGGTGGCAAGCGCGTGGTGATAAACCCGTCCGCATCGACGAATGAACCGCCGCTTGCCTCCTCCGCACCATAATTGGTAATGAAATCGGGCAGGGTCGGCAGCTCACCGATTTCCGGCGCCTGATCCGTGCGGAATTCCACCCGCGCGATCGTCTGCGTCACATCAACGCGAATATTCTCTAACATGCGCTCGAACAGCGCAAAGGCCTCTGCCTTATATTCGTTGATCGGCGTCTTTTGGGCATATGCGCGCAAATGGACCACCTGACGCAAGGCATCCAGCGTCGAAAGATGCTCTTTCCAGTGATGATCGAGGTTTTGCAGCAGGATGCTCTTCTCGATCGAATGCCAACTGCCCTCCTCCAGCACCTTGATCTTCTCATCGACGGCGGCATCGGCGGTAGCGGCGAGCCGTTCTTCCAGCATTTGCGGCTCCACGGCATCCTCAGTGAGCCAGCCGTCAATGTCAGGCTCCAGATTGAGCACAGCCTGCACGCGCGCCTTCAGCGCCGCGACATCCCATTGCTCAGGATATGTGCCGGGTGGGCAGAAACTGCCGACGATATCGTTCACGGTCTCATGCCGCATGTCCACCACCACATCATCGATGGTGTCGGCATCCATGATGTCGCCGCGCTGCTCATAAATAACCTTGCGCTGGTCGTTCATCACGTCATCATATTCGACGACCTGTTTGCGCACGTCATAATTGCGCGCCTCGACCTTTTTCTGCGCCGTCTCGATCGCCTTGGACAGCCATTTGGAGCCGATCGCCTCGCCATCGGCCATATTGCTATTCATCATCCGGGCGAACAACGTATCCGGGCCGAAGATACGCAGCAGGTCATCCTCAAGACACAGGTAAAAACGCGAGAGACCGGGGTCGCCCTGACGACCGGAACGACCACGCAACTGGTTGTCGATACGGCGGCTTTCGTGCCGCTCCGTGCCCAGCACGAACAGACCTCCAGCGGCCAGAACCTGCGCCTTTTCCGCGGCGATCTCCGCACGCAACCGCTCGATGGAGGCGTCACGCTCTGCGCCTTCGGGCATGTCTTTCAGTTCATCCGCAATACGGAAATCGAGGTTGCCGCCGAGCTGAATATCCGTGCCGCGACCCGCCATATTGGTGGCGATGGTCACTGTGCCCAATCGCCCCGCCTGAGCGACGATATGCGCTTCCATTTCGTGGAAACGGGCGTTGAGAACCGCGTGCTTGACGCCTTCCTCATTGAGAAATTCGGAGAGCATTTCCGATTTTTCGATGGAAACGGTGCCGACCAGCACCGGCTGGCCGTTATGTGCCTTTTCGCGGATTGCTCTGGCAATTGCCCGGAACTTGTCGGTGGTGTTTTTATAGAACTCGTCTTCCTCATCCATGCGCTGCACCGGCACGTTGGTGGGAATGGTAACGACGTTCATCTTGTATATTTCGAAAAACTCGGTCGCTTCGGTCGCGGCCGTTCCCGTCATTCCGCCAAGTTTGGGATACATGCGGAAATAATTCTGGAACGTAATCGACGCCAGCGTCTGGTTTTCCGGCTCGATCTGCACGCCTTCCTTGGCCTCAATCGCCTGATGCAGGCCATCGGACCAGCGGCGACCATCCATCATGCGGCCCGTAAATTCATCGATGATGACGATCTTGCCGTCCTTTTCGATGTAATCGATGTCGCGGCGAAACATGATATTGGCGCGCAACGCCTGATTGACGTGATGCACGACCTGCGTGTTTTCAAAGTCGTAGAGGTTCGAGCCGTCGAGCAGCCCGGCATTTTCGAGCAAGCGTTCAATTCTCTCCGTGCCGTCCTCGGTCAACGTGATATTGCGTTGCTTCTCGTCCTTCTCATAATCGTCGGGCGCCAGTTGCTTCACGATCGCATCGACGGAAATATACAAGTCCGACCTGTCGTCGGTCGGTCCGGAAATAATCAGCGGCGTGCGCGCTTCATCGACCAAAATCGAATCCACCTCATCGACAATCGCGAAATTGAATGGGCGCTGCACCATTTGCGCCCGGTCATATTTCATATTGTCGCGCAGATAATCAAAACCCAGCTCGTTATTGGTCGCGTAGGTGACGTCCGCGTCATAAGCCGCACGGCGATCACCCTCCGACATATTGGGAACGATAACGCCGGTGGTCAGGCCGAGAAAACGATAGACCTGCCCCATCCAGTCGCAGTCGCGCCGCGCCAGATAATCATTGACGGTGACGACATGGACGCCCTTGCGTTCCAGCGCATTGAGATAGGTCGCCAGCGTCGCCACCAGCGTCTTGCCCTCGCCGGTACGCATTTCGGCGATTTCACCGCGATGCAGGACAATGCCACCGATCATCTGCACATCATAATGCCGCTGGCCCAGCGTCCGCCTGGCGGCTTCCCGCACGGTGGCGAATGCTTCGGGTAGCAGGTCGTCCAGCCGCGCGCCCTCGTTCAATCGCGCGCGGAACTTGGCGGTCTGATCCGCCAGATCGGCATCGGTCAGCGCCGATATCGTGGGTTCAAACGCGGCGATACTCTCGACGATCTTGCCCATCGACTTGACGTAGCGATCATTGGACGATCCGAAGATAGATTTGGCTAATGCGCCGAGCATGCAAGAATCCTGACATTTGAAGGCGCGCAAGGCCCACCACCGGACCCGTCACACATATGCGCCGCGATGTAGGGTTGAGGGGGGCGGAAGTCAATTGAAGGGTACAGAACGACCGCTAAATAGGTTGTCCAATTTTCACCCACTCCTTCATCGCCTGAAGGAGTTCCGATGTTGGATAATCCTGAATATCCTCGTCGCTGAATCCGGCAGCAAGCTGACGTTCGTAATACCATTCCTGAAAATCCGCGTAGCGTTTAAGTATCCAAGTAGCCGACATTGGCGAAACACCGGTTTCACTTGCAAGCCAATTGCGTACTTTTCTTACCGCATTCTGGAAATTTCCTGCGTGCGCTTGTATGTCGCACCCTGAGAGATCTGAGATTGCCGCCTGATAGCGATAGGAACGCTCTTCAAGTACAAGTAGCTTTTTCCCTTTGCAAACATCCCCATTATATAAGCGGCAGGCATAATCTATACCAAGTTCAAATGGCATGTTGAGACGATAATGCTCGCCTTTCTTGCTGGCTTGACATCTACTCAAGTCATGAATTGAGTATTTACTGGCCTCTATCAAGCCACATATTTTGTGAAGGCGGTTTTCAGCGGAGTCATGATTTTCTGTGGCCAGTCGCGGGATGAATCCCAGATCGATCAGGCAAAACAATATGGCCTGTAAGATGGGTTCATAATCTGCGTCAAAGGGACAGTTTATGAATACAGAAGCTTCGAAATCCCCCTCCACTTTTGAGGCTTAGCCTTTGGGAGGAAAAGGATCGTTTCCATAAGAATTCCGTTCGCGTATGCGACCATCGCTGCCGTGAATATACACTTCCGTCTTTTGATTCTTTGCAAGTTCAGTGGCGCGAGCGATCGCTTCCTTCCGAGTTTCAAACGTGCCAGATGCCCGCGAAGCGCCCGCTTTGTGTACACTCCACTTATTTCCATGTGGCACCACATGCTGACCTTTGGTTGACATTTTCTACAACTCCCAAAACAACAGCATCTAATATAATCGAATTAGATTTTTTGCCAAGGCCATGCGTGATCTTGACCCCTCATTGTGTTGGTCTATTGCCTCCCTATGACCCGCTCCCCCCTTGCCCCCGCCGCCTTCCCCGATCTGCCCGATATATCGGGCGTGACGCTGCGTGTGGCGCGGGCGCGGTACAAGGAATGGGATCGCTGCGACCTGACCTATATCGAGCTGTCGCCGGGCACTTCCGTCGCGGGCGTCACGACACGCAATATCTGCTGTTCGACCGAAGTTGAGCTGTGCCGCGAGAACATAATCGGCGGCTCCGCGCGTGCACTGGTGGTCAATGCGGGCAACAGCAACGCCTTCACCGGCTATCGCGGGCGCGAGGCGGTCGAGGTCATCACGGCTCAGGTCGCCGCGCATCTCGGCTGCGCACAAAGTGAGGTGTTTGTCTCCTCCACCGGCGTCATCGGCGTGCCTCTGCCCATAGACAAGGCCCGTGCAGGTTTGGATGCCGCGTTTGATGCGCCGCAATGCAGCTGGGAGGACGCGGCCAACACTATCGCCACGACCGACACCTTCGCCAAGGGCGCGCGCACCGGCGCCATAGTGGACGGACGGCCCGTCAATCTGGTCGGCATCATCAAGGGATCGGGCATGATTGCGCCCGACATGGCGACAATGCTCGGTTATATCTTCACCGATGCCGCCGTCGACGCCGCATTCCTTCAGGAAATGCTGAGCGCCGCCAACGCCCGCAGCTTTTCCTGCATCACCGTCGATAGCGACACGTCGACATCGGACACGGTGCTGGCGTTTGCGACGGGTACTGCCGGAAACACCCCACTTGGCGGCTGGAGCAGCGCAGGCGCGAATGCCTTTGCCGCCGCGCTCACTGACCTATGCCTGCAACTCGCGCAGCTCGTCGTGCGCGACGGCGAAGGGGCCAGCAAGTTTATTGAAGTCGGCGTGAGCGGCGCGGTGTCGGATCAGAGCGCCCACCGCATTGCACTGTCGATCGCCAATTCGCCGTTGGTCAAAACCGCCATCGCGGGCGAAGACGCCAATTGGGGACGCGTCGTCATGGCGGTTGGCAAGGCGGGAGAGCCTGCGGATCGTGACAAGCTCGCCATTCGTTTTGGTGACAAATGGGTGGCGCAGGCGGGATTGGCGGCGGACAGCTATGACGAAGCTCCCGTCGCCGCGCACCTGAAAGGGCAGGATATTCGCATTGGCGTGGATATCGGGCTGGGCGACGGCCGCGCGACCGTGTGGACGTGCGACCTGACCCACGGATATATCTCGATCAACGCCGACTACCGCAGCTAGGGCGTCACGAATAGCGACCATCTGCTGATCGCGTTTGCGATAACGGAAATTGTTGCCTGCCTGACGCCCGGACCGGCGATATTGTCGGTTGTCGGCATATCCCTCACCCGCTCGCTGCACGGTACGGCGGGTACGAAGCCGGTATCAACGTCAGCAACCTCATCTGGCATACGATGGTCGGCGCAGGGATGATCGCGCTCGTCCAAAACGCACCGATGTTGTTCGATGCGCTGCGTTGGGCTGGCATAGCTTATCTGCTCTGGCTTGGCCTGCAATCATGGCGGCATCCGCTCGCTCGGTTGCCGAGAACCGCCGTGGTATGGGCGCATGTAAAGGGTTCACCAGCGGCATCGCCTTGCAGCTTTTCAACCCCAAGACGTTTGTGTTCTTCACTATATTAAGGCCTGTGGACATTTATCGACAAGCGATGAGTGTGGCGGTTAGATTGATATT
>JBDTLS010000062.1:0-12092 GCA_039934655.1 Sphingobium sp.
CTGCTGCGAGCTTAAAACGCTCAGGTGACCGGCGCAAATCCGTTACAAGTCCAGTTCCCTTGTGTGGGTGCCGGTGCGCCGGGCGAACTCTTCTTTCGCGCGCCACGCATTCATCTTAACCGGTTGCGGGCGCGATTCGAGGCCGCCGAACTCGCAGGCGAAACTCGGATTTCGAGCAAGACCGGCAAACCCTATCATTATGTCACGCGCACCAGGTCAGAACTCGGTGCGATCGAGACAATCGAGATCGCAGCGCCCGGAGCCAAGCGCGACTTTTCAGCCGCGTCCGCCGTTGATGCGATGCTCGACCCTTCCGCCGCCAGCGGCTACATCATCGAGTTGTTCGAACAGCGGCCGCTGGATGTGATCAACAGTGCCGACATCCTCGGTATGCGCCAGTCGTTCGACACGCTGCAGCAGGATATCGCCCAGCTCGGCGACGGCATGTATGCGGCACTGCTGCCCAGCCCCGGCGGTGTGCCGTCGATCGAATTGCTCGTGACCACCGCTCCGACAAGGCCGCTGATCGAGGATCGCCGTGCGGTTCGTGGCGAGTTGACACTGGTGCCGCCCGTCGCGCAGGTCGACGCCGACGTCGAGCGGCATGAGCTCGTGTTGAAGGTAATGGCCGCGCATCCGTTGGTTCGTCGCATCCGATTTCCGGTGCTGCTTCAGCCTTCCCACACGTCGCCCCGCTCCGGGTCGGTGTCATTCACCGTCCCCGTACGTGTAGCGAACGGCACGTATCCCAAAGTTGGAGTGATCGACACAGGGATCTGCTCTCACTTTTCGGATTGGGTCCACGATCGCTACGATTATCTTGATACCGACGCCTGCGATGCAACGCATGGCACGCTGGTCGCCGGGATTCTAGTCGGCGCGCGAAGCCATAACGGCAATGACATCGGGCGTGAGGCCGACGGCTGTGATCTTGTCGATATTCCGTTGATGCCAAAGGGACGGTTTCTCGACGTGTACGGACAGCGTGGCTTCGAAGCCTTTCTCGAGGAACTGGAGGCTGCAATTGTCGAGGCGCGCGACAATCACGATGTTCGTGTGTTCAACATGTCGTTGAACATTACTTCACCCGTCGAACAGAATCTCTACAGCATCTACGCCGCCCGCCTCGATGAGATTCAGGATCGCCAAGGTGTAATCATCGTCAATTCTGCCGGGAACCTCAGCGGTGCCGAATGGCGCGCGCCGTGGCCGCGCACGGCACGCCAAGCGATCGCGGCACTGGCCTCCCGGACCGCGTCCGATACAATTTTCATGCCTTGTGAAAGTGTGCGCGCACTCGCGGTCGGCGCGCTCAATCCGCCCGGCGGTTCACATGTAGAAGGTGCGCCCGCGACCTATTCGCGCCGTGGTCCGGGCCTGCGGGTCGGTGTTAAACCCGATCTCGCCCATTATGGCGGGACTGGCGATTCTGCTTCGCCAGACAAGACCGCACTGGTGTCCTGCGCGCTGGATGGAAACTGCATCGAGACTCGTGGGACCAGCTTCGCGGCCCCACTCGTTGCCAAAACTCTTGCGACGCTAGACGCGGCGACTGGCCAGAAGCTCGATACGCGCACTCTGCGGGCCTTTGCCGTCCACCACGCAACAATACCAACCTGCCTTGAACACCGGTCGCTCAAAGACATCGCCCGGCAGTTTGTCGGGTTCGGTCAGCCGAGCGATGCGGGGTCGATGCTGGAGACCGATGATCATTCAATTACGCTCGTGTTCGAAAGTCGCCTGAGCGTCGGCGAAAAACGGCCGGCTATTCTGCGCTTCCCCTTTGCGTGGCCCGCTTCGCTGGTCGACCCGTCAACACGGGCATGCCGCGGTCAAGTGCGAATGACGCTGGTCTATGACGCACCGATTGACCAGGCCTTCGGCACCGAGTTCGTGCGCGTGAACCTGGATGCCAAGTTACGCCAGCGTCAGCCGGTCGATCGCGCTGATGGCTTGCCGAGCTTCCATGATCAGATAACCCAAGCGTTCTTGCCGAAATCTTCAGGTATGACGCCGCCGGAGCGGGCGCTGATCTCGCATGGCCTCAAATGGTGGCCGACCAAGCGCTATGCCGCCAATTTCGGCGACGGTGTCGGCAGCAGCAGCGAGTGGCAATTGCAGGTGGAAAGCCTCGTGCGCGCCGAGGCGCAATTCCCCGCGGAGGGCGTACCTTTCTCGCTGATCGTCACAATCGAAGACCCGGACCGCGCCCAGCCGATCTTCCAAGAATTCCGGCGCCAGCTCGTGACGCAGCGCGTGGACCTCCATGACATCCGCACTGCTCTGAGGGTGCGCGCTCGTACCCGCCGATAGCGCCGGCACTCGGCTAACTGATCGGTATAGCGATGCGATTCTTTGAAGACGGGCCCGATGTCCCCGACACGCTCATCGAAGCGCGCGACTTGGGAGAGGTCGTGTTTTTCTGTGGCGCCGGCATATCGGCGCCAGCCGGTCTGCCCGATTTCGGCGGTCTTGCCGACGATCTCCTCGACCGGTTGGCAGCGCAGGAATCTCGTGCCGCGCGCAATCGAGACGAAAGCCTCGATCGGGTCTTCATGGCTATGGTCAAGGAGTTCGGTGGGACTGCCGTCGACCGTGAGATGAGCCGCGCGCTGCGGACGCCACGAAACGCTGATCTTCGCTACCATCGGGCGGCAATCGACCTATCGCGCGGCGTGGACGGCGTCGCCAAGATCGTCACCACCAATTTCGACCTTCTGTTCGAGCGGGCTGACAAAAGCCTGCGCGGCTATGTGCCACCGGCGCTGCCAGACCTTGCCCAGCTCCAGCCGATCCAGGGTATCGTCTATCTGCACGGCCGTCTCAATCGGGCGAACAATGCCCGCGCAGGCTATATCATCACCAGCGCCGATTTCGGTCGTGCCTATCTTGCCGAAGGCTGGGCGGCGCGGTTCGTGCGCGCCCTGAGCGAGCGCTATACGATCGTGCTGCTCGGCTATTCGGCGAATGATCCGCCGATGCGCTACCTGCTCGAAGGTTTGAACAGCCGGGACGATCCCGCGCGACGATCGTTGATCTACGCATTCGTGCCAGAGGGCTCGGCATCGGCCGAGGAGTCCTGGCACGACAAAGGCGTGACTACGATCCCCTATACCCCGCGCGATAAAGCCCATAACGGCCTTTGGGACAGCCTGTTCGCCTGGGCCGGTTCAGCGCGCGATCCCGACGCCTGGCGCGCCAAGCTGGTGGCATTGTCGCAGCGCCAGCCAGCCGAACTCAGGGCGTTCGAGCGTGGGCAGGTGGCTCATCTCGTCAGCAACAGACCCGGCGCCAGCGCCTTTGCCTCGGCACTGCCGCCGCCGCCCGCGGAATGGCTTTGCGTGTTTGACGCCTATAACCGCTACGCCAAGGCGGGTAGACTCAACTGGCGCGAGAAAATCGAGATCGATCCGCTCGAAATCTTTGGGCTCGATAGCGATCCGCCCCGGCCCGAGGAGCGGCCAGGCGGCGCTTTCGTCGCACCTGGCGAAGATCTTCTGGGCTGGCGCCATGGCGACCAGCAATGGCCTGAACGGCAACGGCTGTCGGGCTATCGTGAGGAATGGAATAACCAGCTGCCGAGCCGCCTCTATCAGCTGGCGCGTTGGTTCGGCCTGGTGATGGATCAGCCGGCGGCGATCTGGTGGGCGGCGGGCAAGCCGCTGCCCCACCCCGGAATGGCACGCGAGATAGACTATCGGCTCGACCGCGGCGCAGCGCTGCCGCTGGAGGTACGGCAATTCTGGCGGTCCTATCTCGACGCCGCCCGCGCCCACGCTGAGGACATGCAGGACCTTCGCCAATATGAAGTTCTCGAGCGAATCAAGAAAGAGGGCTGGACCAAAGCCGTCCTGCGCTCTCTCGAGCGCGCGCTGGAACCGACCTTCGCGGTCGGCCGGGGGTCGCTGGCCTCGCCGATACCACCGACGGGTGACTGGACCACGCTCGATCTGCGGCACGTGGTCGAGATCACGGTGAAGGTTTCACGCTGGGCAGACGGGCTGGATCCACCGCCCGAAATGCTAGCGCCGGTCGTCGCGCTCGTGCGCCGCTCGCTCGAGCGGATGGCCGAGCTCTTGGCGGAAAGCACAATGATCTACTGGAGTACGCCCACCCTTCATCCCACAGGTGAGCGCGGCGAATCGTTCGATCACGATCGGGAGGCCAACCATTTTCTAAAATTTCAGGAATTGTTCGACACGCTAGCTGCGCATGATCCCGCGGCAGCACGCCAGGAAGTGGCAAGCTGGAATAGTGGCACCCCGGTCTTCTTCGCCAAGCTGCTGCTCTATGCCGCATCGCTTCCCAATCTGGTCGCGCCCGACGTGTTCGCGCAAAATCTTCTCGCCATGCCCGACGCATCGTTCTGGGATAGCAGCCTATCGCGTGAGCTCCTCTTCGCGCTGCGCGCGCAATGGCCGCACCTGCGGAATCGCGATCGCTCTCGAATCGAAAGGCGGATTTTGCGCGGTCGGTCCCGGCGCGAGGGCGAAGGCCATGCCGACCATCGGCGCGGACGCGGCGTGTGGTCGGCGAGCTGGCTCCGCTGGCTAGAACTCAACGGCCGATCCCTCTCGCTCTCCACGGCCAGCAAGCTGTCAGGATTGATCGCTGCGGTGCCCGACTGGTCCGACGCCTGGGCATGGAGCGCCGATGACAGCCTCGGCTCCAGGGGCGGATTTGTCGAGCGGGCCACCGAAACACAGGGCCTAGAAACGGCTCCGGTGACGCAGATCGTGGCGCTTGCCAATGCTCTGAGCACCGACGACTTGAGTGAGTTGCGGGACTATCGGCCGTTCGATGGCCTGGTGACGGCGCTGCCATTCAAGGCGCTAGCTGCGCTCCGCATTGTCGCGCGGCGCGGGGAACACACTGCGCGCTACTGGCACAGCCTCGTCGACAATTGGCCGCAGAGTTCAAGCACGCGGCTGAACCTGCTGGTCGCGCACACGCTTGCTCGTCTTCCCGACACCATGTTCGTCGAGCTTCGTCACGGAATCGCGAGCTGGGTTCACAAATACATTGGCGGTTTGGTGCAGCGCGATCGCCGCTCTGGTCTCGCTGCGCTTGACGCAATCATAGCGCGCTATCGCGCTGCCGAACCGGAGACGCTGGGAAGCGGCGTCGGGTCGGTGCGTATCGGGGGCGTCGTCCAAGAGAAGTCCGAAGTCTCCTTGATGAAGGCGATCAACGCCCCCGGTGGCAGGCTCGGCCAGACCGTGCTTGCCTTCCTCGGCGAGCCGAAGCGACGCAACAAGATGCCTGCCTGGATCGCAACCAGGCTCGCGCGGCTTCTTGAGCTTCCTGGCGATGGCGCTGGGCATGTCGCATGTGTGATCGCGCGGCAATTTCGCTGGCTGGACTATTGGTTTGCCGACTGGACCGCCGGTCTGATGCCGCTTTTCGCGCTTGACCATCCGCTTGCCGAGGCAATGTGGCATGGCCTGTCGTCAGATCCGAACTTCATCGGCGACGATGCGGGACGGCGTATCAAGCCCGTCCTGATAGCCGTTCTCGCTGGTGATGCGCCTTGGGAGCTCGACGAGGAAGCGCGCAAGCGATTGATCGGCCTGATGGTCAATCTAACGCTCGCTCGCAACGGTAAGCCGGCCGTCATCAGCTTCGCCGAGGTACGGCGATTACTGATCGCGGTCGGTGACGCGGACCGCGCCGAGGCGCTTGCCATGCTTGCCAGGACCAAACACACGGACGATTTGTGGGCGAGCTTGATCCGTCCATTCCTGCTTGATGCTTGGCCACGTCAGCTCAAGTATCAGACCGAAGAGAGCGCACGCCAGCTGGCACAAATCGCCGAAAAGTCAGGCGATCGCTTTCCAGAGGTCATCACCATCATTCTGCCATTCCTGCGGCCGGTCCCTCATCTCGACACCTTCGCCTATCGTCTCAAGAAGCAGGGCGAAGACGGTGAGGGCTACAGCGCGCGGTTTCCGGCGGAATGCCTCGCTTTACTCAACGCACTCGTCGGAGACGATCCGCAAGCGCTTCCCTGGAACCTGAGCGAACTGCTTGAACTGATTGCTGACGCTGCTCCAGCGCTACGCCAGAGCGATCCGTGGCGTCGTCTCAAGATGCTAACACAATGATGTGGGCGGAAGACAACCGTCAAAAGAGGCCTCATGCCCAGGCGTAGGTTTGGTCCTTCTGCCACCGAAGCACTTCGACGCCGTGTTTGACGGCGTAGGCGGCGCCGAGGCTGCACGCGTGGAGGTGGAAGATGCGCGCATTCTCGACGAGCACAGTTGTCCGGGGGTCGAAGCCCGCCAACTGCTCGACGAGCAGAATATGCGAAACGTCGTTCGCCTCGTCCTGGCCGATCATTTCGGTCACAGCTAAGATAAATCGGCTCGGCAGGACGCGAGCCTTGTCGATGTCGCGTGCGCCGTCGATGACAACGCCCATGCGGGTATGGAAAACGCTGGTCGCGTACGAACAGACCGAGCCGAAGGCGGACTCTGGGATCTCGTCGCCGATGGTGTCAAGCCAGCCTTCCAGCGTCACCGGTACCGGTACGAGTGGTTCGACCGAGGAGCCTTGCGCCAAAGCAACCTCCCGTTCGCTCAGCCAGTCGGCATAACGCTCACCGAACCCAGGCTCATGCGGTAGGAAAGCGCAAAACCGCTCCCATTCGGCCCGATCCAGCTCGGGGAAGACGACTGCGACGTTCGGGCTTTGCTGGATGCCAGTGCTGTTCAGCCTAGGTCTGCCGTTGATATAGAAGTCCGACTTGCGACCAAGGGGCGGCGCTGGCTTCACGAAAGTCTTGCCGCCGAGATCGAAGCTGGTGTCGAGCACGGGACCCTTGGTCATCGCTTTGGAAAGACCATTGATAATCGCCTCCGTCATCCCCCGCTCGGCATAGCCGTCGAAGGCTTCGCGAAGCGCGTCGAACTCAGGAAAATCTCCATCGAGGTGGATCGGTACATAATCGATCGGCCACAGCGCAACGGTATCGAAACCGTCGCTGTGGAGATATGCGCCGGCAACCACCACGCCGTCGATATCGTCGGTGTCGTTCCGAGCCCGGCGCGACACCAGCTGGACAATTTCATCATGGTCGAGCGCGGTGTTGCCGTTGTTTACCAGCATCAGGATCGATCGCGTCGCATCAGGATACTCAAGCCGCGACTGGGCGAGTTGCCCCTTCGCACTCTTGACGGCTCCTTTTATGGGGCCTTCGAGTGCTCGGTCATACAGGCGTTGCCCCGCAGCATCGAGCAGATGGCGGTCAAGCACGTGCACTGGCTTCTCCGGATCGAGCGGGAGGAACAGCGCAGCCAGCTTTTCCTGGCGGTCTTGTTTGCTCATCCCTTCATCATCGAGAATCTTGAGCTCGATCACGCAATTTCCGAGCAAATAGTCTGCACCGCGCGCCTTCCGACGATCGTGATCCGGATGTGCGCGCATGCCGCCGGCCGCCTCGATGATCTCGTCAAATATCCGTTCTGTCAGCGGTTGAATGCGGGTCGCGGCAAAGTCTAACATAACCTTGATCTAACCAAACAGTGGACAGCGGCCCAGAGACGAATACGGGCTTGGGGGCGTTAACTTACCATCTTAGTCAGAATGCACGCGGTGCCATCAAGGAGTTGCGATCTGCCCTAGCAGCGAAGTATTGCCAATAAGGTGGTCCTCGCAATCGGGTCTGTAGCTGGCAATAAAGCGCAACTCGGACGCTTTGTCGTTCACATCCCAATAGAGCACCAGCCCTTCCTCGGCACCTGCCAGCCGCGCCATTTCGGTAGCCGTGGTGCGCGAATGCGCCTCGATACCGAAGGTCGAAACGGCTTTTCCCACGCACAGCCCAATCACGGTCCGATTGCTGCCGTCGGCATCAAATGCTCCACTGTGAGCCGCTTGGCCGGGCTTTACGCGTCGGGCTCGCTTCGCGACCTCCTCGCGTCGTTTGAGAACCGTCCACTGATCTCGGTACGAAACATTGGACAGGCGGTAGCCGAACCGGGTCCAGCCCGGCTGCCCACGCTCTTCTATCTTTGTAAGCAGTTCCTGCCAGAATGGCGTGCGCTTCAGCGGCATCGTCGCTATGCGCCGTCCATCCTGGTCGTATAGGCGCGATATGCGGTCAGACCACCCGTATATGCCAAAACCGTCTTCAGTCTGCTCAAGGTGCGGAATGCAGAAGCTGCTTTCGAGATAAAATGCGATGAGGTCCATCTCGTCCGCTTCGACCATCACACTGCGCTCAAGCTCCGCTCGGCGCCGAAGATAATGAAGACGCGCGATCTGATCGGGTAGCAGGTCGAACAGGGTTTCGAGTTCAAATATACTCATCGTCGGCGCCATCGGCTCGGCTGAATCGATGAAGCCGGCCTCAACGAGGCGTCTCGTCCCGGCAGTGAGCGGTCCGAGCGTGTCGAACAGAATGTTGATGCGAAAAATCTCGCGAATATTTGAGCGCTGGATCTGGCTTTGGCCGTCGGAAAGCTCGAGCTTAACAGCCTCCGGAGTCGATCGCAGCAGCGCGGCAAACCGCTCCGACTGACGCGATGGTTTGACCAACAGGGTTTCAATCTCGCGCTTGAGCCGGTCTTTCGCGCCGCGTTTGGCAGGCGCCGTCATCCGACCGGACTTGGCCTCGAACAGACCTACGGTCTTGTCGATTGTAACGATGCAGTCCGTTTCGCCCCCCTTTCCATCGGCGTCCGCCCACTTGGCATTGTCAAACGTGCTGCCACACGGGAATGCCTCACGTACCAACTGCTGCAGCTTCCTTTCGAGCCACTGAGCTTTGAAGGCCTCGCAATCCTCCTTAAGCCCGGCATCGGTCGCCGCGACTTCATCGATCAATTCTACGAGGTTCGCGAAGCAGGTCTGGGTGCAGAAAAGATAGAGTTCACCATCTGCGCACGCGACGAAGGGCTTTATCCGAACCGGGTTGCCGAGCTTCAGATGCGTTAATGCTTCATCATCGATACCTTCAAATCCAATCGAAAGTGTCCGCATATGTTCGCGGAGTCGATCTAGCTGCGGTGCGCCCGCCGGCCAATCGAGCCGGAATGCCGCAGGGAGCTGTTCCTCGAATATCGCATGCAGGGCGGCGCGTACCTGGGTCAAAGGGATGCGGCCATCCTCGATCTGCGCGATGATCGCATGGTCCCGAAGATGCACATTGTCAGCGAGAAACAGTTTGAGCATCTGCTCGGGATCATCCCGCTTCATCCATTGAACAGCCGAGTTCCGCAGTGCCTGGAGTGTATCGCTGGCGCCTTGGGCGATCGCCTCCATGAAATCAGCGACGTCGCTCACCGTGAAGCCAAGCTTCGCCAAGAAGCGAGCGTCCAGGTCTGCGGCCAGCGCGCGGACATAAGCGCGCGTCTGATAGGCGTGTCGTGGCCCGCGCACCGTGTATGTTGTGGCACGGATCCGATCGAGCACCGCCTCGACTTTGTTACGCTTGGGATCTTCGCTTAGCATCGAGAGCGACATCTGCTGCACCGCGTGGGTATGGGCCTGCGCCAGATGGAGCAGCCGCTCAATCGCTTCTGGGATCGCCGCCGAATCAAGAATGGCGAGCTGTTCATGGCTCAGCGCCAGCGCTTGCAGCAGTTCGACTTCATGCGCTTGAATGAAAGGTTTTGCGCGTTGGCGGGCCGGATCGAGCGTTCCGATGATCATCAGGAATGCTATGCGCGACAGAAGATGGATCTGGTCGAACCGGCCCATGATTGCACGCATCTCCTGGAGCGCTGCATCAGCTTCGATTGCTGCATTGGCGGCCCGGCCGGAAGCGGCGGCAATCTCGCTCGCGTCGAACGGGCTGAAGATGGCTACAGGAGGCGGATCGGATCGGCGAGCCATAACAGATCCTATTGCTACGAGCAGGATCGGGCAATCAGGCCTTGGGAAATTTGCGTAATATCGCAATGTAAGATTTATAGGCTCGTCGATTAGGTAAGGCTATTTAACTACGGAGAAGCAACGGTTTTTCGGCACTTTCTGCTGGTACCGGTCACCTGCGCCAGGCTTTGAGGCACGGTGCTCTCACCTTTAACTCAACAAAATCTCAGGCTTGAACCTTAAAAAAGATGGCCTCTATGTCGCCCAATGCATTGAAAGCATTGGAAAAATGGTGCTGCCGGTGAGGATTGAACTCACGACCTCAGCCTTACCAAGGATGCGCTCTACCACTGAGCTACGGCAGCATACCAGTTCATTGCACGAAGGACGTGGTTCATCCCTGCACCGGAAGCGGGCCTATGGCCTTGGGCGTAGGCAAATGTCAAGGCGCTTGCCCTTCGCTCGTCAATTTCGCTATTGCTGCGTTCATGCGGGAAAGCGATGAGACGAAGAAGAAGCGGCTGGCCGAGTCCTTGCGGGCCAATTTGCGGCGGCGCAAGGCCCAGGGCAAAGCGCACAGTGAGGAACAGCGGCTACCCGACCCGACAAGCGACGGATCGACCGGCGACTGATGACCTATAGCGGAGCACAGGCCTGGGCCAGCCAGCTGGACGCTTCACGATCCAGTTGTGGTCCGATCTTCGCCAACACATCGGCATGATAGGCATTTATCCAATACCGTTCCTGCGTGCCGAGCATATCGACGTCCACCAACGCCCGGTCGATCGGGGCAAAGGTCAGCGTTTCAAAACCCAGCATGGGTCGCTCGGCACCGGGCACCTCGCGTTCTACCACCAGCACGAGATTTTCGATGCGGATGCCATACGCACCGGCCTTGTAATACCCCGGTTCGTTGGAAACGATCATGCCCGCGCGCAACGGCTCATCCCCGCCGCCGAAAGTCGCGATGCGCTGCGGCCCTTCATGTACCGCGAGGAAGCTGCCGACGCCGTGGCCGGTGCCGTGCGCGTAATCGAGGCCATGCGCCCACAGCGCATGACGGGCGAGGACATCGAGCTGGCTGCCGCGCGTACCGACCGGAAACAGCGTGGTGGCGAGCGCGATATGCCCCTTTAACACGAGTGTGAAGCGTTCGTGCATTTCGGCGCTCGGGCGGCCGATAGCAATTGTGCGCGTGACGTCGGTGGTGCCGTCGCGATATTGCCCGCCCGAATCGACCAGATAGAGCATGTCGGGCGCGATTGGGCGGTTGGTTTTTTCCTCCACCCGGTAATGGACGACCGCGCCGTTGGCGCCCGCGCCGCTGATCGTGTCGAACGACAGGTCGACAAGCTGGCCACCCTCCGCGCGAAAAGCGTGCAGGCGGTCCGCAGCGGACATTTCGGTTTGGGTGCCCGTCGGCCCTTCGACCGATATCCAGTGGAGAAATCGCGTCAGCGCCGCGCCATCGCGCAGTTGCGCGGCCTTGTGCCCTGCAACTTCGGCGGCGTTCTTGATGGCCTTGCCGAGCACGACCGGGTCGCGCACCGCATCGATCTGTGCCCCGCTGTCGCCCAGCGCGGAGAATATCGCGGCAACGGCACGTTCCGGGTCCACCGCGACATGCTGGCCCTCGTACTCGCTGGCGAGCGCGTGCGCGAATTCGTTGTGCGCGCGGATGTGCACGGCATTGCCCAAATGATGGCGCAGGGCGGCATCCACCTTCTCCGGCGCGATGAACAGGTCAACGCTGGCATCGCTGCGGGCAATCGCGAAGCTGAGCGCGACCGGTGTGCGATCGACATCGCTGCCACGGATATTGAGCGCCCATGCAATCGAATCGAGCGCCGACAGTACGACCGCGTCGCTGCCGCGCGCCTTTAGCCATTGCGCAATATCACCGCGTTTGTCGGTGGACGATTTGCCCGCATAGACGATGTCGTGGGGAAAAGCAGGCGCGAGCGAGGGCGCCGGACGATCAGGCCAGATCGCGTCAACAGGATTGTGATCAACCGCGAGGAGCTGTACGCCGTTCCGGGCAAGCGCCGCGGCTGTATCGTTAACCCAGCCACGCGTATGGAGCCACGGGTCATAGCCGATGCGGCTGCCAGAGCGCGCATGTTTGCCCAGCCATGCGGCGATACTGCTGCCCGGCACGCCGACATAGTCCCAGTCTGCCCCATCGACCTGATCGCGCACTTGCAGGGTATATCGGCCATCGATGAAGATCGCCGCCCGCTTGCCCTCCGTGGCGTCGGCCAGCACCACCGCGCTCC
>JBDTLS010000063.1:0-12086 GCA_039934655.1 Sphingobium sp.
AGCATTCGACTGTTAATCGAATGGCCGTAGGTTCGAATCCTACTCGGGGAGCCAGTTCTCAATTTGGCGATTTTCACCCTTTTTGGGCGCACCCGCAAGTTCATTCAGGGTAACAGTTTATACAATAATATCAAATTGTTGCCAGAATTTTGCGGACATCATGCCGTGTGCCCAAGATCAGTTCGTTAGTTGCAAATTCAGCATCCGTCTTTTCTCTATTGGAGGGCGTTTTGCGAATTCCAGATGGGCATTGTGGACATGCTTGAGAAGCTCAAACGCATCATTGACATAGCTGTCATCAGCTGAATGAAGTGGCTCCCCGTCGCGCAGGCAACGGGTCCGCCCATCCCGCCATTGCACAACCATCCGGTCGTAAAATTCGACTTCGATGCGGCCATCGGCGCGATCAGAGTACAAGACGTCGAGTCGCCGTCAGCCTCGGCACTTAACCGCTGCCGTGCCTCGTCACGCTCGCATTGCTCAGCTTGGTGTCCCTCTCGGAGTACCTTCCCTCTATCTGCAAAATCTGCCTTCTGACCATTCGCATCGTCAATCCTTTAAATTCTTTGTTCAGCACAGCTTCGCGGCAGCGGCGGCAAAAAAGGCCAGGGCCATATTATCCTGCGCAATCAGTTCCTTCTGTCCGTTGAATGTGCCGGCAGGCGCCGGATTCCAGCTGTTCTTTGCAATCACCAACCCTGCCTTGGGGTTAACATGAATATATTGGCCGAACCCTCCCACGGCCGAGAAGCCTGGCTGCTGATCCGGGAGCCACCATTGATAGCCATACTGGTAAAGCCCTTCGTGCAAGACCGGGTCGGTCGGTTGGGCAAAAGTAGCCGCCACCCAGCTGCTGGGCAGTACCTGCTGCTCTCCCACCCGGCCATTGTGCAACATGAGCTGCCCGATCCGCGCATAGTCGCGCAATCGGGCGTTGTAGCCTCCGGCCGCAAAGACCCTGCCGACGCTCTTTGGTCCGTCTGTCAGCCAATAGGCATCAGCCTCAGCCCCCAGCGGTTGCCATAAATAGCGCGAAGTGAACTCGCTCAGCGGCATACCCACCGCCCGTTCGACCAGCCAGGCGATAATGGCTGTATCCAGCGAATTGTAGTTGAGCCGGCTGCCGGGCTTGTACCCGCTGCGCGTCTGCTGTGCGATGTCCGTATAGCGCGCGCGGTTCTCGATCAAAGAAGCAATTTGCGCATCCAATGCGGGCCCGGGGGCGAAGAAATTGTCGTCCCAATCGACGCCGGATCGCATTTGCAAGGCATTGCGAATCCTGACCCCTTCGTAGCCGGTGCCTCTCAGTTCCGGCAGATACTCGGTGATCTGATCCTCGACCGATCTGATACTGCCGCGCCCAACCGCGATACCCGCCAAGATCGACACAATCGACTTGGACATGGAAGCTGACCACAGGAGGCTTTCACGGTTTGCGCCGAAACCATAGGCTTCGTGCCTCACGCTGCCGTCCTTGATGACGATCAGGCCATAGGTCTTCGTAATCTTCTGGTATTCATCCAGGGTGTAGCTTCGGCCATCAAAATCGAATGTCAGATCAAGTTTCTCACTCGCATCCGGGAGCGGGGAGGTCGTGGCGCCCTTTCTGACGATGCCACTTTCGAACAGCTTGTAGAACGGAACATAATTGTCCCGCGGTAACGCCCAGACGCGGCGCTGCTCAAGTCTGCTTTGCGAGACTTGGCTACTTGCGCGGCCGGAAAAGAGCAAGGTAGCCAGCGAACTGGCGCCAAGACCGAATTGTCGCCGGGAGAAGTTGAGAGGCATCATATGTTTGGCTCCATGCTTGAGTCTAAGCGGCTGACCGAAAGATAAAGTAGGCAATATCAGTGACATGTGATTCAGCCGTTGTTGCGAGACGACGACGAAGCGACACGTGTGGACCGATAACACCCGGCGGCAGCGAACCAGGGCATTCCTGTCAAACGATTTCCCACCGGCGTGTCTGCTTCACATCTTCCAGCCCGATAATTTACGCATATTGTTTGATTAATCAAGAAATATGCGTATGCCTTTGCGGTACAGGTTGTGGGCATCGGAACGCCTGCATGGAGTGATGCAACGCCAACAAGAAGGGATCAATATGCCCGTAACAACACGAGCCTTAAGCGCGGCGCGCGCCGCTTTACTGGTGGCGACGGCAGCGATTTCCACACTGTGTGCGAGTGCGGCCATGCCCCAAAATGCCGCCGCGCCCGCAGTGGGAGAGCCTACACCCGCCATCCAGGTACTTCGCAGGACTTTCATGGATGAATCGGTGAACGCTCTGACGTTTCACAGCATCGATTCGATCTTCAACACTGCACCGGTAAAAGCCGGGGAGACCGTATTGCCCCTGTTGCGCGATGAACGCCCGCTCGATTTCACCTATGATTTTCATGGAACGCGATACACCCCGGGCCAGTTCCTGGAGCGCACCTATACCAACGCCCTGCTGATCATGAAGGACGACAAGATAGTCTACGAAAACTATCGGAACTTCACTCGCCCCGATACGCACTTCCTGTCGATGTCGACGGCAAAGTCGATTACATCGATTCTGGTTGGTGCTGCGCTGGAAGACGGATTCATCAAGGCCCTGGACGACAAGGTCGAGACTTACGTGCCCGAACTGAAAGGCTCCGCCTTTGCAGGCGCTTCGGTAAAGGACCTTCTCCTGATGAAATCGGGCGTCGATCGCTCGGACAATTACAGGCCTGAAGCCGGCAGCGCGTCAGACAAGATCCGTGAGGATACCATGATATTCAACCGTCGGCGCTCGGTTGACGAGGCATTCCTGGTCAAGCGGATCAACAAACCTGGCTCAACCTATCTCTACTCCACCCTCAACACCAATATCCTTGGCTGGGTTCTGGAAAAGGCTACCGGCAAGCCGGTGAACCAATATATGAGCGAGCGCTTGTGGAAACCACTGGGCGCCGAATCGGATGGGTTTTTCCTTACCGATGGCCCGCCGGGCGTAGGCCGTCCGACCAACGGCATGGGCTTCAACGCGGTCCTTCGCGATTACGCCCGCATCGGGCAGATGATGTTGCACAAAGGCCGCGTGGGCGATCGCCAGATCATCTCTGCGGACTGGGTGAAGGAATCGACGGTCCCCACCGGCCCGGAACCGGTTACACCTGACGACGATCAAGGCTACCAGTACCAGTGGTGGACGCTGGTCGATTCAAATGCCTATATGGCAGTCGGCCTGCAGGGGCAGTTCATTTACGTAGATCCTGACACCCGGACGGTGATCGTCAAACTCAGCTACCTCCCCCTAAGCAATAGGGCGCTGGGATATCAGGAAAGCGAAGCATTCTTCCGTACAGTGTCGGCCTGGAGGCCGGACGCACGCTAGCCCGTCACAAGTCACCTGAATCATACGCGCACCTCTGATCTGCCCCCTTTCTGAGTGATCCAAAATATTTGTTATTTTGGATCATGAAGGAGATGAAGAATGCCATTCAAGAAACACAAGCCGGAGGAGATTATCGGCAAGCTACGCGAGGCGGAGATCGTGCTGGCGCAGGGCTTATCGGTTGGCGAGATGTGCCGCCGGTTGGCGGTCAGCGAGCAGACCTATTACCGCTGGCGCAAGGAATATGACGGTCTGAAGACCGATCAGGCTCGGCGGATGAAGGGTTTGGAGAAGGAGAATAGTCGGCTGTGCCGCGCGATCTCTGATCTGACGCTGGACAAGCTGATTTTACAGGAATGAGGCAGCGCAGCCATGCCGGGGGCATGGCGAGAACCGAATGCACGGGGAAACTTCTGAGTCCCGCACGGCGAAGGCGATGCATCGATCATGTCCGGCAGGCATTGCCGGTGTCCGAACGGCGGATATGCCGCGTACTCGGACAACATTGATCGCCGCAGCGCAAGGTGCCGCGCGGGGCTGACGACGAGCAGGCCCTGACGCAGGACATCATTGCCTTGGCGAAGCAATATGGCTGCGAGTCTCCCCATGCCCCCGGCATGGTTCGATTCTCGCTTACGGCTATCGTAGGGTGACGGCGCTGCTACGCCATGCGTGACGAACTGCTCAATGGCGAGATATTTTACAGCCTTATCGAAGCCAAACTACTGATCGAAGCTTGGGGGCGGCATTACATACCTTCCGCCCACACAGATCGCTGGGCTATCGACCACTCGCTCCAGAAGCCGTTCTATCGCCAGTGCCGCCCTCCGGTTCCGCTACACTCCACCTCCGGTCAACACTGGCGATGGAGGCACAAATGCACTAACAAACAACACGGACCACTCAGTGGAGGCCGGTCACGAGCAGCAGTGCCAGGACAGATCCAGTCGCCCGACACGCCTGGGATAGCGCATCCTTCCATTGCTGCATGGATAATGCACCATCAAATACCGGGACCAAACACCTAATATCACTGAAAACTGACCTGATTTATTCCCCAAACCTTGATCGCCTCAACCCGAACCTGTTGCAGGATCTGCGGGCGGGACACCCTGCAGGGGGTCACGTCACCGAGGCTCTAATCGCAACCAGATGAAGGTTGGGGGTCACGCCAGAGCAAGCTGCGTTAAATCTGACGCAGGGCGCTTGCTCTAGTTATTTGTTTTCGCATCGTTTTTTGCGCAAAATCGGTTCCCACTTTTGCGCACGATGCTTTAAGCCCTCCATCAACGCAAGCTACTAGAAATTTGGGGTTTTCTTGCGGATGCGGCACGTTTGTTGGCCGGGCGCAAACCAAAAAGCGACGCGGTAAAAGCCAGACGGTCAAAGCCAGACGGTCAAAGCCAGACAGGGGGAACTTTGATAACGCCACAAAAATTAATCGCCCTGCCATCCGATAGAGGTTGGCGAATAGTATGCGCGCTGTTATCTGCTCCCGGCTTTTGTTCGTTAGTATGGTCCGCGCTGGGCCACAGGTGACAGGTAATGACGGATCATATCGGCATGGAATTCAAGCAGGCGATGCGGCGACTGGCGGCCAGCGTCACGCTTGTCACCCTGACCGATGATGGCGTGTTCAAGGGCATGGCGGCGACAGCAGTATGTTCGCTTTCGGCTGAACCGCCGAGTTTGCTCGTGTGCATCAACCGGGCGGCGTCGCTCCATTCCCACCTGACGAGCGCGTCCCACTTCGCCGTCAACATTTTGCACACTGACCAGATCGAGATCGCAAAACGCTTTTCCGACAACAGCCTGCGCGATGTGCGGTTTGAAAACGCCGACTGGGTTCGTCATGAAATGGGTCCGCCTATTCTTCGCGATGCCCAGGTATCGCTGGTGTGTACCCGCAGCGAGCTTATTTCGTTTGGCACTCACACCATTTGTATCGGCACGGTAGTAGATATTCAGAACCGGGTGGATATCGACCCGCTGATTTATGCGAACGGCGCATTTTCCGCCATAAGTTGAGGGTTTGCAACGGTTCCAAAGTGTCCTACGGTGCCGACACCAAAGGCTTGACGCGGAGCTTCCGTGACGAACTTGTCCCATATGGCAACCTTCAGTTCGAACAAGAGCTATAATAGCCTTTCAGGCGTCATGCTCGTTTAAGGAGCCAGCACATATGTCGCGCTGTGCGTGCATGAGATTGGTCAGGCCACCGCCTTTGGCGAAGAAAGCCATAAGTGCCGCGTGCGAAGTGAATACAGGACGGGCGCTAACGTTTCAAAGAAAATTCATCCATGCAATAAATGCTGATTTTCGGCAACGAGTTGCACCAGCCATTGGCTGAAGGCGCGTACCGCAGGAAACCCGCGTGTCTCCCGATGGGTGGTTAGCCAGAAGCTGCGTTCGATTTTAATGGAAGGTAGTATACGACTTAGCTGCGCATCCGGGTCGGCAATAAAACCAGGCAGAATTCCAATGCCTGCGCCAGCGACCGCTATTTGATGCTGCGCATTTATGCTGGATGAGCGAAGTTGAGCGTGACCTGCGAACGGCAGCTCATCAAGATACCGCAGTTCCGGAGCATATATTACGTCGGGAATATATCCAATCAGCCGATGCTTTTTCATGTCAATTGCGTCAATAATCTTTGGTGCTGAACGCAAATAGGAATGGGACGCATATAGTCCAAGCCGATAGCCGGTCAGTTTGCGGGTTACCAGCGGCCCCTTACGTGGGCGTGCCAACAGAATGGCGAGATCGGTCTCTCGGCGGGTCGGATTGAGAAAGCCGCTGTTGGCAACCAGATCGATTTCCAACTGTGGATAGGCATTGGCAAAGCTGGCGAGATGCTGGCTGATGAACCATGTGCCAAATCCCTCGGCCACACTGATGCGGACCGTTCCGGTTAGCGACTGTGATCCGGCTTCCTGTGTGCTGGTGGCGGCATCCTGAGCAAGTCGTTCCATCGCTTCTGCGCGTCTCAACAGATTACGCCCCGCCAGTGTCAGAACACGGCCATCATCACCCTGTTCGAACAAACGCGTCTGCATGGATTGTTCCAAACGGCGAATACGGCGGCTGACAGTCGTGGCGTCGGCACGCAGTAACGATGCCGCTTTCGCAAGCTGCCCATGCCGCGCCACCGCAAGAAAATATGGTAAATCGCCCCAGTTCATAAACTGCATTTATGCAGTATCGTCTGGCAAATCCAGTCCTTGTTTTTGCCGCTCGTTATAATCTATGATGTTGGCATATCAACCTGAGTGGATAGCGGTCTCGATGATTGCTGTCGCACGGGATGCACAAATGATGGGAATGGGATACGGCTGCGTTAATGCCGGAAATCCTGCACCTGAAAGTAAAGGAGAGCTCTGCATGGGCAAGCACAGTATAATAGACGCGGCATCCGAAAACGCAGTCGTCGAAGAGATCGCAGTGCTGGTTGCCCGCTCGCGTGCTGCACAGGCGCAGATAGAGCATTACACCCAACAGCAAGTGGATGATTTGATCCGCGCAATGGTATGGGCGGTTGCCAAGCCCGGTGTTTCGGAAAAGATTGCGCAACATACCGTCGATGAAACGCAACTCGGCAATTATGACGGGAAGTTTCTCAAGATATCCCGCAAAACACGCGCGACACTCATGGACATCATCGATGACAAGTCGGTGGGCGTGATCGAAGAGGACAAAGCGCGCAACATTGTTAAAATTGCAAAGCCGGTTGGGGTTATTGGTGCGTTGTCGCCGTCCACCAACCCGGAAGCAACCCCCGTCATCAAAGCTATTTCGGCCGTAAAGGGACGCAATTCAATTATTGTTGCACCGCATCCTCGCGCTAAACTTACCAACAAGATGATCTGTGATTTGATGCGCGAAGCCATCGTCAAGATGGGTGCGCCCGCAGATCTGGTGCTGAGCATCGACGTACCGTCGGTTGAAAAGACCAACGAACTGATGCGCCAGTGTGACCGCGTGCTAGCTACCGGCGGTTCGGCAATGGTGACCGCAGCCTATTCAAGCGGTACCCCTGCACTCGGTGTGGGCGTGGGAAATGCGGTTATTACGGTCGATGAAACTGCTGATCTCGATGATGCTGCCGAAAAAATTCGCATTTCGAAGACGTTGGACTTCGCGGCGAGCTGTTCATCCGATAATTCGGTCATTTTGATCGATGGAATTTATGACGCGATGCTTGCCAAGCTCGTCGCCAAGGGCGGGTACATCCTGAATGCAGATGAAAAAGCCAAATATCAGGCGGTGCTGTGGGTTGATGGTCATATCAACGCCAAGGTGGTGGCACAAAGCCCTGCCTTTATTGCCGGCATTGCGGGTTTTGATATTCCTGACGGGACACAATTTTTCATCATTCCCGAAACTGGCACGGGGCCAGATCATCCATTTTCCGGCGAGAAGATGACGGTAGCGATGGCGTTGTATCGCGCAAATGATCTTGATGAAGCGATAACGCTTACAAACGCGATACAGGCTTATCAGGGGCAAGGGCATAGTTGCGGAATCTATTCGCAATCCGACGAGAACATCATGAAGCTCGCGAGCGCCACACACACCAGCCGTGTGATGGTCAACCAACCGCAATCGGCGTCAAACAGCGGCAATCTCTGGAACGGAATGCGCCAGACTTTCTCACTTGGTTGTGGTAGCTGGGGTGGTAATGGTACCAACAATAATATTACGTGGCGCGACCTGATCAATGAAACATGGGTCAGCAAGCCTTTGGTAAAGGCCAAGGAATTGCCGAGCGACGAAATATTATTTGGTAATGTTATCGCGAAGCTGGGTTAATAGGCGTGGACCAATTCGACCTCACGGATGACCAATACGCCATTCAGGAAATGGCGCGCCGTTTCACTGCCGATGCGATTACGCCGCACGCCGCCAATTGGGACGAGGAGCATCTCTTCCCGCGCGATACTGTCAAGGCCGCGGCGGAGCTGGGGTTCTGCGGCATATATGTGAGCGAAGAGGCGGGCGGTATCGGCCTGGGGCGGTTGGAGTCGGCGTTGATAATGGAGGCGATGGCCTATGGCTGCCCCTCGACCAGCGCCTTCATTTCGATCCATAATATGTCGGCCGGGATGATTGATCGCTTTGGCGGTGAGGCAGTCAAGGCGAAATATCTTCCTGCGTTGGTGAGCGCAAACCAGCTTGCAAGCTATTGCCTGACCGAAGCGGGCGCAGGATCGGACGCGGCGGCGCTCAAGACTAAGGCTGTGCGTGACGGCGATCATTATATCGTGACCGGCTCCAAACAGTTCATTTCCGGCGGTGGCGAAACCGAGGTTTACGTCACGATGGTCCGCACCGGTGCGCAAGGCGCGAAGGGCATCAGTTGCCTTGTCCTCGAAAAGGATATGCCGGGCGTCAGCTTCGGCGCGCAGGAACGCAAGCTGGGCTGGCATTCGCAACCCACAGCGCAGGTCAATTTCGATGGCGTGCGCGTACCGGTCGAAAATCTTGTCGGCGGAGAAGGTGACGGCTTCCGCATCGCTATGGCTGGTCTGGACGGAGGGCGTTTGAATATCGGAGCCTGTTCGCTGGGCGGTGGGCAACGCTGCCTCGATGAGGCGGTGAGTTATACCAAGGATCGCAAGCAGTTCGGCCAAGCGATTGCCGATTTTCAGAACACTCAATTCACACTGGCCGACATGGCGACAGAGCTGGAGGCTGCACGCGCGCTCCTTTATATGGCGGCGGTCAAGGTGACGGAAAACGCGCACGACAAGACCCGCTTTGCCGCTATGGCCAAAAGGCTGGCTACGGACACGGGCAGCGCGATTGCCGACCGGGCGCTGCAAATGCATGGCGGCTATGGCTACCTGATGGACTATCCAATCGAGCGTTTCTGGCGGGACTTGCGTGTGCACTCGATCCTGGAAGGCACCAACCAGGTCATGCGGATGATCATCGCGCGTGACATACTGCAACAATGACCGATCAAGTGCTGATCGATGTGGTGGGCGGGGTCGGCCGCATCCGCCTTAACCGTCCGAAGGCGCTCCATGCGCTGACTCCAGTGATGTGCGAGGCCATTAACGCCGCACTGCTAGACTGGCGCGAAAGCGATGCTGTGGTTGCGGTGATGATCGATCATGCACCCGCCCCGGATGGCGACCCCAAATTGTCGCGTGGCTTCTGCGCAGGTGGGGACATCGCCTTGATCGCCAACAGCGCGAAGGCGGATTGCGTCGAGGCCGAGCAATTCTTCTTCGTCGAATATCGCATGAATCATCTGCTGTTCAGCTACCCCAAGTCGATCGTCGCGTTCATCGATGGCATCGTGATGGGTGGGGGGGTCGGTATATCGATGCCCGCCCGCTATCGTATCGCAACGGAGCGGACGCGCTTCGCCATGCCGGAAACGGGCATCGGATTGTTTCCCGATGTGGGCGGAGGCTGGTATCTGCCGCGCTTGCCGGGGCGGATTGGCGCGTGGCTGGCGACCACCGGTGCGCGTATCGATGGCGCGGATTGTGCGGCGATCGGTATCGCGACGCATTATATGGCGTCGGACAAGCTGGATCAGGTAAAAGCGGATATTCTCGGCGATCCCGCCAGCCTGGCCACTATTCTTGATAGGGCGCGCGAAACTCCGCCGCCTTCCGCGCTTGCCACCCAGCGCGCCGACGTCGATCGGCTGTTCGCGTCCGATCGCTATGAGGATATTCTCGCGACTCTCTCCACAGACGGCGGCGATTGGGCACAGCAGCAACTCGCAACGCTCACCACCAAATCGCCGCAAACGGTCAAGGTTGCCCTGCGGCAGTTGGCGGCAGGTGCGCGATTTACCGATTTTTCCGACAATATGCGTATGGAATATCGCCTCGCCTGCCATGTCATCCGCCGCCCCGATTTTGTCGAAGGGGTGCGCGCGGTGATTTTTGACAAGGACAATGCGCCGGTCTGGACTCCTCCGTCTCCGGAAGCTGTAAGCGAGGGGTTGATCGACTCACTCTTCGCGCCCCTCGCGCCAGACAAGGAATGGACCCCGTTATGACCCAAGCTGCAACCTATGAAACAGTTCTGGTGGAACGGCGCGATGCGGTCACGCTGGTTACGCTCAACCGTCCGCAGGCATTGAACGCCCTCAACGCGCAAGTGCTCGCCGATCTGATCGACGTCATGGCAAGCTATGACGCCGACGCGAGTCAGCGTTGCCTCGTCCTTACGGGAAGTGAGAAGGCGTTCGCGGCCGGAGCGGACATCAAGGAAATGGCCGACAAGCCAGCCGCTGATTTTTTCCTCGAAGACTTCTTTTCGCAATGGACCAGCCGGGTCACGGCCACCCGCAAGCCCTGGATTGCCGCCGTGGCTGGGTTCGCTTTAGGTGGGGGATGCGAACTCGCGATGATGGCCGATTTCATTATCGCGGCCGATACCGCCAAATTTGGCCAGCCCGAAATCAAACTTGGCGTGGCGCCCGGCATGGGTGGATCGCAGCGGCTGGCCCGTGCGGTCGGCAAGTCGAAGGCGATGGAAATGTGCCTGACCGGTCGGATGATGAATGCGCAAGAGGCCGAAAGCGCCGGGCTGGTCGCACGGGTTGTTCCTGCGGCGGAATTGCTCGATGACGCCCTCAAGACAGCTGCCACCATCGCCGCGATGCCGTCGATGGCAGCGATGATCAATAAGGAAATGGTCAATCTGGCGTTTGAAACCGGCCTCGCGCAGGGGCTCTATACCGAGCGGCGCTTGTTCCAGATTTTGACCGCTACACAGGATAAGGCAGAGGGCATGGCAGCGTTCGTCGAAAAACGCCCCGGCAATTGGACAGGTAGATAATCATGAAAATCGCATTTATCGGCCTCGGCAATATGGGCGGCGGCATGGCCGCCAATCTGGTGAAGGCCGGCCATGCAGTGAATGCTTTCGATCTCTCGGAAGCCGCTCTGGCGAACGCCAGCCAAAATGGCTGCACGGCTTTTACGGACGCGAAGCAGGCGGTAGTGGGCGTTGATGCGGTGATCACGATGCTGCCCAACGGCCAGATCGTCGATGACGTATATGCCCAGGACATCCTCGGTCACGCGCCGACATCGGCCTTGCTGCTCGACTGCTCGACCATCGACGTAGCCACCGCGCGCAAGGTTATTGGGGATGCGCAGGCGGCAGGCTATCACATGATGGACGCGCCGGTGTCGGGCGGCATTGCGGCGGCAAATGGCGGCACGCTGACTTTCATGGTCGGTGGCGAAGATGACGCCTTTGCCGACGCGCAGCCGATTCTGGCCGCGATGGGCAAGGCGGTTATTCACGCAGGCGATGCGGGTGCGGGGCAAGGGGCGAAAATATGCAACAATATGTTGCTCGGCGCGACGATGATCGCCACTTGCGAGGCCTTTGCGCTTGCCGAAAAGCTCGGCCTGAACCTGCAAACCTTTTATGATATTTCGAGTATATCTTCGGGGCAGAGCTGGTCGATGACCAGCTATTGCCCGGTGCCGGGAGTAGGGCCAACGACCCCGGCCGACAACGCCTATCAGGGCGGATTCGCGACCGCGCTGATGCTGAAGGATTTGCGCCTCGCGATGGGGGCTGCCAAGGACGTTAACGCTAACACGCCAATGGCCGAGCGGGCTACCGCACTCTATGAGGCGTTTGCAGGCGAGAGTAACGGCGGACTGGATTTTTCGGCGATTATTCAAACGCTCTAAGGCCTGTGGACAATAGGGATTCCTTTTTGCTCGGATAAGTGATT